>NZ_CP156079.1:2259512-2565518 GCF_040892545.1 Paracidovorax avenae
ATGAGCAGCAGCCCCGGCAGGAAGCCGGCCAGGAAGATGCGGATGATGGAGGCATCGGCGGCCACCGCATACACCACCATGGTGATGGAGGGCGGTATGAGGATGCCCAGCGTGCCGGCCGTGGCCAGGGAGCCGAGTGCCAGGCGCTCGTCGTAGCCGCGCCGCAGCAATTCCGGCAGGGCGACCTTGCTGATGGTGGCGCAGGTGGCGGCCGAGGATCCCGACACCGAGCCGAAGATGCCGCAGCCCAGGATGGTGGTGTGCATCAGCCGGCCCGGTACCCGGTTGAGCCAGGGCCGCAAGCCTTCGAACATCTCCTCGCTCAGCCGCGTGCGGAACAGGATCTCTCCCATCCAGATGAAGAGGGGCAGGGCGGCCAGTTCCCAGCTCGCGTTGCTCTCCCAGAAGGCGGAGAACAGGTTCTTGCCGGGCTGGGTGCTGGTGAAGAAGGCCTGCCCGACCCAGCCGCAGATGGCCAGGGTCATCGCGATCCAGACGCCGCCCGCGAGCAGCACGATCATCAGCAGCAACAGGATGCCGCCCACCATCAGGATGTCCATGGCACTGGTCTTTCTGCTGCGCACGGCGCAGCCGGGATGCTCGGTAACGGTGGCGCCTCAGATGTCGGCGGAGAAGTCCCCGCGTGCGTGGCGCTCCTCGACCGCGCGCACGAAGCTCGGCGTGCCGCCGCGCAGCACGATCAGGAATTCGTCCAGCACCGCCACGAGCAGCAGCACCGAGCCGATGGCGAAGCTCAGCTGGGGAATCCACATCGGCAGCGGCAGCAGGCCCTGGGCCACGTCGTTGAATTCCCAGCTCTCGTAGGTGAACAGGCAGGCGGACCAGGCGAGATAGGCCGTCGCCACCGTGCCGATGGCGAGCGCCGCCAGCTCCAGGGCGCGGCGCGGGCGCGGGGACAGCTTTTCCAGCAGCAGGGTGACGCGCACGAAATCCCCGTGCTTGAAGGCATGGGCCATGGCGAAGAAGGCGGCGGCCGCGCAGAGCCAGGCGACCACGTCGTTCAGCGCGCCGGTGCGCACGCCCGCCTCGCGCAGGATGCTCTGGGCGATCATGAGCGCGCAGATCAGTGCGACACAGGCGGCGCCCAGAGCGCCTGCCGCGAGGTACAGCCGGTCGAGGAAGCGACGCACGGCCGCCTCACTTCGCCGCGGCGGCCGGCGCGGACTTGCGGTAGGCCGCGATGATGGCTTCGCCGTCGGGGCCTGCCTTGCGCAGCCAGTCGGCCAGCATCACGTCGCCCACCTGGCGCAGGTCGGCCGTGAGCTTGGCCGGCGGCGGCAGGATCTTCATGCCCTTGTCGGCCAGGGCTTTTTTGTACCACTCGTTCTTGTCCGCGCTCACCTTCCAGCCGCGCGCCTCGGCCTCCGCGGCGGCCTTGAGCAGCGCGTCCTGCGCGGGCTTGTCGAGCGCATCGAAGGCCTTGCGCGACACGATGACGGCGTTCTTCGGCAGCCAGGCCTGCGTGTCGTAGAAATACTTGATGCTCTCGTAGAGCTTGCTGTCGTAGCCGGTGGAGCCGGAGGTCATCATGGACTCCACCGCGCCCGTGGCCATCGCCTGCGAGAGTTCCGCGGCCTGGATCGTCACCGGCTGCGCGCCGATGAGCTCGGCTATTTTTGCCGTTGCAGGGCTGTAGGCGCGCCACTTGATGCCGCGCAGGTCCGCCACGGATGCGATTTCCTTTTTGCTGTAGATGCCCTGCGGCGGCCAGGCCACCGTGTAGAGCAGGCGCAACCCCTGCGCGCCCAGCAGGCGCTCCAGCACGGGCTTCTGGGCTTCGTACAGGTGGCGGGATTCGGCGTAGGAGGTGGCGAGGAAGGGAATGCCGTCCACGCCGAAGACGGGGTTCTCGTTCTCGAAGTTGGGCAACAGGATCTCGCCCGCGGGCGCCTGGCCGCCCTGGACCGCGCGCTTGATCTCGTTGGCCTTGAAGAGCGAAGCGTTCGCATGCACCGTGATGCGCAGCTTGCCGCCGGTCCCGGCTTCCACGTCCTTGGCGAACTGCATCAGGTTCTCGGTGTGGAAGTTGGTGGCCGGATACGCGGCCGCGAGGTCCCAGCGGACCTGCGCGGCGGATGGCGTTGCGGAAAGGACGCCGGCCAGGGCGAGGGCGAGAAGAGGAACGGCTCTGCGCTGCATAGGTGCTCCGGAAGGAAAGGTCATCCAGGAAAGGCTGTGCGGCCCGGTACCGCGCGAACGCCGACACAGGCCGCCAGGGGCGCATCGAATGTAAGCGGGGCACCAGGGAAGGGCATCTCGGGTGCGACCCGGATGCCCCCTTCATCGCCCTGGTGCTATGCATGTCCCGTGCCAGGCCTCCTTGCGTCCCGGCAGGTGGCCATCAGGCGCCGGCCATGATGTCCTGCCAGGCCCGTTCCGCCGCCAGCACCGCCGCGCATTGCACCGTATGGGCGAAGCGGAAGTCCTCCCCATGGATGGTCTCGTCGGGAAACTCCGTGATGAGCGTGACGGGGGCGCCGCGCTGCACCTCCGACTGCACGCAGGCGGTGCCGTCGATGAGTTCGAACGGCAGCGGGCCCGCGTGGCGCTGGTACAGGGCGATCTGCCGGGCATTGAATTCCGGCAGCCCGGGCACCCGCAGCAGCTCGGCGGCCACGCGTTCCAGCAAGGCCCTGCCGCGGGATTCCCAGCCGGCATGGTGGCGCAGGATGAGGAAGAACCCCTTGGGAATGGTCCACAGATCGAAGCCGCGGGGCACGTAGCCGTTGAGCGGCCGGGTCCATTCGTGGGATGGGTAGCCATGCAGATTGAGGTGCAGCTGTGCGCCGGAGAGCGCCAGGCCCTGTTCGAGGGCCTCCCGTTCGAACCATGGAGCACTCTCGCGGTACTCGACGTCGTCGCCCAGGGCGGTGTAGCGTGCGGCGTGGTGCATGTGGTTCGGGTGCTGGGCCCCCAGCTCCCGGTGCAGTGCATAGCCGTCGGGATTCTTCAGCGGGATCAGCGCGAAGTGCGCGCCCGGCTGCGCCTTCAGTGCCCAGGCCGCCCGCAGCGCGCCGACCACGCCGGATGTCTCGTTCGCGTGCTGTCCGCCGCTCACGAGCACGGGAGCGCGATTGCCGTGCAGGTAGCGCCCCCAGACACCACGGCCCTGGCGCGAGTGCGCGCCGAAGGTTTCGCCGCCCAGTTGCTCCAGTTCCCGGGCGATGCGCGCGGGCGCAGGGGCCTTGTCCAGGGCCTCCAGCGGTTGACCGGCTCCCGCGTCCTCCCATGCGCAAGCGTCCTGCGCGGCGGTGTCGAAAGGCCGGACCTCCACACGCATCCGGGGCGGTGCCCCGGGCCCGCATGCCCGGACGTCGGGCACGAGCTGCCCCGGCTGCAGCAGGCGGTTGCCCTGCGGCCGGCCCGCGTGGCGCTGGAAGAGTTCGAGCATCCCGAAGTACAGGTCCTCGTGCACCGCCTCGAAGGTGCTGATGCATTCGTGGGGTACGTCCAGCGGGCACTCGTAGCCGGGCAGGTCCACGCGCAGGTCCAGCCGCTCGAAATAGGGCTCCTGCTTCGGCCACGGATGGGATTGCACGGCCTCTACCGCGCGCCAGAACAGGCTTTCGAATTCCGTGGCCTGGCTTGCGTCCAGCAGGTCGCCCGCGCCTTCCGAGCGGCCTGCACGCAGCCAGCCGGTGGGACTGAGCTGTGGCACGCCCAGCACATCCGGGCGCAACTGGTTCGGCGCGAACACCCGGTGCGTTTGCGTCGCTCCGCCGGCGAAGGTCAGGGCCACCTCGTAATGCAGATCGCTGCCACCGGCCTCGAAGGAGATTTCGCACCCTGGAACCAGGGCGGCGAGCGGGTAGGCCTCCAGCAGAAAACGCTGAGTGCCTGCACCGGGATGGACCGGATAACGCACCAGGGCGGCCACCGGGGGCTCGCCGGAGGGGCTGGCGGGCAGTTCCTCGATGAACCAGTGCACGAGCGGCTTGTAGGCGCTGCGCAGCCGCGCATGCACGCCGGCGGCGGTGAGCCGCCCTTCGGCCGCACGCCGTGCCTCCGGGCCTTCGAAAAGCCAGCCTTCCACGAAGCGGCCCCGCCAGTCCGGCGCGGTGAGTCGCGCGAGCCAGTCATCAAGCGTGCGCGGCTCGGTCGCATCGAGGAGGAGCGTTCGGGAAACGGCGGGTGCGGCAGTATGCATGGATGGAAGGAGGGGATGGAACGGGGCAGGACCGGGCATGATCCCTGCGGGCACCTACATTATGGAAACCGGAGGCCGTGAATGCACGTGCCGCCGGGCGGAATCTGTACGAGGAGCACCATGGCAGGAAACAGCTGGCAATTCTGGGTGGACCGCGGAGGCACCTTCACCGACATCGTCGGGCGCGGACCCGACGGCACGCTGGCCACGCACAAGCTATTGTCGGAGAACCCGGAGCACTACCGCGATGCGGCCGTGGCGGGCATCCGCCACCTGCTGGGGCTGCCGCCCGGCGCGCCGGTTACGCCCGACCGCGTGGAGTGCGTGAAGATGGGCACCACGGTGGCCACCAACGCGCTGCTGGAGCGCAAGGGCGAGCCCACGCTGCTGGTCACCACGCGCGGCTTCCGCGATGCGCTGCGCATCGCCTACCAGCACCGGCCGCGCCTGTTCGACCGGCACATCGTGCTGCCCGAGCTGCTCTACGAACGCGTCATCGAGGCGCAGGAGCGCGTGGGTGCACAGGGCGAGGTCGAGCAGTCGCTGGACGAAGCGCACCTGCGCGAGCGCCTCTGGGCAGCGCATGACGCGGGGCTGCGCAGCGTGGCCATCGTGTTCATGCACGGCTGGCGCTTCACCGCGCACGAGGCCGCGGCGGCACGGCTGGCGCGCGAGGCCGGCTTCACGCAGGTGAGCACCTCGCATGCCACCAGCCCGCTGATGAAGTTCGTCAGCCGCGGCGACACCACCGTGGTGGACGCCTACCTGTCGCCCATCCTCCGGCGCTACGTGGAGCAGGTCGCGGCCGAGATGCCGGGCGTACCCCTGTATTTCATGCAGTCGTCCGGCGGACTCTCCGACGCGCGCCGCTTCCAGGGCAAGGACGCGATCCTCTCGGGCCCTGCCGGCGGCATCGTGGGCATGGCCCGCACCGCCGTGGCGGCCGGATTCGACAGGGTGATCGGGTTCGACATGGGGGGCACATCCACCGACGTGAGCCATTTCGCGGGGGAGTTCGAGCGCGAGTTCGAGACGCAGGTGGCCGGCGTGCGCATGCGCGCACCCATGATGGGCATCCATACCGTGGCCTCGGGAGGCGGCTCGTTGCTGGACTACGACGGCGCGCGCTTCCGCGTGGGCCCCGAGAGCGCCGGCGCGCATCCGGGCCCGGCATGCTACCGGCGCGGCGGCCCGCTGGCCGTGACCGATGCCAACGTCATGGTGGGCAAGATCCAGCCCGCGCACTTCCCGCAGGTTTTCGGCCCCGCCGGCAACGAAGCGCTCGATGCGGCCGTGGTGCGCGAGCGCTTCGGCGAGTGGGCCAACCGCACCGGCCGCGCGCCCGAGGACGTGGCGCACGGCTTCATCCGGATCGCGGTTCAGCAGATGGCCAACGCCATCAAGAAGATCTCGGTCGCGCGCGGCTACGACATCACCGCATACACGCTGCAGTGTTTCGGCGGGGCGGGAGGGCAGCATGCATGCCTGGTGGCCGATGCGCTGGGCATGCAGCGCGTCTTCGTGCATCCGCTGGCCGGCGTGCTGTCGGCCTATGGCATGGGCCTGGCGGACCAGAGCGTGATCCGCGAGCAGGCGCTGGAAGTACCGCTGGACCCGCAGCAGTGGCCGGCAGTGGAAGCGGCCCTGGTGTTGCTGGCTGGCCGCGCGCAGGAGGAATTGCACGCCCAGGGGCCGGGGGCGCAGGCGGGAGCAGCCTGCGTGCTGCGCAGGATGCACGTGCGCTATGCCGGATCCGACACCGCGCTGGCCGTCCCCTTCGGCAGCCCTGCGGAAGTCCGGGCCGCGTTCGAGGCCGCCTACCGGCAGCGTTTCGCCTTCCTCATGGCGGGCCGGGCGATGGTGGTGGAGGCCGTGTCGGTGGAGGCCATCGCGCCGGGCGACGCGCCGGCCGAGAGCCTGCACCCGCTCCATCCGCCACGCGAGGTGCCGCGCCGGAGCACGGTGCGCGTCTATACCGAGGGCGCGGACGGTGACACTCGCTGGCACGAGGCGGCGCTGGTCGTGCGCGACGACATGCGCCCGGGTGACGTGCTGCAGGGCCCGGCCATCATCGCGGAGCGCACCTCCACGACCGTCGTGGAGCCCGGCTGGGAAGCCCGTCTCACCGCGCAGGACCATCTCGTGCTGGAGCGCCGCCTGCCCCGCGCGGAGCGCCATGCGGCCGGCACGACGGTGGACCCGGTGCTGCTGGAGGTCTTCAACAACCTGTTCATGAACATCGCCGAGCAGATGGGGCTGCAACTGCAGAACACCGCCCATTCGGTCAACATCAAGGAGCGGCTGGACTTCTCCTGCGCGCTGTTCGATGCCGAAGGCCAGCTCATCGCCAACGCGCCCCACATGCCCGTGCACCTGGGCAGCATGGGCGAAAGCATCCGCACGGTGATCGCGCGCAACGCCGGCCGCATGCGGCCCGGCGACGTGTACGTGCTGAACGACCCCTACCATGGCGGCACGCACCTGCCTGACATCACCGTGATCACGCCCGTGTACCTGGAGGAGGGGGCGGATGCGGAAACCGCCCGCCCCTCCTTCTACGTGGGCAGCCGGGGCCACCACGCGGACGTGGGTGGTGCCACGCCGGGCTCGATGCCGCCCTTTTCCACGCGCATCGAGGAAGAGGGCGTGCAGATCGACAACGTCAAGCTGGTGGAGGACGGCGTGCTGCGCGAGTCCGGGATGCTCGCCCTGTTGTCCGGCGGCGAGTACCCGGCCCGCAACCCCCAGCAGAACCTCGCCGACCTGAAGGCGCAGATCGCCGCCAACGAGAAGGGCGCGCAGGAACTGCGCAGGATGGTCGCGCAATTCGGCCTGCCCGTCGTGCAGGCCTACATGGGCCACGTTCAGGACAACGCGGAGGAATCCGTGCGGCGGGCCATCGCGCGGCTGGCCGCGCGCGTTCCCGAGGGTGCCTACACGCTGGCCCTCGACAACGGCGCATGCATCCGGGTCGCGGTACGCATCGATGCCGCGCAGCGCAGTGCGGTGATCGACTTCACCGGCACTTCGCCGCAGCAGCCCAACAACTTCAACGCGCCCACCGCGGTGTGCATGGCCGCGGTGCTGTATGTCTTCCGCTGCCTGGTGGATGACGACATTCCCCTGAACGCGGGCTGCCTCAAGCCGCTGCAGGTCATCATCCCGCCGGGCTCCATGCTGAACCCGCTGCCTCCGGCCGCGGTGGTGGCCGGCAACGTCGAGACATCCACATGCATCACCAATGCCTTGCTGGGCGCCCTGGGCGTATCGGCGGGCAGCCAGTGCACCATGAACAACTTCACCTTCGGCAACGAGCGGTTCCAGTACTACGAAACCGTTGCCGGCGGCAGCGGTGCGGGCGGGCTCTTCGATGGCGCGGGTGCGTTGGCAGGGGGTTTTCACGGAACCAGCGTGGTACAGACCCACATGACCAATTCGCGGCTCACCGATCCGGAAGTGCTGGAGTTCCGCTTTCCCGTGCGGCTGGAGAGCTTCGCACTGCGGCCCGGCTCGGGCGGCGCCGGACGGTGGCGCGGAGGCGACGGCGGGGTGCGCCGCATCCGCTTCCTGGAGCCGATGACGGCCAGCATCCTTTCCAACGGGCGCAAGGCCGGGGCCTTCGGCATGGCCGGGGGCGCGGCCGGGCAACCGGGCGTGAACCGGGTCGTGCGGGCGGATGGCCGCGTGGAGGCGCTGGACCATATCGGCCAGGCGGAAATGCGGGCGGGCGACGTGTTCGAGATCCACACGCCCGGTGGCGGCGGGTTCGGCGGCACGACCTGATGGCGGCCGAGGCGTGAGCGGCCTCGCACGCGGCCCTGCACGGGCCGCTGCGTGCGGCCGTCAGGAGTCGCGCTGGGACGCGGTGGCGTCCGTCCGGCGGCTGAGGCTGGGCGGCACGTCCCGGCCCGCGCGCCGGGCGCGGAACAGTGCGGCGCGCATGAGGAAGATGGTGGTCACCGGCACCGTGACCGCGACGAACAGCGCGATCAGCAGCGGATGCAGGGCCAGGCCGTGGCCCGCGACCGAGAAGTACAGCAGCGTGCCGTGCATGATGCACCAGCAGCCCATGGTGGCGATGATCGAAGGCGCATGCACGCGCTCGAAATAGGTCTTGAGCCGCAGCAGGCTGAGTGAACCCAGCATCGCGATGGCGGCCCCGAAGAGCACGAGCGCGGCCACGGCGATCTCGGCCCAGAGCGGGATCGCCTGCGTCATTCGATCACCTCGCCGCGCAGCAGGAACTTCGCCATGGCGGTGGAACTGGCGAACCCCAGCAGCGCGATCAGCAGCGCCGCCTCGAAGTAGTTGGTGCTGCCGTAATAGATGCCCAGCACCAGCATCGCCAGCATGCCGCTTTGGTACATGCAGTCCAGCGCCAGCACCCGGTCCTGCGCCGAGGGGCCCTTGAGGATGCGAACGAGCGCGAACACGATCGCCAGCGCGAGCATGGCCAGCGCGAGGGGCAGGGCCCAGGAGAGCACGGGGCTGGTGGTCATCGTCATGATTCGAAGATCTCCATCAGGGGGCGTTCGTAGCGCTGCTTGATGTGGCCGATCACGGCCTCGTGGCTGTCGAGCTCCAGCACGTGCAGCATCAGCACGGAGCGGTCCAGGGACAGCTCGGCCCATGAGGTGCCGGGCGTGATGCAGACGATCACCGCCAGCACGGCCAGGCCGTTCGCGTCGCGCAGGTCCAGGGGAATCTGCACGAAGCCGGAGGGATGCTTGCGCTGCGACTTGAACAGGAGGAAGCGCACCACGTTCAGGTTGGAGAGCGAGGTATCCACTATCACCGACAGCGCCAGGCGAAGGATCGCGCCGGGACGGCGCACGCGCACCGGCACCGGACGCAGGCCGCGCGTGAGCAGCGGGATCGCCACGCCGACGATGGCCGCAAGGATCAGGTGGCCCGCGCTCGTCGAGTGGTTGAGCAGCAGCCACATGCCGGCCAGCGCGGCGGACAGCAGCGGTGCGGGAAAGAGGCGCTTCATCATGGCATGGCCTTGGTTTCGACCAGGGGTAGCGCCGCTGCGGCGCCGGCCGCCGGAGGGCCCGCGAGCGCAGGCGCGGGGGGAAGCCTCCTTACGGTGGCGCCCGTGCCTTCGGGCGTGGCGGGCCCCGGCTTCGGCCGCGCCGACATCACCGCATCGATGTAGCCTCCGGGTGCATGCAACGCGTTCGCCGTCGCCTGCGTGAAGTCCATGACCCGGCCGGCCTGCAGCGTCAGGCCCACGCAGCAGGCCAGCAGCAGGGCGATCGGAATGCCTTCGAGCACGCGCAGTTGCGGGGCAGGGCGGTCGTGCGTGGTCCAGAAATGCCGCATGCCCGTGCGGGTGAGTGCGAGCAGTGCCATGAGGCCGGTGGCAATCAGCATGCCGAACAGCAACCAGCCGACCGAAGAGGCCCGCATGCCGGCCGACGTGCCGATCCCCAGGGGATTGAGCAGCGCCGTGAGCATCGCGAACTTGCCGACGAAGCCCGACAGCGGTGGAAGGCCTGCGATCACCAGCGTGCACACGAGGAAGGACAGGCCCAGGAAGGCCGCCGCCGCCGGAATGACACGGCCGACCAGCACCATCTCCTGTTCGTCCAGGTTCAGGCGCTGGGCGGGCACCAGTTCGGGCGTGAGGAACGGGGCATCGTCGTCCAGCTCGTGGGGCGCGAGCGTGGCGCCGTCGTTGCGCCAGCGGTCGATCAGGTCGGTGAGCAGGAAGAGGGCGCTGATGGCCAGCGTGGAGCTGGGCAGGTAGAAGAGCAGGCCTGCCGTGAGCAGGTTCTGCCCGAAACCCGCGGCCGCCAGCAGCGTGCCCGACGACAGGATGGCGGCATAGCCGGCCAGCACGCCGATGCGCTGCGATCCCAGCATGCCGATCGCGCCGAACGCCATGGTCACGAGACCGCCGCCGATCAGCCACAGGCTGCCGAACATCGCGGACGGGCCGGCCTCGGCGCCGAACATCAGCGTCCACAGGCGCAGGATGGTGTAGACGCCCACCTTCGTCATCAGCGCGAACAGCGCCCCGGCCGGTGCGCTCGCTGCGCTGTAGGCCGGTGCGAGCCAGAAGTTCAGCGGCCACACCGCCGCCTTGATGAGGAAGGCCGTGGCCAGGATGCCGGCGGCCGCGTGCAGCAGGCCGCGGTCGGCGTCGGCCACGTGCGGGATGGTCTGCGCGAGGTCCGCCATGTTCAGCGTGCCCGTGATGCCATAGAGCATCGACACGCCGATCAGGAACAGCGAGGACGCCGCGAGATTGATGGCGATGTAGTGCAGCCCCGCCTGCACCCGCGTGCGGCCGGAGCCGTGCAGCAGCAGCCCGTACGACGCCGCCAGCATGATCTCGAAGAACACGAACAGGTTGAAGAGGTCCGCCGTGAGGAAGGCGCCCGCCAGTCCCATGAGCTGGAACTGGAACAGCGGGTGGAAATGCACGCCCGCACGGTGCCAGCGCGCCGCGGCGAAGACGATGGAGCACAGCGCGACGAAGCCCGTGAGCACGAGCATGAGCGCCGACAGCCGGTCCAGCGCGAGCACGATGCCGAAGGGCGCGGGCCAGTTGCCCGGCAGGTACACGCCCATCGTGACGGGCTTGCCCCCCAGATGGGTCCAGAACAGCAGCGCCAGCGCGATGCACAGGCCGGCCAGCGTGGACAGCAGGTTCATGCCCAGCTTGAGCCGCTGGCGCTCCTCGCGCAGCAGCAGCATCAGCGCCGCGGTCAGCAGCGGCAGCATGATGGGCGCGAGCATCAGATGCGGCATCGCGGCCGACATCCAGTGCGAGAACTGTGCCTGCACGGCCGCGTTCACCGGCAGCTCCTGGCTGCGGTGCAGCGGTGTTCCACGCGGCGGCGGGGGGCGATGGGCGCGCCGGTCATGGCATCTCCTGCACGTCGCGCGAGTTCGATCCGTCCACGTGGTCGGTGCCCGACATGCCGCGCGAGGCGAGCAGCACCACCAGGAACAGCGCCGTCATGGCAAAGCCGATCACGATGGCCGTCAGTACCAGCGCCTGCGGCATCGGATCCGCGTAGTGCAGCAGGTCTTTCGGCACGCCTTCGACCAGCACCGGCTCCTTGCCCACGGCCAGGCCCAGCCGGCCCATGCTGAAGATGAACAGGTTCACGGCATACGACAGCAGCGCCAGCCCCATGATGACCTGGTAGGTACGGGGGCGCAGCACCAGCCACACGCCCGAGCCCGTCAGCACGCCGATCGCGACGGCCAGAACGATTTCCATCAGGGGTTCCCTCCCGGTGCCGTGGCGGCGGCTCCGCCGCGGGCGCCATCCAGCGCCACCGGCAGCCTGCTCCCGGCGGCATGGGCTGCCTGCGCGGACTGCGCCGATTCTTCCGCCTCGCGCTCTTCCGCCAGGCGCGCGTGGTAGCGGTGGCCGCGCACCGACTGGTGGGCGATGGCCGTCAGCATGAGCAGCGTGGCGCCCACTACGAGCGAGAACACGCCGATGTCGAAGAAGAGGGCGCTGGCCACATGGATCTCGCCCACCACCGGCAGGTGCAGGTGGGCGGTATGGCTGGTGAGGAAGGGGTAGCCGAAGAAGAGCGCGCCCGCGCCAGTGCCCAGGGCGAACAGCAGCCCGGTGGCGATCCAGCGGCGCGGGTACAGGGACAGGTGGGCCTCGACCCACTGCGTGCCCGAGATGATGTACTGCATCAGCAGGCCGACGGAGAGCACGAGGCCTGCCACGAAGCCTCCGCCGGGCTGGTTGTGCCCGCGCATGAACATGTAGAACGAGACCAGCAGCGTGAACGGCAGCAGCAGCCGCACCAGTACGGCCGGCACCATCAGGTAGCCCACGGCGGTGTCGGTCGCATGGCGCGGGTTCAGCAGGTCGGTCTGCAGGTCGGCAGGCATGTTGCGCTGCTGCTCCGGCAGGTCCATGGCCTCGCGCGCGGGGCGGAAGCGCCGCAGCAGCGCATACACCGTGAGTGCCACGATGCCCAGCACCACGATCTCGCCGAAGGTGTCGAAGCCGCGGAAATCGACCAGCATCACGTTCACCACGTTGGTCCCCCCGCCTTCGGACTGCGCGCGTTCCAGGAAGAAGGTGGATGTGCTCTCGGGGAACGGCCGGCTCATCATCACGTAGGCCAGCCAGCCCAGCCCGCCGCCTGCCAGCAGCGAGATCACCAGGTCGCGCGCGCGGCGCAGCCTCGGCAGGCCGACGGCGGGCGCCACCTCCCGCAGCCGCTCGTCCCGCCGCGGCAGCCAGCGCAGGCCCAGCAGCACGAGCACCGTGGTGACGACCTCCACCACGATCTGCGTCAGCGCGAGGTCGGGCGCGGAAAACCACAGGAAGGTGATGCAGGTGCACAGCCCCGCGCCGCCCAGCAGCGTGAGCGCGGCCAGCCGGTGGTACTTCGCCTGCCAGGCCGCAGCCACGGCGCAGACCGAACCGACGATCCAGACCGCCACGAAGGCCGGCGACAGCGGCAGCGTGCCGCGGTCGCCCAGCTGCAGGCCGCGGGACCACAGCGGCAATGCCCCCGCCACCAGCGCCGCGCAGACCAGCCACAGCATCTGCCACTGCAGCCGGGGCGTGCCGAGCATGCGCCGGCCGCGGTAGCCGGCCAGCGTGAGCAGCGTGAGCAGCACCTCGAAAATGCGCTTGCCGCTCACGCGGTAGATGAGCGGGGGGGCATCGATCCGGCCCGCCTCGCGCTGGCGGCGCAGCAGCAGATAGAGCGCGGCGCCGCCCGCGAGCGCGACCAGGCTCATCACGAAAGGCGTATTGAAGCCATGCCAGATCGCGAGGCTGTACTCGGGCAGGTCGCCGCCCACCACCGGCAGGGCCGCGGCCGCCAGGTAGCGGCCCACCGACCAGGCCGGGAAGATGCCGACCACCAGGCAGGCCAGCACCAGCAGTTCGACGGGCACGCGCATCCAGTGCGGCGGCTCGTGCGGTTCGCGGGGCAGGTCCTGCGCCTTCGGGCCCCAGAAGACGTCCACCGTGAAGCGCAGTGAGTAGGCCACGCTGAACACCCCGGCGATCGTGGCCGCCACGGGCAGCGCGGTGGCCACGAACGGCGAGGCTTCGAGGAACACGGTCTCGGCGAAGAACATTTCCTTCGAGAGAAAGCCGTTGAGCAGCGGTACGCCGGCCATCGCCGCGCTCGCCACCGTGGCCAGGGTGGAGGTGACCGGCATCATGCGCCGCAGGCCCGACAGGCGCCGGATGTCGCGCGTGCCGCTTTCGTGGTCGATGATTCCGGCTGCCATGAACAGCGACGCCTTGAACGTGGCGTGGTTCATGATGTGGAAGACGGCGGCCACGGCCGCCAGCGGACTGTTGAGGCCCAGCAGCAGGGTGATGAGCCCCAGGTGCGAGATGGTGGAATAGGCCAGCAGCCCCTTGAGGTCATGCTGGAACATGGCCGCATAGCCCCCCACCAGCAGCGTGAGCAATCCGGCCCCGCCCACGATCCAGAACCACGGCTCGGTGCCGCCCATCACGGGCCACATGCGCGCCAGCAGGAAGACGCCGGCCTTCACCATGGTGGCGGAATGCAGGTAGGCCGACACGGGCGTGGGCGCCGCCATGGCATGGGGCAGCCAGAAATGGAAGGGGAACTGCGCGCTCTTGGTCAGCGCACCCAGCAGCACCAGTACCAATGCGGTCAGGTAGAGGGGGTGGCCTCGGACCAGGTCGCCTGCCGCCAGCACCCGGTCCAGATCGTAGCTGCCCACGATGTGTCCCAGAACCAGCACGCCCGCCAGCAGGCACAGCCCGCCCGTGCCCGTGACGGTGAGCGCCATGCGCGCACCGCTGCGCGCATCCTTGCGGTGGTGCCAGTAGCCGATCAGCAGGAAGGAAAAGAGGCTGGTCAGCTCCCAGAAGAACACCAGCTGTACCAGGTTGCCCGAGAGCACCACGCCGCTCATGGCACCCATGAAGGCCAGGAAGAACGAGAAGAACCGCGGCACCGGATCGGCGGCCGACATGTAGTAGCGCGCATACAGCACCACCAGCGAACCGATGCCCAGCACCAGCATGCAGAACATCCAGGCGAACCCGTCCATGCGCAGAACGAGGTTCAGGCCCAGCGAGGGCAGCCAGGCGAACTCCTGCCGCACCACGCCGCCTGCCGCCACCTCCGGAAAATACAGCGCCGCCTGCACCGCGCAGAACAGTGCCACCGCGCCGGCGAGCGTCGATTCGGCATTGCGCGCGTTAGCGGGCAGCAGCGCCGCGAGCACGCTGCCGACGAATGGCAGGAGGACGAGGAGGATCAGGGGCATGTGCGGACCATTCTACGGGGAAGGTCCGCGTGCGCCGCTATGAAAACCCGAGCAGGCTACGGTGAATCGGCGCACCCCTCGAAGGGGGCGACCTGGACGGCGGACACGCTTTCAGAGCTCCTCGACGCGCCGGGCCGGATAGCTGTCCCAGCTCTGGCAGCCGGGGCATTGCCAGAAATGCTGCCGCGCCTCGAATCCGCAGGCCGCGCAGCGGTAGCGCGTGAGCGGCTTCGCGGCCTGGTCGAGCGCCCGCTGCACCTGGGGGTGGAAGTCCTCGTGTTCGAGCTTCTCCTGCGACAGCCACTTGGCGGCGGCGACCAGCGAGGGCTCCTTGTCCAGATGGCGCACATACCAGTCGCGCGGCGGTCGCGCGGGATCGCCCGCGGCCGTTTCCATGGCCACGATCGCATCGAGCACGTCCAGCGAGGGCGCGCGGGCATAGTGCTCCTGCAGCAGATGCAGCACGTCGCCCTGGCGCCCGGTCGCGGCCGCCAGTTCGATCAGCAGCGGCGCGGCCAGCGGCAGCGCGCTGGGCGACTGCCGCGCCAGTTCCTGGAGCGTGGCCAGGGCCGCTTCGGCGTGGCCGCGGCGCTGTTGCAGCCGCGCGAGTTCGATGCGCGGCCGCGGCGCATCCGGCGCGGCGGCCCGCGCTTCCTCGAACTGCGCCTGCGCCGCATCCAGGTCGCCCTGGGCGGCGTGTGCCAGCGCCTGCTCGCACAGATAGTGGGCCTGGCGGGCGCTGAAATCACCCTGGTGGGAGCCATGCATCTTGCGCGCGATCGCCGTGGCCTGCGGCCAGTCCCGCGAACGTTCGTAGATGGCCAGCAACGCCATGCGGGCCTGCCCCTCGAAGGGCGTGCCTTCCAGCCGCTGCAGCGCATCTTCGGCACGGTCCAGCAGGCCGGCCTTGAGGAAGTCCAGCGCGAGTGCATGCTGGGCGCGTTCGCGATCGGCCCGGCCCAGGTCGCCGCGGGACAGCAGGTGCTCGTGCACGCGCACCGCGCGGTTGTATTCACCGCGCCGGCGAAAGAGATTGCCGAGCGCGAAATGCAGTTCCGACGTGTCCGGGTCGTTCTGTACCGCCTCGATGAACGCGTCGATCGCCTGGTCCTGCTGCTCGTTGAGCAGGTAGTTCAGCCCCTTGAAGTAGGCCTTGGGCGCCCGGCGGTTCTCCTGGCGCAGCTGGCGCAGGTCGAAGCGGGACGCGAGCCAGCCCAGCACGAACGCCAGCGGGAGCCCCAGCAGGAGCCAGCTCAGGTCAAATTCCATGGATGGGCGGCTGCTGCTGCAGATCGGTCACGGGAGCGGCACTGCCTGCCGAGGGGGCGGACGCAGGCGCGGAAGCGGGCGAGGGCGGCAGTGCGGCCTCGGCGCGGCGCGCGGCACGCAGGTGCTTCCACCAGCGGGGCACCATGCCCAGCACGCCGACGGCGACACCCAGGGCGAAGGCGGACAGCACCACCAGCACCAGCGGCGCGGTCCAGCGCGTGCCGAAGAAGAAATGCACCGTCGCGTCCTGCTGGTTGTTCAGCGCGAAGGCGAAGAGGGTGAAAAAAATGGCTGCCTTGAGCAGCCACAGTAAATACTTCATGCCATGCGTCTCCTCGATGGTGGGAGGATTCTACGGTCAGGCCCGCCCCCGCGCGTGCGCCGGGGGTGGTAGGGCGCGCTCGTCAGGCGGCATCGGACGGGTCGGCCGCGGCGCCGATGCCCATCTCGGCGGTGCGGCGGTCCACGGCTTCGCGCAGGGCCTTGCCCGGCTTGAAATGCGGAACGCGCTTCTCGGGGATGTGCACGGCCTCGCCGCTGCGGGGATTGCGTCCCATGCGCGGCGGGCGGCGGTTGACCGAAAAGCTGCCGAACCCGCGCACCTCGATGCGGTGGCCGCGCACCAGCGCATCGCCCACGGCATCCAGGATGGTCTTGACGGCGGCTTCGGCATCGCGTTGCGTGAGCTGGCCGAAGCGGGCGGCAAGTTCTTCGACGAGGTCTGATCGGGTCATGGGGTCCGGTCTGTGGCGCCAGGGATCGGCGAACAAAGTGGTCCATGCCGGAGGCGGCGTTTGCACGCGGCGCAGGGCATGGGGTTGAAATGCGCACTTGGAAAAAAGCGGCGGGCGCACGAGGCGCCCGCCGCTTGCGGCCGTGCAGGCACGGCCTTTCTCAGCCTTGCGGGCTCAGGTTCCGATTATTTGTCGGAGTTGTCCAGCTTGGCGCGCAGCAGGGCGCCCAGGCTGGTCGTGCCGGCGCTTTCGCGGGCCGATTGCTGCGACAGGGATGCCATGGCGCCTTGCTCGTCGGCCATGTCCTTGGCCTTGATCGACAGCTGGATGTTGCGGGTCTTGCGATCCACGTTCACCACCACGGCCGTGACTTCGTCGCCTTCCTTCAGCACGTTGCGGGCATCTTCCACGCGGTCGCGGGAGATTTCCGAAGCGCGCAGGTAGCCCACGATGTCTTCGCCCAGGTCGATCTCGGCGCCACGGGCGTCGACGGTCTTGACCTTGCCGGTCACCGTCTGGCCCTTGTCGTTCACCGTCACGAAGGTCGTGAACGGGTCGCCGTCGAGCTGCTTGATGCCCAGGGAGATGCGCTCGCGGTCCACGTCCACGGCCAGCACGATCGCCTCGACTTCCTGGCCCTTCTTGTAGTTGCGCACGGCGGCTTCGCCGGGCTCGTTCCAGGACAGGTCGGACAGGTGCACCAGGCCGTCGATGCCGGCAGCCAGGCCCACGAACACGCCGAAGTCGGTGATCGACTTGATCGGGCCCTTGACGCGGTCGCCGCGCTTGGTGTTCTGCGCGAACTCCTGCCACGGGTTGGCCTTGCACTGCTTCATGCCCAGGCTGATGCGGCGCTTGTCTTCGTCGATCTCGAGGACCATGACTTCGACTTCGTCACCCAGCGACACGAGCTTGGACGGAGCGATGTTCTTGTTCGTCCAGTCCATTTCGGAAACGTGCACCAGGCCTTCGATGCCGGGCTCGAGTTCCACGAACGCACCGTAGTCGGCGATGTTCGTGACCTTGCCGAACAGGCGCGTGCCCGAGGGGTAGCGGCGCGACACGCCCAGCCAGGGATCGTCGCCCATCTGCTTCAGGCCCAGGGAGACGCGGTTCTTCTCGGTGTCGAACTTGAGGATCTTGGCGGTGATTTCCTGGCCGGCCTGCACCACCTCGGAGGGGTGGCGGACACGGCGCCATGCCATGTCGGTGATGTGCAGCAGGCCGTCGATGCCGCCCAGGTCCACGAACGCACCGTATTCGGTGATGTTCTTGACCACGCCCTGAACGATGGAGCCTTCCTTCAGGGTTTCCATCAGCTTGGCGCGCTCTTCGCCCATGGAGGCTTCCACCACGGCGCGGCGGCTCAGCACCACGTTGTTGCGCTTGCGGTCGAGCTTGATGACCTTGAATTCCATGGTCTTGTTCTCGTACGGCGTCAGATCCTTGATCGGACGCGTATCGATCAGCGAACCGGGCAGGAAGGCGCGGATGCCGTTGACCAGGACGGTGAGGCCGCCCTTGACCTTGCCGCTGGTCGTGCCGGTGACGAACTCGCCGGATTCCAGGGCCTTTTCCAGCGCCAGCCAGGAGGCCAGGCGCTTGGCGGTGTCGCGCGACAGGATCGTGTCGCCGTAACCGTTCTCGATCGAGCCGATGGCGACGGAGACGAAATCTCCCACCTGGACTTCGACCTCGCCCTTGTCGTTCTTGAATTCCTCGAGGGGCACGTAGGCTTCGGACTTGAGGCCTGCGTTCACCACGACGAAGTTGTGCTCGACGCGCACGACTTCGGCGGTGATGACTTCGCCCGGGCGCATTTCGGTGCGCTGCAGGGATTCTTCAAAAAGGGCGGCAAAAGATTCAGACATGTATTTCCTAGGTCCGCGGGCGCGTTTCCGCCGGCACCATTGCCGGCGTTTCTATCGTTGCCTGCGGAAGGTTGTGTGGCGGGTGGCCACGGTTGGGTTGAACACATCGCAAGGCCGTGCGCTGCAGGCGCGGTAGGAGGCCTTGCGGGCCCGGTTCAGCCCTGCGCGGGGTGCGCGAAGGGCTGTCGCTGCTGCCACCAGGCAAGCACCTGCTCGACGGCCTCTTCGACCGAGAGCAGGGAGTTGTCCAGCACCAGCGCATCCTGCGCAGGCTTCAGGGGCGCGACCGGCCGGGTGCTGTCCCGGACGTCGCGCGCCTCGAGATCTGCGCGAAGATCATCGATATTAGCGGAAATTCCCTTTGAAATCAACTGTTTATGGCGTCGCTCCGCCCGGCAGGCCGCACTGGCCGTGAGATAGACCTTCAACGCCGCGCCCGGGAAGATCACGGTGCCCATGTCGCGGCCGTCCGCGACCAGTCCCGGCAGGCGCCGGAAGCTGTGCTGCAGCGCCACCAGGGCCTCGCGCACCGGCGGCAGGGCCGAGACGCGGGAAGCGTTCATGCCGGCCTCCTCGGTGCGGATGGCATCCGTCACGTCGTCCCCGCCCAGCCAGATGCGGCCGGACTCGAACCGTACCGGCAGGGTGCGTGCCAGGGCCGCGATCCGGTCCTGGTGGGCCGCGTCGATGGACAGCCCGGCACGCAGCGCCGCCAGCGCCGTGATGCGGTACATCGCGCCCGAGTCCAGGAAGCGGTAGCCCAGCCGCTGCGCCACCGCTGCCGCCACCGTGCCCTTGCCCGATGCCGTCGGGCCGTCGATGCAGATCACGGGAACGTGCTCCACGGGTGTTCCCGCAACCGAGAAGAGGGCCTCGAAATAGTCCGGGAAGGTCTTGGCCACGCACTTCGGATCCTCGATGCGCACCGGCAGCTTCGCCGGGTTGAACGCCGCCAGCGAAAAGCACATCGCAATGCGGTGGTCGTCGTAGGTGTGGATGCTCGCCGCATGCCAGCCGGCCGGCGAGGCCGGCGGGGTGATGCGCAGGAAGTCCGGGCCTTCCTCGACGGTGGCGCCCAGGCGCCGGCATCCCTGCGCCATGGCCGCGATGCGATCCGTTTCCTTGACGCGCCAGCTCGCGATGTTGCGCAGCGTGGTCGTGCCCTGCGCATACAGCGCCATCACGGCCAGTGTCATGGCCGCATCGGGAATGTGGTTGCAGTCGAGATCGACCGCCCGCAGCGGCCAGGCGCCGCGGCGCACTTCGAGCCAGTTCGGGCCGCCCGTGACCTCCGCGCCCATGGCATGGGCCGCCTCGGCGAAGCGGATGTCCCCCTGGATCGAATCCAGGCCCACGCCGAGGATGCGCAGCGGTTCCTGGCCGGGCGCCGGGACCGCCAGGGCACCCAGGGCGATGAAATAGCTGGCCGAGGAGGCGTCGGCCTCGACATGGATGGTGCCCGGGGAGCGGTAGCGGCTTCCGGCCGGTATGGTGAAGCGCTGCCAGTCGTCGTGCCGCACCGGGATGCCGAAACGCTCCAGCAGCTGCAGCGTGATGTGGATGTAGGGGCGCGATATCAGTTCGCCCACCACCTCGATCACCACGTCCTTCTCGCGTGCCACCAGGGGCAGGGCCATCAGCAGGGCGGTGAGGAACTGGCTGGACACGTCGCCGCGCACCCGCACGGGAGCGTCCAGCGCCAGCGGCGGGACGCCGCCCGCATGCGCGATGCGCAGCGGCGGGAAGCCGGGATTGCCCAGGTAGCTGATGTGGCAGCCGAGCTGCAGCAGGGCCTCCACGAGGTCGCCGATCGGGCGCTCGTGCATGCGCGGAACGCCGGAGAGCTCGAACTCGCCGCCCAGCAGGGCCAGCGCCGCCGTCAGCGGCCGCATGGCCGTGCCCGCGTTGCCGAGGAAGAGCTTCGCGGGCGAGCGCGCCGGGGCCGTGCCCAGGCCGGTGATGCGCACCGTGCCCTGTGCGGCGGCGCTTTCATCGACGCCGCAGCCGATCTCCCGCAGCGCATCCAGCATCACGCGCGTGTCGTCGGAAGCCAGCAGGTCGTGGACTTCCGTTGTCCCCTCGCTCAGGGCAGCCAGCAGCAGGACCCGGTTGGAAATGCTCTTGGAGCCCGGCAGCCGTACGGCACCTCCGGCGGTGTCCAGGGGGGGGAGATCGAGAAACGCGGTGCTGTACATCGGCTGCGGGAATCTAGGAGGCGCGGCGGGCGCCCATGCGCCAGTGGGCGCGGGTTTCGCTGGCCAGCGTGATGAGGTCTTCGAGTGCCTGGCCGTCGCCCTGCTGCATCGCCTGCTCCAGCTGCTGGAGCGCCTGCGCGAAGTGCCGCGACTGGGCGAGCAGTTCGGTGCGGTTGGCCAGCAGGATGTCGCGCCAGATCTTCGGATCGCTGGCCGCGATCCGCGTGAAATCCCGGAAACCCGGACCGGCGAGCGAGAGGAACACATCCCCCTCGGACTGCGCGTTGATGCTGTTGATCATCGCGAACGCGAGCAGGTGCGGCAGATGGCTCACGGCGGCGAAGGCCGCGTCGTGCGACTCCGGCGACATGCTGCGCACGCGGCAGCCCAGGGCGCTCCACACGGCCTCGGCCTTGCCGAGCTGGTCGGTGAGCGTGCGCTCGGTCGGCGTGAGGATCACCTGCCGCCCCGCGTAGAGGTCCGCCTGCGCGTGCTCGACGCCGGAGGATTCGCTGCCGGTGATTGGATGGGCCGGCACGAAGGAGCCGAACTGGTCGCGCAGGGCGCCGCGCGCCGCCTGCACCACATCGGCCTTGGTCGAGCCCACGTCCATGACCAGCATCCGGGGAGTGACCAGGTGCTTGATCGCCTTGAGCGTGGATTCCGTCGCCGCCACCGGCACGGCCAGCAGCACGATGTCCGCGCCCGCGACCGCGAGCAGGGCGGAGGGGGCCTCGACGTCGATCACCCCGAGCTGGCGCGCCCGGTCGGTGGTGGAGGGCGACTTGCTGTAGCCGACCACGCGCTTGACGAGCCCGGCCTTCTTCATCGCCAGCGCGAACGATCCGCCCATCAGCCCGCAGCCCAGCAGGCCGAGCTGCTCGAAAACCGGAGTGCCTGCTTCCGTCACGGCGCCACCGGATAGGCGCCGAGCACCTTGTAGAACGCGCAGAGCGAGCGCAACTCCTCCAGGGCGCTGGCCACGTGGGGCTGGCTGGGGTGGCCGTCGAGGTCGATGTAGAAGTAGTATTCCCACTGGCCCGTGCGCGCGGGGCGCGACTCGAAGCGGGTCATGGAAACGCCGTGCGTCTTGAGCGGCACCAGCAGGTCGTGCACCGCACCGGGGCGGTTGGGCACTGACACCACGAGGCTGGTGCAATCCTTGCCGGAGGCCGGCGGCGTCTGCAGCGTGTGCGGCAGGCAGATGATGGCGAAGCGGGTGCGGTTGTAGGCATCGTCCTGGATGGCGTGCGACACCAGGTGCAGGCCGAACTGCGCGCCGGCTCGCTCGCTCGCGATGCCTGCCCAGGCCGGATTCCCCGCCGCCAGCCGCGCGCCCTCGGCGTTGCTGGACACCGGACGGCGCTCTGCGTGCGGCAGGTGCTTCGACAGCCAGGCCTGGCATTGCGCCAGCGCCTGGGGGTGGGCCAGCACCGCCTCGATGCCCTCCAGCGAATTGGACAGGCGCAGCAGGTTGTGGCGCACCAGCAGGCTCACCTCGCCCACCACGTGGCAGGGCGTGTGCAGGAACAGGTCGAGCGAGCGCGTGACCACGCCTTCCACCGAGTTCTCAACGCCCACCACGCCATACTGGGCGCTGCCTGCCGCCGTGGCATGGAACACCTCGTCGAAGTTGGCGCAGTACATGAGGTCGGCGGCACCGCCGAAGAACTCCACGGCCGCCTGCTCGCAGAACGTGCCGGCGGGGCCCAGCACCGCCACGCGCTGGGGCGACTCCAGGGCCAGGCAGGCGGACATGATCTCGCGCCAGATCGCCGCCACATGGGCGCCCTTGAGCGGGCCCGGGTTGGCAGTCTGGATCTTCTCGATCACCTGCGCGACGCGGTCGGGCCGGAAGAAAGGCGAACCTTCGCGCTTCTTGACCTCGCCGACGCGCTCGGCCACCAGCGCGCGCTGGTTCAGGAGGGTCAGGAGCTGCTGGTCGATGTTGTCGATCTGCACCCGCAGGCTGGCGAGATCGGGGGACGCTTGTGGGGATTGGGACATGGATCGGTCGGGCTGCGGGCAGCGGGCGATAGGGCGCGCCGCGCCGTTTCAGGCGCTGCGCTGTTCGAATTCTTGCATGTAGGCGACGAGCGCCTCCACACCGGCCAGCGGCATGGCGTTGTAGAGGCTCGCACGCATGCCGCCCACCGACTTGTGGCCCTTGAGCTGCAGCAGACCCCGCTCCCTGGCACCTGCCAGGAAGGCCTCGTTGCGCGTTTCGTCGCGCAGGAAGAAGGGGATGTTCACGCGCGACCGCGCGTTCGGCGACACCTTGTTCACGTAGAACTGCGACTGGTCGATGAAGTTGTAGAGCAGGCGGGCCTTGGCGATGTTGCGCTGCTCCATGGCCGCGATGCCGGAGAGCTCGCCCTCGCGCTGGCGCTTGAGCCACTGGAAGGTCAGGCCTGCGATGTAGATGCCCCAGGTGGGAGGGGTGTTGAACATCGACTGGTTATCCGCAACCACCTTGTAGTCGAAGGCGCTCGGGCAGGCCGGCAGCGCGTGGCCCAGCAGGTCCTCGCGCACCACCACCAGCGTAAGGCCGGCGGGGCCGAGGTTCTTCTGCGCCCCGCCGAACGCCAGGCCCACGCGCGACCAGTCCACCGGGCGCGAGGCCACGTGCGACGAGAAGTCGATCACCAGCGGTGCATCGCTGCCCAGTGCGCGCAGGTCCGGCAGTTCGTGGAACTCGATGCCATGGATCGTCTCGTTGCTGCACAGGTGCAGGTAGCTCGCGCCGCGGCTCAGCTGCCAGCTCGCCGGGTCGGGCAGGGTGGTGAAACCGCTGTCTTCCGCCGATGCCGCCACGTGGACCTCGGAGGCGTACTTGCGCGCTTCCTTGAGCGACTTCTGGCTCCAGCTGCCCGTCACCACCATGTCCACCGTCGCGGCGCGCGAAAGGTTCAGCGGCACGATCGCGTTCTCGGCCAGGCCGCCGCCCTGCATGAACAGGATCCTGAAATTCTGCGGAACGGCGAGCAATTCGCGCAGGTCCGCCTCGGCCTGCTCATAGATCGAGATGAACTCCTTGCCCCGGTGGCTCATCTCCATCACGCCCATGCCGCTGCCATGCCAGTCCAGCATTTCGGAAGCGGCCTGCTGGAGGACTTCGGCAGGAATGGCGGCGGGGCCGGCGGAGAAGTTGTACGGGCGGTTCATCGGTTCAAGCAGTCAGGGGCCATGCCGTTCCGTACGGCTGGCCGGTGGAGGAAGCATCCCGGCGCACCTGCGCTTTCGCGGGCGCGCCGTACCGTCATTCGGTCGCGGATCCGTCCGCGTCCGGTGCGGCGGAAGGGGGCGCGTCGTCGTCCGCGGCCGGCGGGTTCGCGTCGTTCTCGACGATGCGCTGCAGCCCGCTCAGCTTCGCGCCTTCGTCCAGCGCGATCAGCGTCACGCCCTGCGTCGCGCGGCCCAGCTCGCGGATCTCCGCCACGCGCGTGCGCACCAGCACGCCCTTGTCGGTGATCAGCATGATCTCGTCTTCCGCATGGACCAGGGTGGCGGCGACGACCTTGCCGTTGCGCTCGCTCTGCTGGATGGCGATCATCCCCTTGGTCCCGCGTCCGTGGCGGGTGTATTCGACGATGCTGGTGCGCTTGCCGTAGCCGTTCTCGGTGGCGGTGAGCACGCTCTGCGTCTCGTCCTCCGCCACCAGCATGGCGATCACGCTCTGGCCGTCCTCCAGCATCATGCCGCGCACGCCGCGCGCCGCGCGGCCCAGCGGCCGCACGTCGTTCTCGTCGAAGCGCACGGCCTTGCCGCCGTCCGAGAAGAGCATCACGTCGTGCTGGCCGTCGGTGAGCGCTGCCCCGATGAGGTAGTCGCCGTCGTCCAGGTTCACCGCGATGATGCCGCCCTTGCGCGGGTTGCTGAACTCGTCCAGCGCCGTCTTCTTCACCGTGCCCATGCTGGTCGCCATGAAGACGAAGCGATCGGCGGGGAAGGTGCGCATGTCGCCGGTCAGCGGCAGTACCACGTTGATCTTCTCGCCCTCCTGCAGGGGGAACATGTTCACGATCGGCCGGCCGCGCGAGCCGCGCGAGCCCGCCGGCACTTCCCAGACCTTGAGCCAGTACAGCCGGCCGCGGTTGGAGAAGCACAGGATGTAGTCGTGCGTGTTGGCGATGAAGAGCTGGTCGATCCAGTCGTCTTCCTTGGTCGCCGTGGCCTGCTTGCCGCGCCCGCCGCGCTTCTGCGCGCGGTACTCGGACAGCGGCTGGCTCTTGATGTAGCCGGTGTGCGAGAGGGTCACCACCATGTCGGTGGGCGTGATGAGGTCCTCGGTGGAGAGGTCCTGCGCGCTGTGCTCGACCAGGGTGCGGCGCATGCCGAGCTTGTGCTGGCCGAACTCCTGCTTGATCGCGGTGAGCTCGTCGCCGATGATGACCGAGACGCGCTCGGGCTTGGCCAGGATGTCCAGCAGGTCCTCGATGACCGCCATGATGTCCTTGTACTCGGCGACGATCTTGTCCTGCTCCAGGCCCGTCAGGCGCTGCAGGCGCATCTGCAGGATTTCCTGGGCCTGCGTTTCGGAGAGCCGGTACAGGCCGTCCTGGCCCATGCCGTATTCGCGCTCCAGGCCCTCGGGGCGATAGTCGTCGGCGTTCACGACGCCGCCGTCCGCGCGGGTGCGCGTGAGCATCTCGCGCACCAGCTGGCTGTCCCAGGCACGGTTCATGAGCTCGGTCTTGGCGATCGGCGGCGTGGGCGATTCGCGGATGATGCGGATGAACTCGTCGATGTTGGCCAGCGCCACGGCCAGGCCTTCCAGCACGTGGCCGCGCTCCCGGGCCTTGCGCAGTTCGAACACCGTGCGCCGCGTGACCACCTCGCGGCGGTGCTGCAGGAACACGACGATCAGGTCCCGCAGGTTGCACAGGCGCGGCTGGCCGTCCACCAGCGCCACCATGTTGATGCCGAAGGTGTCCTGCAGCTGCGTCTGCTTGTAGAGGTTGTTCAGCACCACCTCGGGCACTTCGCCGCGCTTGAGCTCGATCACCAGGCGCATGCCCGACTTGTCGGACTCGTCCTGGATGTGGCTGATGCCCTCGATCTTCTTCTCGTGCACCAGTTCGGCCATGCGCTCCTGCAGCGTCTTCTTGTTGACCTGGTAGGGCAGCTCGTCGACGATGATGGCCTGGCGCTGGCCGCGGTCGATGTCCTCGAAGTGGCAACGTGCGCGCATGACCACCTTGCCGCGGCCGGTGCGGTAGCCTTCCTTCACGCCGTTGATGCCGTAGATGATGCCCGCGGTGGGAAAGTCCGGCGCGGGGATGATCTCCATGATCTCGTCCACCGTGGCATCCGGGTGGCGCAGCACGTGCAGGCAGGCATCCACCACCTCGTTGAGGTTATGCGGCGGAATGTTCGTCGCCATGCCCACCGCGATGCCGGCCGAGCCGTTCACGAGCAGGTTGGGCAGCTTGCTGGGCAGTACCAGCGGCTCCTTCTCGCTGCCGTCGTAGTTGGGTCCGAAATCGACGGTTTCCTTGTCGATGTCGGCCAGCATCTCGTGGGCGATCTTCGACAGGCGGATTTCCGTGTACCGCATGGCGGCCGCACCGTCGCCGTCCACGGAGCCGAAGTTGCCCTGGCCGTCCACCAGCATGTGCCGCAGCGAGAAGTCCTGCGCCATCCGCACGATCGTGTCGTACACGGCGCTGTCGCCGTGGGGGTGGTACTTGCCGATGACGTCCCCGACGATACGGGCCGACTTCTTATAAGGGCGGTTCCAGTCGTTATTGAGTTCGTGCATCGCGAACAGGACGCGGCGATGCACCGGCTTGAGGCCGTCCCGCGCATCCGGCAACGCGCGGCCGACGATCACGCTCATCGCGTAATCGAGATAACTGCGCCGCATCTCCTCTTCGAGGCTGATGGGCAGGGTTTCTTTGGCGAACTGGGTCATGGGATCGGGGATGCGGGATCAGGGCGGCGGAGGTCGGACATTCTAGGCGCAACGCCTTGTCGCAAGTGCGCAACAGATCGGGGGGTAAAGCGCTTTTGTCCTACGGTTGAGGGTTGGGGGGCGGTCACTTTGCCTTGTTACGTATGGCACAATCAATTCAGCGTTTTTGGTGATGGTCACTGACGACGTCCATATTCGCAGCGCGGCTGCGGCTTTTTCCCCAAGAGGAGAACCATGAAGAAACTGAACAAAGTGGCGATGTTGTTGGCCTCTGCCGTGCTGGCTACCTCGGCTGGTGCCCAAGTCAAGGCCGCTGACGGCGGCAAGGTGATCGACAACTGGCAAAACGGCACCGGCGAGCTGGTGTGGAAGAACGGCACGAACGAACTGTGCTGGCGCGATGCCAACTGGACGCCCGCCACCGCCGCAGCAGGCTGCGACGGCGCCCTGGTGGCCCAGGCTCCGGCACCGGCTCCTGCCGCTGCTCCGGCACCTGCCGCTCCCGCTGCACCCACCCCCGCACCTGCAGCCCCCGTGGCCAACAAGGTGACCTACGCCGCCGACGCTTTCTTCGACTTCGACAAGTCCGTGCTGAAGCCCGAAGGCAAGGCCAAGCTGGACGACCTGGTCTCCAAGGTCAAGAACGTGAACCTGGAAGTCATCATCGCCGTGGGTCACACCGACTCCATCGGTACCGATGCCTACAACCAGAAGCTGTCCGTGCGCCGCGCCGAAGCCGTGAAGGCCTACCTCGTGTCCAAGGGCATCGAGAAGAACCGCGTGTACACCGAAGGCAAGGGCGAGAAGCAGCCTATCGCCGACAACAAGACCAAGGAAGGCCGCGCGAAGAACCGCCGCGTGGAAATCGAAGTGGTTGGCACCCGCGCCAACTGATTTCGGTCAGTTTCCCTTCCCTGAAAGCCCCGGTCTCCGGGGCTTTTTTTATGCCCGCGGCAATTGCGGGCACAATTTGCCAATGAGCTCCTCCACTGCCAACGTCGATCCGGCCGAACTGGCCAAATTCTCCGAACTGGCCCACCGCTGGTGGGATCTCGAAAGCGAATTCCGGCCCCTGCACGAGATCAATCCGCTGCGGCTGGGCTGGATCGATGGCCTGGCCCCCTTGCAGGGACAGCGGGTGCTGGACGTCGGCTGCGGCGGCGGCATCCTGGCCGATGCCATGGCCCGCAGGGGCGCGACGGTGACGGGCATCGATCTCGCCACCAGGTCGCTGAAGGTGGCCCAGCTCCATGCGCTGGAGGCCGGCACGCCCAATATCCAGTACCGCGAGGTCAGCGTCGAGGCGCTGGCGGAAGAGTCTCCGGCATCGTTCGACACCGTGACCTGCATGGAGATGCTGGAGCACGTCCCCGATCCGGCATCGGTGGTGCAGGCATGCGCCCGGCTGGTCAAGCCTGGCGGGTGGGTGTTTTTCTCGACCATCAACCGCAACGCGAAAGCGTTTCTCCTGGCCATCGTGGGCGCTGAATATGTGCTGGGCATGCTGCCACGTGGAACGCATGAATATGCAAAGCTGATCAAGCCCAGTGAACTGGCCACGGCATGCCGCGCGGCGCGGCTCGATGTCCTGCAGACCCGCGGCATGGAATACAACCCCCTCACGCGCCGCTATGCATTGAGCGGGGATACCAGCGTCAATTACCTCATGGCATGCCGCCGGGCGGAGGCGTGATGGCGGACATGCCTCCCTTCCCCTCGCGTGTGAGCGCGGTGCTGTTCGACCTCGACGGCACCCTGGTGGACAGCGCGCCGGATCTCGCCGCGGCCGCCGACAAGATCCGCACGGACCGTGGCCTGCCCTCCCTGCCCCTGGCAGATTACCGGCCCATGGCGGGCGCGGGTGCGCGCGGAATGCTCGCCGTGGCGCTCGGCATGGCGCCCGACCACCCCGATTTCACGGCTTTGCGGGAAGAGTTCTTCGCCAACTACGAGGCCTGCATCCATGACCGCACGACCGTGTTCGACGGCGTGGAGGCGCTCGTGGAGCGGCTGGCCCGGGCGCGCGTGCCGTGGGGCGTGGTCACCAACAAGGCTGCGCGCTTTTCCGTGCCGCTGACGGAGGCGATCCCCATGTTCCGCACGTCCGGTGCGCTGGTCAGCGGCGACACCACGCCCCATGCCAAGCCCCATCCCGCGCCGCTGCTGGAAGCGGCTGCCCGGCTCGGCGTCGCTCCCGGGGAGTGCATCTACGTGGGCGACGACGAGCGCGACATCCTCGCGGGGAACGCGGCCGGCATGGGCACGGTCGCCGCACTGTACGGCTACCTGGGCAACCACAAGGAGCCGGCGCTCTGGGGAGCGCATTGCTCGATTAAATTTCCCCTGGACCTCTTGCAATGGCTCCCGGCAGCCTAAAATGGAGGGTCTGGGGCTGCCCTGGTTTCGACGTGGGTTCGGAATCGGTGTGGTGCATGTCGAGCTTGAGTGGCGCTCGTAAATCTGCATTCAACAAACCAACTGCAAACGACGAACGTTTCGCACTCGCCGCTTAAACACCGGTGAGCCTTGCAACAGCACGCTGACGGGCTGGGCAAGGGGGCCGCAAGGCCTCCCGGCTGCAAGGTTATTCACGTCAGCTGGCCTCCTGCCGGGTACCTTGGTATGGGGCGAGATCCAAGGGTGCTGGCCTTCCTTGCAGCGTGCGACTGCGCGGCTTGGAAGGTGAGATCCAAAACAGACCGCTAAACATGTAGATCTGCCCGAAGAAGGCTTGCGGACGCGGGTTCAATTCCCGCCAGCTCCACCACACAGGACACCGCCACACACTGGAAGCCCCAGCGTGTGGCGGTTTTTTTATGCCCTGTGGGGTCTGGTGGTGTCCTGAAATTCGCACCGATTTCGCACCGATCTAAGACCCACCTACCACGCGCAACTCCGGCGCCGGCATCTGGTAGTCCTCGCGGATGAACTTGCCGTAGGTGCGGAAGACCATCTGCACGTCCTCGTGTCCGAGCTGGGCGGCCACGTACCAGGGGTTGTGGCCGGCCGTCAGCAACGTGGAGGCATAGGTGTGGCGAACCTGGCAGGGGTTCCAGTAGTCGATCACCAACCTCAGCAGCCAGCGCGAGAGCGACTGCGGATAGCAGTTGGTCAAATATCACTCCGAACTTTCTACTTCCTGACAACTGGGGAGGAAATGTCTATCACTGTGCCAATTTCGATGACAAATAATTTTCCAAAAATGGAACGAATCGAATAGTCTTGTGAAAATAAAGGAGAAGTTATGAAGTTTGGAAAATTGGCAATGGCTGTTGCTTTTGGTGGGGTCGCATTCGTCTCTAGCGCACAAGCTGCTGGCTATTTTGGAGCGCCGAACAAGAGGACTGTGGAGGGGTGGGCATGCAACCCCAGTCTGCCTAATTATCAAGGGTGGTTACACTTTTACCGGGATGACGGGAAAGTCCTTGGCGCAGCCCAAGCCAACATTCAGAGGGAAGAAGCGGTCGGTGCGGCTTGTGGAGACGGAGGTGCGCACGGATTTCAAGGGGCCCTGGACTACCCCTCTGAATATCTCGACAACAAGTGGCATACAGTTCGTGCCTATTTTCTGAATCCAGATGGTTCTAATTTTGAACTTCAAAATTCCGTTGAGGTTCTTTTCGATGGTGGACCGCAGCCCTATGTGTTCACTTACCAAACCACTCCTGCATGCGTGAATCCGAGTCCTTACTTTTCAATACCTGGTTGGTTGTTGTACAGCAGCCCTCAAAGCTTCGAAGCTTGTGGCACTGCATATATTAACCCTTTGACCTTTGTATACGTCGGCGATCCCGCTATTCCAGTAGGAACGGAAACTGAATTTTGCGCCGACAACGTTTCTGTCACCAAGTTGCCGTCTAACTGGCAGGTCATTGGCAACGGAACTAATGGAGTTTGTTTGAAGCACGCCGATTGGTCTCAGCTTCCACCCAATCCTCCAGTCTTCGGAAACTTTACATATTACCAAAGACTGAAAATTCGGAAGGTTCAATAACTTTCGTCATGCAAATGGCGATAGGGCGGCAGTAGTGAAATGGCACGGTGCACGCACCATTGCGCGCCTGTTACTGGGGCGCACTGGCTTGGAGGAATTTGCTGTCAGCCAGACAGTGCTGCAACTGGAATCCACGCTACCCCGCTGGTGTTCGCAGGCTGCGCGGGCGCGCCGCGTATGGAGATCATGGGGTTGCGGGTGCGCGTGCTTGTGGAGTGTCGCAAGCCTGTGCCGGCCCGGCTGGCTATGCTCCCGGAGGTACTAGGCTCCCTGTCCGGGAGTGGCTGACCGATGACCGCGCCGCGGATCGCCCGGCGATCCTCGTCAAGGGGCTACGTGCTGAGCCGGGCCGAGGACAGGTTTTTGCGGGTAGGCGTTGGCATGCGCCGACCAATGCGCCTGGACAGCTTGAACGAGGTTCTTGTAGATATTGGGCTTGATTGATTTTCAGCTGCGTGACGCCTGTTGGATCCAAATTCCTCCTTGGAACATCCCTGGAGGAGCTGCAGAGGTGGAGCCGTCAGCGCGGAAATGCGGGTCTGCCCGGGGGGCTCGACCCCCTGGCCACGGTTACAAAAAATGGAACGAATTGCCGGTGTTTGGCGTTTCGCCGAGGGGCGGAAATTCGCACCGATTTCGCACGGATGACCCAGACTCCGCGTAAATGCGCGGTCGGACGCGGGTTCGGTTCCCGCCAGCTACACCACACAAAGGCACCGCCACACACCGGACATCCCGGCATGTGGCGTTTTTTAACCTTGCAGGATCCGGTGGTGCGCAGGAAATCGCACCGAATTCGCACCGATCCGCGAGGGACTCACCACGCGCAACTCCAGAGCGGGCCTGGGTCCTCGCGGATGGATTTCCCGTAGATGCGAATACCAGCTGCACGTCTTCGTGGCCGGGTGGGGAACGCGTTCGGCGGTGTCGATGTGCAGGCCGGTCTGGAATCGAAGGGAATCAGCCCATCGTCGATGGAGCCGGTGAAGCGCCGCTGGGCGATTTCGCGCGCTGTACTGACAGAGATTGCTGCAACGCGAAAGATATAAAGGATGTCGCCTGCCCGGAGGGCCCGCAATGCGCCAGTTCCCGTGCCCCAGCGAAAGCCGAACGGTTCGAGCGACCTGGACAGACCGGCGCGGAACGGCCACAGGCGAATCACGCAACCACGGGAGAGTCAATGGAAAGATTCAACGGAAAACGCATCCTGATCACGGGGGGGACCAGTGGAATAGGCTTGGCTGGAGCCCGGCGCATCGTGGCGGAAGGAGGCAAGGTCCTCGTGACGGGAATGACTGAAAGCCGCCTGGAATCCGCACGGGCAGTTCTGGGGCCGGGCGCACTGGTGTTCAGGAACGATGCAGCTGAACCCACTGCCAAAGCGATTGCCGACACTGTCTCTTCCGCCGGCCCGCTGGACGGCCTCTGGCTCAATGCAGCCTACGCAAGCCTGAGTGCTCCCGAGGAGATTGACGCCGCAGAATTCGATCGCATGATGGCTACGAATGTGCGAGGGCCCATGCTTCAATTGGCCGCTCTCTCGCCCTATCTTTCGCCGGGTGCCTCGGTCGTGGTCACCTCGTCCAGCTCTACGTACGAGGGGGCGGCGGCAACCGGTCTCTACGCTGCCACCAAGGGAGCCGTCATCGCGATGGCTCGGTCGTGGGCTTCGGCGCTGGCGCCACGGGGTATTCGTGTCAATACGCTGGTGCCAGGTCCAGTCGATACAAATTTCAGAAGCTTCCTCCCGGATGAGGCCCGTGACGGCTTCGAGAAATTCGTCATAGATCAAGTTCCGCTGGGGCGGGCGGGCACGCCAGACGAGGCAGCAGCGGTTGCTCTCTTTCTCCTCTCATCAGAAGCCTCATTTGTGACGGGAAGCCAGTACGCCGTCGATGGCGGGCTTGTAATGCACTAGCCAGGTCCTGGATTCAAGCGGGCGTGCGAATGGCTGAAATACGGTCTGGCCACCGTGTTTTGCCATTTGGCTGCCCCGCAAATTCAGAACCTCGGCGGCATTGAGGTGCTGGTGCAGATTTTCATCCACGGAGCCTCTGCACCTCGCCATCCTCGCGCCCGCGGCGGTGGCGACATATCGCCTGGCGGCTTCACTGTATATTGGTGCAACCGGCCGACGGGCTTCGGACCAGGCCATCGGCAAAATGGCTCGAAGCCAACTCCCTTCATCTTGATTGCAGTCCTGGTCGACTGCATGAGGACGTTCATGGGCAAATTAGACGACCTCCTGTGCCGCGTGTTCGGTTACCGCTGTCCGCTGACGGTCGAACTCAACGGAGACAGCCTGCTGCACGGCTATGGTGTCCCGGTCACCCCTGTGCAGCGCATCCAGGCAGCCCGGCCGCGGTGGAAGCTGGATGACCGCACGGCCAATGGGTTGCGCATGGAGACCGCCATCCAGACGTTTCCTTCCGAGCCGCACACGGCCAGGATCATCGTGATCGCGCTGGGCGCCAACGATGCTTTCGGCATGGTGCCTGCCGATACCTATCGGGCGAATCTCGAAGAGGCGGTGAGCGTGATACGCGCGGCCCGCGCGCGGCCGGTTTTCACGGGGCTGGCGCGCATGCCCGCCGACCGTTTTCCGGCGGAATGGATCGCCAACTGGGAAGCGCTCAACGCCGTGATGCACGATATCGCGCAGCGTGACGGCATCGAGCATGCAGGCTGGGATGCCGACTACCGGGGGGAACAGGATCTCCAGCCCGATTTCGTCCATCGCTCGCAGGAGGCCAGCGACCGTTTCGCTGAATTGCTGATCGCCGCCATCGAGCGCGCGGCGTAGTCAGCCCGCTTCCGCCCGTGCCGAGGTGGGCAGGTACACGCAGGCCGTGAGGCCGCCCCCCGGAGTCTGCTCCATCTGCACGCGGCCTTTCATCAGTTCCACATAGCGGGCCACGATGGCCAGGCCCAACCCGGCGCCCTGGCCGAGCCGCTGGGCCTGCTCGCCCCGGGTCCAGCGCTGGGGCTGGCGCAGGTCCAGGCCGGTGTCCACGCCCGGGCCGTTGTCAGCCACGCGCAGCACGGCCCATGGGGCCGACTGCTCCAGGGTGACGGTGATGCGTGGCGGCTGGCCGCGGCCGTAGCGCAGGGCGTTGTCCAGCAGGTTGTTCAGGATGCCTTCGATCAGCCCGGCCTCGCCACGCACGGCCACGGGCTGGTCCAGGCCCTCGGCGCCCAGGTCCACGCCGAGTTCGTCGGCGCGCGGCAGGTAGCGCAGCAGCACCTTGCGCACGAGGGCTTCCAGCGCAACGGTCTGCAGGGGCAGGGCGATCTCGCCTTCGGCCGCGCGCGCCAGGGCGAGCAACTGGTTCACGGTGCGGCTCGCGCGCTGTTCCGCGTCGGCAATGCCCTGCAGTTCGCTGCGCCAGACGGCAGGGTCGTCCTGGGCCAGTGCGTTGGCGGCCTGCGCCCGGATGCCGGCCAGTGGCGTGCGCAGTTCGTGGGCCACGTTGCCGGCGAATTCGCGCTGGGCCTGCAGACCCAGGCGCACGCGGGCCAGCAGGCCGTCCAGGGCCTCGCCCAGGCGTTGTACATCGCTGGTGCGCGCCTGCGCGGTCAGCGTGCCGGGCAGGGGCTGCAGGTCGGCCGCGTCGCGCTGTGCCATGGCGTCCTGCAGGTCGGCGAGCGGCCGCAGGTCGCGCTCGATGCCGCGCAGCAGCCACGAACCCAGCGCCACGAGCAGCCACAGCTGCGCCAGCACCGAGAACAGCAGCAACCGGCCCAGCAATTGGGCACGCTGCGACGTGGTCTGGGCCATCACCACGGTATAGGCCGGCGGGCCTTCGATATGCAGCGTGGCGCGCCGCAGTTCGCGGCCGTCCAGCACGATGTCGGAGAAGCCGTAGCGGTGGTCTCCGCCCCGGATGCCTCCGCTGGTGCCGCCTGGCAGGCGGTCCGCGGGCAGGCTGTCATCGCCGCCCACGAACTTGCCATTGCCGTCCCACACGGCGAAGCGCACGGATTCATGCTGGTCGAAGCGCAGCAGTTCCGCTTCGCGGGGCGTCAGGTCGAGGTGCAGCGGGCCCTGCGCGCTGCCACGCACGTGCACCGCCAGTGCGTGCGCGTCGTCGAGCAGTGCGCGGTCGAAGGCTTCGGCCACGAAGTGGCCGCCGACCACGAGCACGACAGCGCTGCCCAGGCCCCAGATGAGCAGCAGCGACAGCAGCACGTGGCGGCCGATGCGCTGGCGCAGCGCCGGTTTGCCGGCGGTGCGCGCGTCAGGAGGCATCTTCCTCGAGGGTGTAGCCCAGGCCCCGCAGCGTGCGGATGGCCGCGCCGCTGCCGGCCAGCTTGCGGCGCAGGCGCGAGACGAAGGATTCCAGCGCGTTGTCGCCCAGCGCCTCGCCCGCGTCGGACAGGCGCTGCGACAGGTCGCTCTTGCTCAGCACGCGCCCCGGCGGCGTCATCAGCTCCCAGAGCAGCTCGAACTCGCGCGCCGGCAGCTCCAGCGCCTGCCCCTCCACGCTGCAGCGCCGCGCCTGCCGGTCCAGCTGCAGCCGGCCGACGGTGACGAGGTCGCCGGAGCCGGTGGCACGGCGCGCCAGCGCGCGCAGGCGGGCTTCCACTTCCTTGAGTTCGTACGGCTTGCCCAGGTAGTCGTCGGCGCCCGCGTCCAGGCCGGCGATGCGTTCTTCGGTGCTGTCGCGGGCGCTGAGTACCAGCACCGGCGTGCGGTCCCCACGCGCGCGCGCATTGCGCAGCGCGGCCAGGCCGTTGCCCAGGCCGCTGCGCGCCTGCGGGCCATGGGGCAGGTTGAGGTCCAGCAGCACGGCATCGAAAGGCTGCACCGCCCACCAGTGCTGGGCATCTTCCACGTTCTGGGCGAGTTCGACGCGGTGGCCCGCGCGTTCGAGTCCCTGGGCCATGGTGCGGCTCAGGACGGGATCGTCTTCCACCAGGAGGATGCGCATCGCGGGAACAGGGCAGGGCTACGTGGAAATACGCACGGGCAGGGTCAGCCGGCGATCAGGTTGGGTGGCAATAGTGCCATTGCCAGCATACCCCAGCCACCGGTGCCGCCGCGTGGAAGGAAGGGCGCGGCAGAACCACAGGAGACCGTTTCGATCATGAACAACCGCAATCTCGTCCGGGGCTTCGTCCTCATGGCGCTGGCGCTGGCCTTCGGCCTGCCGTCGGTGCATTACTCGCTGGGCTCGCTCAGCCACGCGGGGCCGGGACTGTTCCCGTTCATCGTCAGCTGCATGCTGTTCGTGATCGGCGGCATCACGGTGCTGCGCGCGCGGCTGGTGGCGCCCGTGCCGCTGAATTTCAACCCGCGCAACATCGCCATCATCCTGACGAGCCTGTGCGGTTTCGCGCTCATCTCGCATTTCGTGAACATGATCGCGGGCATCGTCTTCCTGGTGTTCTGTTCCGGATTCGCCGGCACGTCGTACTCGGTGGCGCGCAACGTGAAGATCGCGGCGGTGCTGATCGCCATCGCCTTCGCGTTCCAGAAGCTGCTGGGCCTGAGCCTGCCGCTGTACTGAGCCGAAGGGAGCACCGACATGGACGTCCTGCACAACCTCGCGTTCGGCTTCGGCCACGCGCTCACGATCCAGAACCTGATGTTCTGCGCCCTGGGCTGCACGGTGGGTACCCTGGTGGGGCTGCTGCCCGGCCTGGGCCCGCTGGCCACCATCAGCCTGCTGTTGCCGCTGACCTATTCGATGGACACGACCGGCGCGCTCATCATGCTCGCCGGCATCTACTATGGCGCGCAATACGGCGACAGCGTGAGCGCGATCACGATGAAGATACCGCACGCCAGCAGCATCGTGGCCTGCATCGACGGCTACCAGATGACGCTCAAAGGCAAGACCGGGCTGGCACTGTTCACTGCGGGGGTGTCGAGCTTCATCGGCGGAACGGTGGCGATCGTGGTGCTGGCCTTCCTGGCGCCCAGCCTGGGCGAGGTGGCGTTCCTCTTCGGGCCGCCCGACTACTGCGCGCTGATGCTCGTGGGCTTCGTGTGCGTGAGCTTCGTGACCACGGGCAGCCTGCTGAACGGCCTGGCCATGTGCCTGGTGGGCGTGTTGCTGGGATCGGTGGGCACCGACGTGAACAGCGGTACGGAGCGCTTCACGCTGGGCCTGCCGTTCCTGGCCGATGGCGTGGGTATCGTGAGCATTGCTCTGGGCTGCTTCGGCATCGCGGAGATCACGAAGAACCTGGATTCGCGCGAGGAGCGCTCGCCCTTCAACGGCAAGATCAAGCTGATTCCGACCTGGGCGGAGTTCAAGCGCATCGTCCCGAGCGCGCTGCGCGGCAGCGTCGTGGGCTCGGCCCTCGGCATCCTGCCCGGCGGAGGCCCGGTGATCGCGCAGTTCGCCGCCTACGCGCTGGACAAGAAGGTCAGCAAGTACAAGCACGAGATCGGCACCGGCTGCATCGAGGGCGTGGCCGGGCAGGCCGCCGCCGACGAGGCCGCGGCGCGCACCAGCTTCATCCCGTTGATGAGCATCGGCATTCCCGAGAACGCCGTGATGGCGCTGATGATGGCCGCGTTCATCATCAAGGGCATCCAGCCCGGTCCCAACATGATCGCCGGCCACCCCGAGCTGTTCTGGGGGCTGGTGGCCAGCATGTGGATCGGCAACTGCTTCCTGCTCATCCTGAACGTGCCGCTGGTGCGCTACTGGCTGTCGGTGTTCAAGATCCCGTACAACGTGCTGTTCCCGGCGATCCTGTTCTTCTGCTGCATCGGTACCTTCAGCATCAACAACAACCTGGACGACATCTACATCACCGTCGTGTTCGGCGTGCTGGGCTACCTGTTCATGCGGCTGGAGCTGGACCCGTCGCCGCTGATGCTGGGCTTCATCCTGGGGCCCATGCTGGAGGAGAACTTCCGCCGTGCCATGCTGCTGTCGCGCGGCAGCTTCGGCGTGTTCATGTCGCGGCCGATCAGCGGCACGCTGCTCAGCCTGGTGGGTGCCTTCATCCTCTGGCAGGTCGTGGCCTTCTTCCGGCAGCGCAAGCAGCCGCAGGCACTACCCGTGCCCGTGGCGGAGCCGGGGGCCTGAACCTCCGGCGGGTGTCCGTTGGCGCCTGCCTCGCGGTGGGCGTCCATCAGGGTAAACAGGGGGCAGCGGAGCGGTGCCGCCTGCACGTGGCGGCGGCATGATCGGCGCTTTCGACAACGCGCAGGATTGCCCATGACCTCCTTCCATTCCAAGGCGGAGTCCCGCCCTTTTGTTGCCGGGCGCCGGCAATTGCTGGTCGCCGGGGCGGCAGCCGGCGGCCTGGGCCTGTGGCCCGGCCTCGCGGGGGCGCAGGCAGCGTGGCCTTCGAAGTCCTTGCGGTTCGTGGTGCCGTTCGCGCCGGGCGGCAGTTCAGAGATCGTCGCTCGCTCCACCGCCGCGGAGCTGTCCAGGACGCTGGGCCAGAACGTGTATGTGGACAACAAGCCCGGCGCCGCCGGCAACATCGCCATGTCCGAGGTGGCGCGTGCGGACGACCAGCACACGATCATCCTGGGGCACATCGGCACGCTGGCCGTCAACCCCTACATCTTCGACAGGCTGCCCTGGTCGCCGAAGGACTTCAAGCCCGTGAGCCTGCTGGCCAAGGTGCCCAGCCTCTACGTGGTGCACCCGGACGTGCCGGCGAAGAACCTGCGCGAGTTCATCGCCCACGCCAAGCGCAATCCCGGCAAGCTGAGCTACGGCTCCGCGGGCAACGGGAGCGCCGGGCATCTGGCGTTCGAGTACCTCAAGATGACCTCCGAGGTTTTCATGCTGCACGTGCCCTACAAGGGGACCGGCCCGATGCTCACCGACCTGCTTTCGGGCCGCGTGGATGCGTCCGCCATCGGTGCCGCCGCCATCATTCCCTTCATCAAGTCCGGCAAGGTCCGCTGCATCGCCACCGGGTCGGCGCAGCGCCTGCCGCAGCTGCCGGACGTACCCACCGTGGCCGAGCAGGGCTTCCCGGGTTTCGAGATGACCCAGTGGTACGGCATGCTCGCGCCCGCCAGCATGTCGCAGGACCATATCGACAAGCTCGCCGCGGAGACCATGAAGGCCGTCAAGGCACCCGAGTCGCAGCGCAGGCTGTCCGGCGACGCGGCCGAGGCGATCGGCGGCACGCCGGCGCAGTTCGCGCAGTTCATCGCGGCCGAGCAGGAGCGCTGGAAGAAAGTCATCGCGCGGGCGCAGATCAAGCCCGACTGAGCGATGCAGCCGGTGCGGGCGCGTGCCAGGGTCAGAACGTATGCATCACGCCGGCCGTGACGCCGGTCGCCGCGCTCTTGTTGGCCGCGCCCTGGTAGCCGCTGCGCCAGTTCGTGCGGTCCAGCTCGGCGTACAGCCGGCTGCGGCGCGACAGCTTGTATTCCGCGAACAGGATGGCGCGGGTATAGCCGTCGCCCTGCAGGCCGCTGCGGTCGCGATCGAGGCGGTACACCGACGCCGTCAGGTCGATGGCCGGGGTCGCGGCCCAGGTGCCGCCGACCGAATGCACGCGCTGCACGGTGCGTGCGGTGGCAGACGTTTCCGCCTTGCTTCGGCCGGTGTTCGCCGTGAGCTTGACGCTGCCGAACTGGTAGGCGACGCCCAGTGTGGCCGCGTCCAGCGCGAGCCCGGCGGGCGACTTGAAGTTCTGGTAGGCCCCGGACACGGTCAGGCCTCCCGCCGCATAGGCCAGGCCTGCGCCGCGGGAGGATTGCAGGCTGGCGCCCGCGGCGTTCTCGCCAAAGCCGTACATGGCCCGTGCAGTCACCGGGCCGAAGCGACCGACGTACTTGAGCGCGTTGTCGAGCCGGTAGGAGCCGTTGGTGGCGCCCGCGGGGCCGTACTCGGTGCCCAGGCCGTGGCTGCTGAGCGCGGTGGTGGCGATGTTCGGGTTGAAGGACGCGAAGCGCATGCCCACCGGATCGACGGGGCTGATGGCATCGGCCAGCAGGTTGGTCTGGCGGCCGGCGGTGACCGTGCCCCAGCCGCCTCCCAGCCCGACGATGGCCGCGCGGTCGAAAAACTTCGTGGCATTGGCCTGGGTGCCGGTATCGAGGTTCAGCCCGGTTTCCAGGTTGAACACGGCATGCAGGCCACCGCCCAGATCCTCGCGGCCGCGCAGGCCGAAGCGGCTGGTGTTGTCCACGCCGCTCGCGATGCCCGTGGCCGAGGTGGGGCTGGGCGCATTGGTCGCCGTCATGCCGGAGGTATGCCGTATGCCGAGATCGGCGATACCGTAGAGGGTGACGCTGCTTTGCGCGGAGGCCAGGAACGGCGCGCAGGCGGCTGCCGCCATCGCGATGCGGTGGAGTTTCATGGTGTGCTTTCAGGAAAACGGGCCGCGCAGCAACGCATCGCCGCCTGCGTGCATGCGCGGCGATGCATCCTGCGATGCCCCGCAGGCTCTTGGAGAAGGACAGGAGGCCGGAAGGGAAGGGCCGGGCACACCGGAAGTGCCCTCGATGCCCCGGGTTCCGTCAGGGCGCGATCAGCGGGCCGCAGCGGGCTCCATGCCGGTGCTGCGCACGATGGCCGCGGCCGCGGGGGCCGCCAGGAAGCGGATCAGGTGGCGCGCCGCCTCCGGCTCCGGCGAGCCGGTCGCCACGCCGGCCGAGAAGAACACGCGCTGCTGCACTTCGTCCGGCAGCGGGCCCACGAAATCCAGCTCCTTGAAGGGCAGCAGTTCGCTCACCTGCTGGAAGCCGATCTCGGCATCGCCGCGCAGCACGACGGCGCCGACCCGTTCGCTGTAGATCTTCTTGGCCTTGTCCTTGATCTGCTCGGCCACGCCCAGGCGCTGGAATAGCTCGGTGGACAGGTAGGTGCCGCTGGCGCTGGCCGAGTAGGCGATCGACCTGGCGTTCAGCAGGGTCTGCCGGAGGGCATCCACGGTGCTGATGTCTGGGCGGGGCGTGCCCTTGCGCACGCTCATGCCGATCATGGAGCGCGCGAGGTCCACGCGGCTGCCCGCCTGCACCTTGCCCTGCTCGATCAGCTTGTCCAGCGCCGAGTCGGCCAGGATCACGATGTCGAACTGCTCGCCCCGCGCCATGCGGCTGGGGATCGAGTCCGGCGCGTTGCCGATGGAGGCGCCGCGCGCCGTGGTGACCTTGTTGCCCGTGGCCTGCTCGTAGAGCGGCACGAGCTGGTCGTAGGCGGCCGAGAAGCCGCCAGAGGTGACGACGCGGATTTCCGCCGCCTGCACGGCCGACGGGGTCGCTGCGCCCAGGGCCAGGCCCAGCGTGAGGGCCGCGGCGCCCAGCAGCGAGCCCAGGGTGCGGCGGCGCAGGCCGGAGGCGGGCAGGGGTTTCGGAAGGGGGGCTTGCATGGTTTGTCTCCTTTTATGGTCTGTTCGAATCCGTCGTGCCAGCCGGCGTCAGTCCGCGGTGATGTTGCGCTCGCGGATGATGCGGGCCCATTTCTCGTTTTCCGCGGCGATGAACTTGCCCAGTTCCTCGCGGCTGCCGGGGGCGGCGGTCTGGCCGTGCTTGAGCAGGTTGTCGCGCACGTCGGGCGCGTTCAGCACCTTCACGAGTTCGGTGTTCCAGCGGTCCAGCAGCGCCTTGGGCGTCTTGCCGGGCGCCACGAAGGCGTACCAGTTGGTGGCGTTGAAGCCGGGGTAGGTCTCGGCGACGGTGGGCACGTTGGGCAGGTAGGCCGGGCGGGTCAGCCCGGTGGTCGCCAGGGCGACCAGCCTGCCGGATTCCAGGTGGGGCAGGGCCGTGGGCGGCGCCGCGTAGAACGAGGTGACGCGGTCGCCCAGCACGTCCTGCAGGGCCGGGGCGCCGCCCTTGTACGGCACGTGCACGGTGTTGATCTTCGCGATGTCGTTGAGCAGCTCGCCCGCCAGGTGGGAGGCCGATCCCGGGCCGGTGGAGGCGAAATCCAGCTTGCCCGGCTCCCGCTTGGTGCGGGCCACGAATTCGCCCAGGGTCTTGATGCCGGTGCTGGCCGGCACGACCAGCACGTTGGGGAAGGTCACGCCCATGGTGATGGGGGCGAGGTCCTTGAGCGGGTCGTAGCCGACCTTCATGAAGTGGGGAGAGATGCTCAGCGGCCCGATGGAGCCGAACAGCAGCATGGAGCCATCGGTGGGACCCTTGGCCACCTGGGCATGGGCAAGGTTGCCACCAGCGCCCGGCTTGTTGTCCACCACCACGGTCTGGCCGATGTTTTCGCCGAGCTTCTTGGCGATCACGCGCGCTGCGATGTCGGCGGAGCCGCCTGCCGCGAAGCCGACCACCAGCGTCACCGGCTTCTTCGGGGGGAAATCCTGGGCGCTCGCGGTGGAGGCGATGAGGGAAAGTCCGGCGGCCAATGCGGCGGCCACGGTCACGGTGCGTCTTTGCATGTTGTCTCCTGGTATCTGTCTCTGGGGCCGCTCAACTCGGCAAGACCGCCATGCTAGGGAGTCGGTAATATTCTGTGAATTGCAATTTACAGAGTGACTGTTGCATGCGACGCATCAAATTCGACATGGGCGAACTGATGGCCTTCGTGGCCACGGCTGAAAAGCAAAGCTTCCGGCTCGCGGCCGATGCGCTGTTCGTATCGCCTTCCGCGCTCAGCCGGCGCGTCGAGCGGCTGGAGGCGGCCGTGGGCGCCCAGCTGCTGGAGCGCACCACGCGCCACGTCGATCTGACCGCCGTGGGCCACGACTTCCTGCGCGAGGCCCAGGCCGCGCTGGCGGGGCTGGACGACGCGGTGCAGCGCGTGGGAGACCAACTGCAACGCCGCCGGGGGCGGGTGGCCATCGCCTGCATCCCGTCCGTCGCATCGAACCTGTTGCCTCCGATCCTGCGGGAGTTCGCGGCCGGCGAGCCGGAAGTCCAGGTGCATCTCGTGGAAGACAGCGCCCGGCAGGTGCTGGATGCCGTGGTGCGGGGCGACGTGGACTTCGGCCTGGGCTTCATGGGCAGCCAGGAGCCTGCGTTGCGGTTCGAGGCCCTGGTGCGGGAGCGCTATGTGCTGGCCATGCCGAGAAGCCACCCGTGGGCGGCGCGCGAGGCGATCGGCTGGCCGGAGCTGGCGGGGCAGCGCCTGGTGTCGGTGTCGCAGCAGAGCGGCAACCGGCTGCTGCTGGACCAGGCCGTGGCCGACCTGCCGGAAAAGCCCGTGGCCTGGCACGAATGCAACCACCTGTCCGGCACGCTGTCTCTGGTGGAGGCCGGGATGGGGCTCGCCGCCATTCCGCAACTGGCGCTGCGGCCGACCCATCCGGAACTCTGCGGCGTGCCGCTCACCGATCCCGCGGTGTGGCGTACGCTGGGGCTGCTGCAGCGGCGGGACCGCGTGCTGGGGACCGTGGCGGAAGCGTTGCGGAGACGGTTGGTGCAGGCGCACCGCGTGGCGTGAACCGGGACCGATGGCAGCGGGCATCGTGCATTGCCTCGCGCCGTGGAAACAGGAGCAGGCCCGGCACAACGAAAAAAGCCCAAGTAGTCGGACTACTTGGGCTTTGCATCTGGCGGAGAGGGCGGGATTCGAACCCGCGGTGGGGATTAGCCCACACACGCTTTCCAGGCGTGCGACTTAAACCGCTCATCCACCTCTCCGGAAGCCCGCAAGTATAGCAGTGATTCCGATGGCTACCCGCGAACTGGCGCAGGAATTTTTCGAGCAGTCGGTGGTGTCGTGCCGCGCCGCGGTCCGCGCTCAGGGCCGCTGCGTGCCCTGGACCATCTTCATGGCGGAGGCGATGAGGGTGGAGACCTCGGTCATGTTGCTGGGCACGACCAGGGTGGTGGTGGCGTCCGCGGCCACGCGGCTGTAGGCGTCCACGGCGCGCTCGGCCACCTTGAGCTGCACGGCCTGCTCGCCGCCTGGCTGGCGGATGGCGGCGGCCACGCGCTCGATGGCCTGGGCCGTGGCCTCGGCCACGGCGGTGATGGAGGCGGCCTCGCCCTGGGCGTTGTTGATCTGCGCCTGCTTCTCGCCCTCGGAACGGGCGATGAAGGCCTCGCGCTCGCCGGTGGCAATGTTGATCTGCTCCTGGCGGCGGCCTTCCGATGCGGCGATGAGGGCGCGCTTCTCGCGTTCGGCGGTGATCTGCTGCTGCATGGCGCGCAGGATTTCGTTGGGCGGGGTCAGGTCCTTGATCTCGTAGCGCAGCACCTTCACGCCCCAGTTGAGGGCGGCCTCGTCGATGGCGGCCACGACCTGCGCGTTGATCATGTCGCGTTCCTCGAAGGTCTTGTCGAGCTCCAGCTTGCCGATCACGCTGCGCAGGGACGTCTGCGCGAGCTGCGTGACGGCCATGATGTAGTTGCTCGATCCGTAGCTCGCGCGCATGGGGTCGGTGACCTGGAAGTAGAGGATGCCGTCCACCTGCAGCTGGGTGTTGTCGCGCGTGATGCAGACCTGGCTGGGGACATCCAGCGGGATTTCCTTGAGGCTGTGCTTGTAGGCGACGCGATCGACGAAGGGCACCAGGAAGTTGAGCCCGGGCGTGAGCGTGCCGGCGTACTTGCCCAGCCGCTCCTTGACCCAGGCGTTCTGCTGGGGCACGACCTTGATGGAGCGTGCGACGAAGATGCCGGCGATGATGAAGAGGATGAGGGCGATTTCCATGGAGTCCTTTGCTGCCCTGGAGCCGGGCGGAGAACGGGATTGAAGGAACCCTGCGCCGGGGCGCAGGCGGAAGGAAAAAAACGCGGGTGTGGCAATGCGGCCGGGTGGCCGGGCCGGAGGGCGTGGCGCGTGCCGCTCAGGCGGCCGCGTCCACCACCAGCCGGTTTCCGACCACCTCCGCCACGCGGTAGGTGCCGGGCAGGGCGGTGGCCGCGCCCGCCGGGCCGCTGCGCAGCACCACCGTCCACTGCGCGCCGCGGTAGCGCACCTGGGCCGTGCCGTCAGGGTTCCAGGCGGGCACCTGCACGGTTTCGCCGACGTCGAGGTTCACGTCGCGGTTGCTCGCGGCGGGCTGCACGGCGGCCATGCGGCGGCGGCGCAGCTGGTGGCAGGCAACGACGCCGCCCGCGCCCACGCAGGCGGCTGCCACGAGCTGCGTGGTGATCGGCAGGCCGGCGTGGGCCGCCAGTGCGCCGGCCACGAGGCCGACGGCCAGCATGAGCAGGTAGAAGGTGCCCGTCACGAGTTCGGCGGCGACCATCGCGCCGGCCATCAGCCACCAGAGGGTGGAATGCTGCATCACGGGTGTCCTCCTCGCATGTCCGTGCCCGGCGGAGCCGGTGCTTTCCCGTCCATTCTGGGTCAAATGCCGATGTCTTCAAAGGGATGACATCGTTATTCCTTACACTTCGCGCCTATTTCGTTTTTTGGGCCCGCTTGCTCGGAGGCTGTGCATGAAATTCCGCTTTCCCATCGTCATCATCGACGAGGACTACCGTTCCGAGAACACTTCGGGCCTGGGTATCCGGGCCCTGGCGCAGGCGATCGAGGCCGAGGGGTTCGAGGTGCTCGGCGTGACGAGCTATGGTGACCTGTCGCAGTTCGCGCAGCAGCAGAGCCGGGCGAGCGCCTTCATCCTGTCGATCGACGACGAGGAGTTCACGCTGGGCTCGGGGCTGGACCCGATCGTGCTGAGCCTGCGCAACTTCATCACCCAGGTGCGCCGCAAGAACGCGGACGTGCCGATCTACGTGCACGGCGAGACCAAGACCGCGCGCCACCTGCCCAACGACATCCTGCGCGAACTGCACGGTTTCATCCACATGTTCGAGGACACGCCGGAGTTCGTGGCCAAGCACATCATCCGCGAGGCCAAGAGCTACCTGGAGAGCGTGCAGCCGCCGTTCTTCAAGGCGCTGCTGGACTATGCGGAAGACGGTTCCTATTCGTGGCACTGCCCGGGCCACTCCGGCGGCGTGGCGTTCCTCAAGAGCCCCGTGGGCCAGATGTTCCACCAGTTCTTCGGCGAGAACATGCTGCGAGCGGACGTGTGCAATGCCGTGGAGGAACTGGGCCAGCTGCTGGACCACAACGGGGCCATCGGCGAATCCGAGCGCAACGCGGCGCGCATCTTCAACGCCGACCACTGCTTCTTCGTGACCAACGGCACGAGCACCTCGAACAAGATGGTGTGGCACCACACGGTGGCGCCGGGCGACGTGGTGGTGGTGGACCGCAACTGCCACAAGTCCATCCTGCACTCGATCATCATGACCGGGGCGATCCCCGTGTTCCTGAAGCCCACGCGCAACCACTTCGGCATCATCGGCCCGATCCCGCAGGCCGAGTTCGAGAAGGACGCGATCCAGGCGAAGATCCGCGCCAACCCGCTGCTCAAGGGCGTGGACGCCACGACGGTGAAGCCGCGCGTGATGACGATCACGCAGTCCACCTACGACGGCGTGCTCTACAACACCGAGACCATCAAGTCGATGATGGACGGCTACGTGGACAACCTGCACTTCGACGAGGCCTGGCTGCCGCATGCGGCATTCCACCCGTTCTACGGCAGCTACCACGCCATGGGTAAGAAGCGTGCGCGCCCGAAGCATTCCGTGGTGTATGCGACGCAGTCCATCCACAAGCTGCTGGCCGGCATCAGCCAGGCGAGCCACGTGCTGGTGCAGGATTCGCAGACGGTGAAGCTGGACCGCCCGCTCTTCAACGAGGCGTACCTGATGCACACCTCGACCAGCCCGCAATACAGCATCATCGCCAGCTGCGACGTGGCCGCGGCCATGATGGAGCCGCCCGGCGGCACCGCGCTCGTTGAAGAGAGCCTGCTCGAAGCCCTGGACTTCCGCCGTGCCATGCGCAAGGTGGAAGAGGAGTTCGGCAAGGACGACTGGTGGTTCAAGGTCTGGGGCCCCGAGAAGATGGCTGACGAGGGCGTGGGCCGCGCCGAGGACTGGATCATTCGCAGCGACGGCAAGGGCAAAAAGAACGGCAGCAAGTGGCACGGCTTCGGCCAGCTGGCCGACGGCTTCAACATGCTGGACCCGATCAAGTCCACCATCGTCACGCCCGGGCTGAACCTGGACGGCAAGTTCGACAAGACCGGCATTCCCGCGTCCATCGTGACGAAGTACCTGGCCGAGCACGGCGTGGTGGTGGAGAAGACGGGGCTCTACAGCTTCTTCATCATGTTCACCATCGGCATCACCAAGGGCCGCTGGAACACGCTGCTGGCCGCGCTGCAGCAGTTCAAGGACGACTACGAGAAGAACCAGCCGATGTGGCGGATCCTCCCGGAGTTCTGCCAGCAGCACAAGCGCTACGAACGCATGGGCCTGAAGGACCTGTGCCAGCACGTGCATGCGCTCTACGCCAAGTACGACATCGCGCGGCTGACGACCGAGATGTACCTGTCGGACCTGACGCCGGCCATGAAGCCCAGCGACGCCTATGCCCACATCGCGCACCGCAAGACCGAGCGCGTGGAGATCGACCACCTGGAAGGCCGCATCACCACCAGCCTGATCACGCCGTACCCGCCGGGCATCCCGCTGCTGATCCCGGGCGAGGTCTTCAACAAGAAGATCGTGGATTACCTCAAGTTCGCGCGCGAGTTCGCCAAGCTCTGCCCGGGCTTCGAGACCGATATCCACGGCCTGGTGGAGATCGAGGACGACAACGGCCACGTGCGCTACTACGCCGACTGCGTGACGCGGGTGGAGCAACCCAAGCCTGGCCGCCGCGGTGGCCGCAAGGACGCGCCCGACGCCGAGGACATCGTGCAGGTGGGCAGCGACGGGCCGTTCGGCCGGACGATCTGACGCCACGCACGGCGGATCGTCCCGCTCACGGAAGCCCGGTGGCGTGAAAGCGCCTCCGGGCTTTCTTGCATGGAATGGGCACAGGGCTTGATCCGGGCGGCGCCATGGCCCGTATGAGTGTGCAGCCGCACGAATCGTCGGGCGGCAGTCCACCCCAATGATCCAACGGAGACTTCCATGACCTTCCGCCTGAATGCCCGCCTCGCAGCCGCCAGCCTCACGCTCGCCCTGTCCGCAGCCGCACTGCCCGCTTTCGCTCAGGTGACCGTCGGCGGCGCGCCGATGTTCCCCACCAAGGACATCATCGACAACGCGGTGAACTCCAAGGACCACACCACGCTGGTCGCTGCCGTGAAGGCCGCGGGTCTGGTGGATACGCTCAAGGGCCCGGGTCCGTTCACGGTGTTCGCGCCCACCAACGCGGCCTTCGCCGCGCTGCCGGCGGGTACGGTGGATACGCTGCTCAAGCCGGAGAACAAGGCCACGCTGACCAAGGTGCTGACCTACCACGTCGTGCCGGGCAAGATCGACGCGGCCGCCCTGTCGAAAATGATCGCCGACGGCAAGGGCTCGGCCAGCCTGAAGACCGTGGCTGGCGGCACGCTGACGGCCAGGGCCAGCGGTTCGTCGATCGCGCTGACGGATGAAAAGGGTGGCATGTCCACCGTCACCATCCCTGATGTCTACCAGTCCAACGGCGTGATCCACGTCGTGGACAAGGTGCTGCTGCCCAAGTAAGCCCGCAGGGCTGTCCGCAACTGCCGGCACCCCATGCCGGCCGCCGCGCAGGGGCGTGCTCAGGCCAGGTTGGCGCTGTCGCGGCTGATGCCGCCGGTCTGGCTGAAGCCGCCGTCCACATACATGATTTCCGCCGTCACGCCGCTGGCGAGGTCGGACAGCAGGAAGGCCGCAGCATTGCCTACGTCCTCGATGGTCACGTTGCGGCGCAGGGGCGACGCGTCGGCCACCGTGCCCAGCAGCTTGCCGAAGTCCTTGATGCCGCTGGCGGCCAGCGTCTTGATCGGGCCGGCGCTGATGCCGTTGGCGCGCATGCCCTTCGGGCCCAGCGATTCGGCCAGGTAGCGCACGCTGGCTTCCAGGCTGGCCTTGGCCAGGCCCATGGTGTTGTAGTTGGGCACGGCGCGCAGGGCGCCCAGGTAGCTCAGGGTGAGCACGGCGGCCTTGTCGTTCAGGTAGGGCAGGGCGGCCTTGGCCATGGCGGGGAAGCTGTAGGCGCTGATGTCGTGCGCGATGCGGAACGATTCGCGCGACAGGCCCTCGAGGAAGTCTCCGGCGATCGCCTCGCGCGGCGCGAAGCCGATGCTGTGCACGAAGCCGTCGAACTTCGGCCAGGTGGTGGAGAGGTCGGCGAACATGCGATCGATCTGCTCGTCGCTCGCCACGTCGCAATCGAAGACCAGCCTGGAACCGAACTCGGCAGCGAATTCGGTGATGCGGTCCTTGAAACGCTCGCCCACGTAGCTGAAAGCCAGCTCGGCGCCCTGGGCGTGGCAGGCCCTGGCGATGCCGTAGGCGATGGAACGATTGGACAGCACGCCGGTGATGAGCAGCTTCTTGCCGGTCAGGAAACCCATGGGTTGTTCTCCAGTGAATGCGGGTAGGGGTGGCGGTCGGAAGGCTGCGCGGCGCAGCCTGTGCCAGGATGGGACGGTGGGGTGGCGAGGCGCCGCCCCCGTAGTGCAGAATTGTCGCATGCGGTTCTGGAAGATCTGTCTGCTGTGGGGAAGCTGCCTGTGCGCGGTGCCGGCGTGGGCTGCGCATGGCTATGCGCTGTGGGACGATCTCAAGTACCCGCCGGGTTTCGCCCATTTCGACTACGTCAATCCCGAGGCACCCAAGGGCGGCGAACTGCGCATGGTGAGCAACCTGCGCTATTCCACCTTCGACAAGTACAACCCGTTCACGATGAAGGGGTCGCCGCCAGCCTACCTGTCGGACCTGCTGTTCGAGAGCCTGCTCACGGGCTCCATGGACGAGACGGCCTCGGGCTACGGGCTGCTGGCCGAGGACGTTCAGGTGGCGGAAGACCGTCTCAGCGCCACCTTCCGCCTGCGGGCCGAGGCGCGGTTCCACGACGGCAGCCCGGTCGAGGCCGCCGACGTGAAGTACACCTACGAAACCCTGATCGGGCCCCATGCGTCGCCGAGCTACGCGACGCTGCTGCAGGAGGTGGCGGGGGCCGACGTGATTGACCGGCGCACGGTGCGCTTCCGCTTCAAGCACCCCAACCGCGAGCTGCCGCTCACCGTGGGTGCCCTGCCGATCTTCAGCCGCGCCTGGGGGCGCCAGGCGGACGGCAAGGCGAAGCGGTTCGACGAGATCGTGACCGACATCCCCATCGGCAGCGGCCCGTACCGCATCGGCCCGGTGGCGTTCGGCCGCGACATCACCTACGTGCGCGACCCGCAGTACTGGGGCCGCGACCTGAACGTGAACCGGGGCGCCTACAACTTCGATCGCATCACGGTCAAGATCTACAAGGACAACACTGCGCGGCTGGAGGCCGTGAAGGCCGGCGAGTTCGATTTCATGACCGTGTATTCGGCCGGCGACTGGGCGCGCCGCATCGACGGCAAGCTGTTCCGGCAGGGCGTGCTGGTGAAGACGGAGCTCAAGCACCGCCTGCCCGCGGGGTTCCAGAGCTACGTGCTCAATACGCGGCGGCCGATGCTGAAGGACCCGCGGGTACGGGAGGCGCTGGGGCTGGCGCTGGACTACGACTGGATGAACCGGCAGATGTTCTACGGCGGCTACCCGCGCGTGGTGGATCTGTTCGGGAATACCGACTGCCAGGCCACCGGCACGCCGGGACCGGAGGAACTGGCCCTGCTGGAGCCGTGGCGCGGCAAGGTGCCGGACAGCGTGTTCGGACCGATGTACACGCCGCCGTCCACCGAAGGGGAGGGGCATTCCCTGCGCGACAACCTGCGCCGCGCCCGCCAGTTGCTGGCCGATGCCGGCTGGACCTACCGCGACGGCGCACTGCGCAACGCGCAGGGCGAGCCCATGGTGATCGACTATCTCGACAGCAAGGAGGTCGGCGCGCGCACGGTGACGCCCTGGATGCGCAACCTCGAGAAGCTGGGCATCACGCTGCGCTTCACCTCGGTGGATTTCGCGCTGTACCTGCAGCGGCTGGACAAGTTCGATTTCGACATGATCACTCTCGCCTATCCCGGCACCTACAACCCGGGCCAGGACATGCTGGAGCTGTTCGGCAGCCAGCGCGCCGACGTGGAGGGCAGCAGCAACCATGCGGGCGTGAAGAGCCCGGCGGTCGATGCGCTCGCGACCGCGCTGACTCGGGCGAAATCCAAGGCCGAACTGCTGCCCGCCTGCCGCGCGCTGGACCGCGTGATCATGCACAGCCACTACCTCATCCCGCAGTGGCTGCTGTCGGCGCACCGCATCGTGTACAACCAGCAGCGCCTGGCCTACCACGCGCCCATGCCGCCCTATGCGAAAGCCGAGGAGTGGGCGATGTTTTCTTGGTGGAGCAAGTGAGGGATCACCCCCCTGAGGCGCTGCGCGCCTTCCCCCCGCTCTCGCCGTGCTGCGCACGGCGGGCAGGGGGACGACGCCGGTGGCCTGGCGAAGCCAGTTCCACGGCGCCTGCTGGCATGGCCTGCTCCGCGGCCATCGGATGGGTGATGCCGTGCCGGTTTCAGCGGGCGTGGGTGGCGCGCAGCGCCGTCGATCACTGAAGCTTTGGATTACACCGCGCGCCACCATGTTCGCCTACATCGCCAAACGCCTCCTGTTGATGCTGCCCACGCTGCTGGGCGTGCTGCTGCTCACCTTCGTCGTGATCCAGTTCGTGCCCGGCGGGCCGGTGGAACAGTACCTCGCCGAAGCCCGCACCGCGGCCGGCAAGGGCGGGGCGGGCGGGCTGGAGTCCGGCGGCATGCGCTACCGCGGCGACCAGGGCGTGGACCCGAAGCGGCTGGAGCAGATCAAGGCGCTGTACGGATTCGACAAGCCGGCGCACGAGCGGTTCTTACAGATGCTGGGACAGTTCGCCCGCTTCGACCTGGGGCGGAGCTTCTTCCAGAACAAGGAGGTGTGGGCGCTGGTGAAGGAAAAGCTGCCGGTCTCCATCAGCCTGGGGCTGTGGACCTTCTTCATCAGCTACCTGGTGGCGGTGCCGCTGGGCGTGGCCAAGGCCGTGCGTGCAGGTTCGCGCTTCGACCTGGTGACCACGCTGCTCGTCCTCGTGGGTTATGCCATCCCGGGCTTCGTGCTGGGCGTGGCGCTGCTGGTGGTCTTCGGCGGGCAACTGCAGTGGTTCCCGCTGCGCGGGCTGGTGTCGTCCAACTGGGAACAGATGGACTGGGGTGCGCGCATCGTGGACTACCTCTGGCACATCACGCTGCCGGTGACGGCGATGGTGGCGGGCAGCTTCGCGGTGACGGCCATGCTCACCAAGAACGCCTTCCTGGAGGAGATCCGCAAGCAGTACGTGCTCACGGCGCGCGCCAAGGGCCTGTCGGAAAGGCAGGTGCTGTGGAAGCATGTCTTCCGCAATGCGCTGATTCCCATCATCACGGGCTTTCCCGCGGCGTTCATCGGCGCGTTCTTCACGGGCTCGCTGCTGATCGAGACGCTGTTCTCGCTCGACGGCCTGGGCCTGCTGAGCTACGAGAGCGTGATCCGCCGCGACTACCCCGTGGTGCTGGGCACGCTCTACCTGTTCACGCTGATCGGGCTGGTCACCAAGCTCGTCAGCGACCTTTGCTATGTGTGGGTCGATCCCCGCGTGAAGTTCGACTGAGCGCATGAGTACTCCATCCCCCGACCTTTCCGCTCCGGCCGCCATGCCGTCCACGGCGGCGCCCCCGCCCGCGCCGGTGTCGCTGTCGCCCTCCCGCCGCGCGTGGATGCGCTTCAAGCGCAACCGGCTGGGCTTCTGGAGCCTGGTGGTCTTCTGCGTCCTGGTGGCCATCAGCCTGGCGGCGGAACTGGTGAGCAACGACAAGCCGCTCATCGTGCACTACGAGGGCCAGACGTATTTCCCGCTGTTCAAGACCTACCCCGAGACGACCTTCGGCGGGGACTTCGACACGCCGACCGACTACCTGGACCCGTTCATCCAGGAGCGCCTGAGCGCGGGCGGCAACTGGGCGCTCTACACGATCAACCGGTACGGCCCCAACACGCTGAACTATTTCGCGAAATCGCCCAACCCGTCCGCGCCGACTGCCGACAACTGGCTGGGCACGGACGACCGGGGCCGCGACATGCTCGCGCAACTGCTCTATGGTTTCCGCGTGAGCGTGCTGTTCGGCCTGGCGCTCACCATCACCGGGGTGGTGCTGGGGCTGGTGACGGGTGCGATCCAGGGGTTCTTCGGGGGGCGGACGGACCTGGCCTTCCAGCGCTTCATCGAGATCTGGAGTTCGATGCCCGAGCTCTACCTGCTGATCATCTTCAGCGCGCTGTTCTCCCCGAGCCTGGCGCTGCTGCTGATCCTGCTCAGCCTGTTCGGCTGGATGGGGCTGTCGGACTACGTGCGCGCGGAGTTCCTGCGCAACCGGCAGCTGGACTATGTGAAGGCCGCGCGCGCCCTGGGTGTGCCCGACCGGCAGATCATCTGGCGCCATATCCTGCCCAACAGCATGACGCCGGTCGTCACCTTCCTGCCGTTCCGCATGAGCGCGGCCATCCTTTCGCTCACGTCGCTGGACTTCCTCGGCCTGGGCGTGCCGCCCGGCACCCCCTCGCTCGGCGAGCTGCTGAACCAGGGCAAGAACAACATCGACGCCTGGTGGATTTCCATCTTCACGTTTGCCGTGCTGGTGAGCACCCTGCTGCTGCTGACCTTCATGGGCGATGCGCTGCGCGACGCCCTCGATCCGAGGAAGCAATGAGCACCACCCTGAGTCGCTGCGCGCCTCCGTGCAGCCGCCAGACGCGTCAGCCCTTCGGGCACGTCCGACCCTGCGCAGGCAGGCTCGGAGCCGCGGCCCTCAGCCCCCTCTCCCGGATTGGCCGGGAGGGGGGACACCTCCAGCGCGGCGGGGCGGCCCTTGCGCGGCGGTTGCTGGCCGAGGCCCCGCCCTGTTTGCACGCCGCGGGATATGTTGGGGAACAGAAAGCTACCCGGTCATGAGCACTGCACCTACTCGTCCATCCTCCGCTGTGCCGCTGCTGCGCGTGGAGGACCTGCGCGTGGCCTTCGGCGGCAAGGCGGTCGTGCATGGCGTGGGCTTCGACATCGGCGCGGGAGAGAAGCTGGCGCTGGTGGGCGAATCGGGATCGGGCAAGACCATCACGGCGCTGTCCCTGCTGCGCCTCGCCGCGGACGCGGAGGTGTCCGGCCGGGCCCTGCTGCAGGGGCGCGGCGGTGCGCCCGCGCAGGATCTGCTGGCGCTGCCGGAGCGCGAGATGCGCGGCCTGCGCGGCGGCGACATCGCGATGGTGTTCCAGGAGCCGATGACGGCATTGAACCCGCTGATGTCCGTGGGCCGGCAGATCGCCGAGGTGCTGCAGCTCAAGCAGGGGCTGTCGCGGGCGCAAAGCGCCGTCCAGGCGGTTGAACTGCTGGCCGCGACGGGCGTGCCGGAGCCGGCGCGGCGCGCGGGCGCCTACCCGCATCAGCTCTCCGGGGGGCAGCGCCAGCGCGCGATGATCGCCATGGCGCTGGCCAGCCGGCCGCGCCTGCTGCTGGCGGACGAACCCACCACCGCGCTCGATGTGACGCTGCGCGGCCAGATTCTGGAGCTGCTCTCGGACTTGCAGCGCCAGACCGGCATGGCGGTGCTGCTCATCACACACGACCTGCACCTGGTGCGGCGCTTCGCGGACCGGGTGGCGGTGATGGAGCGCGGTGTGATCGTGGAGCAGGGGAGCGTGGCGGAGGTGTTCTCCGCGCCCGCCCATGCCTACACCCGGCGCCTGCTGGGCAGCGTGCCGCGGCGCGACGTGGCCGAGGACGTGGGGTCCGGCGCGGTCCCGGACCCGGCCACCGGCGCCGCGCGGGCGGCGGTGCCGGCCGCGAGTGCCCGGGGCCTGCGCGTGGCCTATGCCACGCCGCTGCCCGGCCTGCGGGGATGGTTCCGGCGCGGCGAATTCGTGGCGGTGAAAGGTGCCGACCTGGTGGTCCATCCCGGCCGCACGCTGGGCGTGGTCGGCGAGTCGGGGTCGGGCAAGTCCACCCTCGCGCAGGCGCTGCTCGGCCTGCTGCCGTTCAACGGTGACCTCCAGATCGCCGGCCGGGCATGGGAGCTTCCGGTGCAGCGCAACAGCGCGGCCAACCAGGCGCTGCGCCGCAGCGTGCAGGTCGTGTTCCAGGATCCGTTCTCGTCGCTGTCCCCCCGGCTCACGGTGGAGGAGATCGTCGGGGAGGGCCTGCGGGTGCATGCGCCGCAGGAGAGCGAGGCCGGGCGGCGTGCCCGCGTGGAGGCGGCATTGGCGGACGTGGGGCTGACGCATGCGCAGTTCCCGGGGCTGCTGGGGCGCTATCCCCATGAGTTTTCCGGCGGCCAGCGCCAGCGGATCGCGATCGCGCGGGCGCTGATCCTGGAGCCGCGCCTGCTGGTGCTCGACGAGCCCACGAGCGCCCTCGACGTGACCATCCAGCAGCAGGTGCTGGTGCTGCTGCAGCGCCTGCAGAAGGAGCGCGGACTGAGCTACCTGCTGATCACCCACGACGTGGCCGTGATCCGCGCGATGGCGCACGACGTGCTCGTCATGAAGGATGGCGACGTGGTCGAATCCGGCCGGATGGCCCAGGTGCTCGATGCGCCGCGGCACCCCTACACGCAACGGCTGGTGGCGGCAGCGGGGGACGTCGGCACGGCCTGAGCCGCTGCGCCGCGGTGGAACGGACGCAGGCCCCGGAGCCGGGGCCGCACGGCGTTCAATGGGGTGGCTGTGCGTTGCCGGAGGGGGCGGGCGGGATCGCTTCGGGTTCCTGCTCGGGGCCGGAGTACATGCGGAAATGCTGCTTGCCGGCCCGCTTGGCAGTGTAGAGCGCCACGTCGGCGCTGCGGGCCAGCTCCTCGAACGTGGAGCCGTGCTGCGGGAACAGCGCGATGCCGCCGCTGAGGCCGATCTGCCGCGACTCGGCCCCCAGGTCGAAGGGGGCGTCGCACGCCGCCATGACCTTGCGGGCGACGTGGCATGCCTGCCCGGGATGTTCCACGATGGGCAGGAGCACGATGAATTCGTCGCCGCCCTGGCGGCACACGGTGTCCGAGCGGCGCACGCAGCGGGTGAAGCGCCGCGCGACCTGGACCAGCAGCAGGTCGCCCGCGTCGTGGCCCAGGGTGTCGTTCACCTGCTTGAAACCGTCGAGGTCGATGTACATCAGGGCGAGGCCGTGCCCGTCGCGGCGTGCCTGGGCGATGGCCTGCTGGGCGCGGTCCTGCAGCAGCACGCGGTTGGGCAGGTCGGTCAGCATGTCGTGCTGGGCCAGGTGGGCCATGCGGCGCGCCAGCGCCATGGCCTCGGTCACGTCCCGCAGCACCATCACCGCGCCGGTGATCTGCCCGTGCCGGTCGGTGATGGGGCTGACGCTGTTTTCCACGTCCATGCGGCGGCCGTCGCGGCAGAACAGCACGAGGCCGCGCCCCGGCGGCTGGGCCTGTGCGCCGGACAGCGAGCTGCGGGCCGGATGCTCCGCATGCACGCCGTTGGCGTTGTAGAGGGGGGCGACCTCGTCGATGTCCCGGCCGGCGGCGTGGAAGGCCTGCCAGCCCGTCATCTTCTCGGCGACGGGATTGATGTAGGTCACGTGGCCCGAGGCATCCGTGCAGAGTACGGCGTCGCCGATGGACTGCAGCGTGAGGCGGACCAGTTCCTTCTCCTCGAAGAGCAGGTCTTCCATGCGCTTGCGTTCCGTGAGGTCGTCGATCTGCACGAAGATGCCCTGGGCCTGCGCTCCGTCCATGTCCGGAATGCAGGACACCATCATGTGCCGCACTTCGCCCGACGATATCGGCACCGACCGCTCGTATACCTGCCTGCGGCCCTGCAGCGCACGCTGCAGGTAAGGCCGCGCCGCCTCGCAGGCCTCGGCGGTCAGCAGGTCCTCGATGGGCCGGCCCTGGATTTCCTCCTGGGTCATGCCGAGCCAGTCGAGGTAGGCCTGGTTGGCGAAGCGGTTGCGCAGGTTGCGGTCCCAGTAGGCGACCAGCGAGGGCAGGTTGTCGAGGATGGTGCGCATGTCGTGCTGCGCGCGCTGCAGCTGCGCGGCCACGTTCTGCCGGCGCGCCAGCTCGCGTGCGAACAGCAGGGCGAGGCCGATGCATGCCGCCATGAGCAGGGCGGCGAAGGTCCCCAGGATCACCGCGTTGCGCTGCCACTTCGAGAGGATGCTGTCCACCGACTGCGCCACGGACACCACGAGCGGATAGTCACCCACCCGGCGGAAGGCGTAGAGCCTGGAGATGCCGTCCTGCGCCTCATCCTGCGGCTCGGTGAAGTGCCCTTCGCGGCCCTGCGCGAGGTGCTCCAGGTGATGGGGGACCACCGGTTCGCCGATGCCCTGGGCCTGCGCGGGGAAGCGCGAGACCTCGGTGCCGTCCGTGCGTACGATCTCGGCCAGGCTCTGGGGCCCCAGGCCGAGCGACGCGAACAGCTCGTTGAAGTAGCTCAGCCGGATCGTGCCGACGACCACGCCGCCGAAGCTCCCGTCCCGGTTGAAGTAGGCGCGGCTCATCGCCAGGCTGTACTCGCCCGTCACCCGCCCCTGGATCGGCCGGCCGATGTATACGCCGCGGTCCTTTTCCCGCATGTGGAACTGGAAATAGTCCCGGTCGGCCAGGTTGGGCATCTTCTTCGCGGGCGTGACGCCGGCCGACACCACCACGTTGCCTCCGGGGTCTATCACCGCCACGGAACCCAGGCCCCGGGTGCGCAGCGAGTGGTCGAACAGCATGGCGTGCTGCACGTCCGGCGGCAGTCCGGCGAGGTCCGGCCGGGCCAGGGTTTCCACCACGCCCGCCAGAGAATGGTCGAAACTGTCGAGCGTGCGGCCGATGCTCTGCTCGAGCGTGCGCGCGAGCGCCGCATTGGCGTCGCGCGCGTAATTCCATTCATCGTCGCGGATGGTCAGAATGGCCCGCGCGAAGAGCGCCCCGATGCCGACCGACAGCGCGATCGCCAGCAGGAGCATTCGATAGTGCGGAGTCGGGCGCAGGGACATGTGCAGCGGGCGGCACGGGTCCGCGCGGAAACGGCTGGGGGAAGGGGGCCCGCGGCGCTGCGGGCTCCCCCGCTATTGTCACCGCCCGTGGGTGTGCGGCGCAAACAGGTCCCAGGTCGCGATGAACAGCGCCGCGATGACCGGCCCGATCACGAAACCCGTGAGCCCGAAGAGGGACATTCCGCCCAGCGTGGAGATCAGCACGATGTAGTCGGGCATCTTGGTGTCCTTGCCCACCAGCACCGGACGCAGCACGTTGTCCACCAGGCCGATGACGCCGATGCCGAAGGCCGCCAGGCCCGCACCCTGCCAGACGGCGCCGGTGGCCAGCAGGTAGATCGCCACCGGTGCCCAGATGAGCCCCGCGCCCACGGCGGGCAGCAGCGACAGGAAAGCCATGAGCACGCCCCAGAGCACGGGGGCCTGGATGCCCAGGAACCAGAAGGCGAGCCCGCCCAGTGCGCCCTGCGCCGCGGCCACCGCGATGTTGCCCTTGACGGTGGCGCGGATCACGGTGGTGAACTTGGTGGCGAGCTGGCGCTTGTGGCCTTCGTCGAGGGGCGTGGCCTCGCGGATGCGCGCCGCCAGGGCCGGGCCGTCGCGCAGCAGGAAGAACAGCAGGTACAGCATGATGCCGAAGCTCACCACGAACTGCAGCGTGTTCTGGCCGAAGTCGATCGCCTTGCTGCCCACGAACTGCGTGGCCTGCACGGTGACGGACGACAGCCGCGCCTGCAGTTCGGACGCCGTGGTCAGGTTGAGCCGGTCGAGGATCTGCATCGCCCAGGACGGCATGGCCTGCATGACCTGGTGGAAATAGGCGGTGAAATCCAGCTGGCCGGAGCGGATGCGCTCATAGATCAGGCTGGCTTCCTGCACCAGCGAGAGGGTGATCAGCGTCATCGGGAGGATGACGACCAGCAGGCACAGCGACAGGGTGCAGAGCGCGGCGAGGTTGGCCCGGCGGGGCATGCGCTGCAGCAGGCGGCGGTGCAGGGGCGCGAAGAGGATCGCGAGGATGATCCCCCAGAAAACCGCACCGTGGAACGGCCAGAGGATGGCCAGGAAGGCCAGGCTGACGGCGATCAGCAGGGCGATGAAAGTGCGGTTCTGCAGCAGGGTGGTCTTCATGGCAGGGCGGTGGCGAAGTTGGCGCAAATGTACGCGACAGTGGCCGCTGCGCCCTGTGGGACATGGCCGTGTAGGCGCCGTCCTGCGATCGGTGGCACAATCGTGGGCGCAAGATTCAAGGCCCTTCCCCGAGCCACAGTCGCATCCGCCAACCGGTTCAGCCGTGTCGCGGAAGGTTTTACCAACCAGCTAATGCTTCCCCCAGGGAAGCGGAGGTCAGCGGAAATGAGCGAGACGACGTCCGTCTATCAAGCCTACCAGGGCAATACCTACCTCTTCGGCGGCAATGCGCCCTATGTCGAAGAGATGTACGAGAGCTATCTCGTCAACCCGGGCAGCGTGCCCGACACGTGGCGCGAGTACTTCGATGCGCTGCAGCACGTGCCTGCCGTGGATGGCTCCAACGCCAAGGACGTCCCCCACCAGCCCGTCATCAGCGCCTTCGCGGAGCGCGCCAAGCAGGGCGGCACCCAGGTCGTGGTGGCCACCGGCGCCGACTCCGAACTCGGCCGCAAGCGCACCGCCGTCCAGCAGCTCATCTCCGCCTACCGCAACGTCGGCCAGCGCTGGGCCGATCTCGATCCCCTGAAGCGCACCGAGCGCCCCTCCATTCCCGAGCTGGAACCCTCCTTCTACGGCTTCACCGATGCCGACCAGGAGACCGTGTTCAACACGAGCAACACGTTCTTCGGCAAGGAGTCCATGCCCCTGCGCGAGCTGATCAACGCGCTGCGCGAAACCTACTGCGGCACGATCGGCGTCGAGTACATGTACGCCTCCGACCAGAACCAGAAGCGCTGGTGGCAGGAAAAGCTCGAGACCATCCGCAGCAAGCCCAGTTTCAACGCCGAGAAGAAGAAGCACATCCTCGACCGCCTGACCGCGGCCGAGGGCCTGGAACGCTTCCTGCACACGAAGTACGTCGGCCAGAAGCGCTTCTCGCTCGAAGGCGGCGAGAGCTTCATCGCCGCCATGGACGAGCTGATCCAGTCGGCCGGCTCGCGCGGCGTCCAGGAAATCGTGATCGGCATGGCCCACCGCGGCCGCCTGAACGTGCTGGTGAACACGCTGGGCAAGATGCCCAAGGACCTGTTCGCCGAGTTCGACCACACCGCCCCGGAAGACCTGCCGTCCGGCGACGTGAAGTACCACCAGGGCTTCAGCTCGGACGTGTCCACCCCCGGCGGCCCGGTCCACCTGTCGCTGGCCTTCAACCCCTCCCACCTGGAAATCGTGAACCCGGTGGTGGAAGGCTCGGTGCGTGCCCGCATGGACCGCCGCGGCGACCCGCACGGCCAGCAGGTGCTGCCGGTGCTGGTGCACGGCGACGCGGCCTTCGCAGGCCAGGGCGTGATCCAGGAAACGCTGGCGCTGGCCCAGACCCGTGGCTACTCCACGGGCGGCACGGTGCACATCGTGATCAACAACCAGATCGGCTTCACCACCTCCGACCCGCGCGACAGCCGCTCCACGCTGTATTGCACGGACGTGGTCAAGATGATCGAGTCGCCCGTGCTGCACGTGAACGGCGACGACCCGGAAGCCGTGGTGCTCGCCACCCAGCTGGCCCTCGAGTTCCGCATGGAATTCAAGAAGGATGTGGTGGTGGACATCATCTGCTACCGCAAGCTGGGCCACAACGAGCAGGACACGCCGGCGCTCACGCAGCCGCTGATGTACAAGAAGATCGGCCAGCACCCCGGCACGCGCCGCCTCTACGCCGACAAGCTGGCCGCGCAGGGCCTGGGCGAGACGCTGGGCGACGACATGGCCAAGGCCTACCGCGCCGCCATGGACGCCGGCAAGCACACGGTCGATCCGGTGCTGACCAACTTCAAGAGCAAGTACGCCGTGGACTGGAGCCCGTTCCTGGGCAAGAAGTGGACGGATGCCGGCGACACCGCGATCCCGCTCACCGAGTGGAAGCGGCTGGCCGAGCGCATCACGACCATCCCGGAAGGCGTCACGCCGCACCCGCTGGTCAAGAAGGTGTATGACGATCGCGCCGCCATGGGCCGCGGCGAGATCAACGTGGACTGGGGCATGGGCGAGCACATGGCCTTCGCGTCGCTCGTGGCCAGCGGCTTCCCGGTGCGCCTGTCGGGCGAGGACTGCGGCCGCGGCACGTTCACGCACCGCCATGCCGTGATCCACGACCAGAACCGCGAGAAGTGGAACGAGGGCACCTACGTGCCGCTGCAGAACGCCAGCGAGAACCAGGCCCCGTTCGTCGTGATCGACTCCATCCTGTCCGAAGAGGCGGTGCTGGGCTTCGAGTACGGCTATGCCTCCAACGACCCCAACACCCTGGTGATCTGGGAAGCGCAGTTCGGCGACTTCGCCAATGGCGCACAGGTGGTGATCGACCAGTTCATCGCCTCCGGCGAAGTGAAGTGGGGCCGCGTGAACGGCATCACGCTCATGCTGCCGCACGGCTACGAAGGGCAGGGCCCGGAGCACAGCTCCGCGCGCCTGGAGCGCTTCATGCAGCTGTCGGCCGACGCCAACATGCAGGTGGTGCAGCCCACGACGGCCAGCCAGATCTTCCACGTGCTGCGCCGCCAGATGGTGCGCCACCTGCGCAAGCCGCTGATCATCATGACGCCCAAGTCGCTGCTGCGGAACAAGGACGCGACCTCGCCGCTGTCCGAGTTCACGAAGGGCAGCTTCCAGACCGTGATCCCGGAGCAGAACGAGGCCATCGACAAGAAGGCCGACAAGGTCAAGCGCGTGATCGCCTGCTCGGGCAAGGTGTACTACGACCTCGTGAAGAAGCGCGAGGAGAAGGGCGCCGACGACGTCGCGATCCTGCGCGTGGAACAGCTCTATCCGTTCCCGCACAAGGCCTTCGCCGCCGAGATCAAGAAGTACCCGCACGCCACCGAGATCGTGTGGTGCCAGGACGAGCCGCAGAACCAGGGCGCCTGGTTCTTCGTGCAGCACTACATCCACGAGAACATGCTCGACGGGCAGAAGCTGGGCTACTCCGGCCGCGCGGCTTCCGCATCGCCGGCCGTGGGCTACTCGCACCTGCACCAGGAGCAGCAGAAGGCGCTGGTCGATGGCGCGTTCGGCAAGCTCAAGGGCTTCGTCCTCGCCAAGTGAGCGCGTGAACCCCGACCCCGCGAACCGCATCCCACAGCGACACAACACGTTCTGAAAGAATCGAAAGAATCGTCATGGCTATCGTAGAAGTCAAAGTCCCCCAACTGTCCGAATCCGTGGCCGAAGCCACGATGCTCACCTGGAAGAAGAAGGCCGGCGAGGCCGTCGCCATCGATGAAATCCTGATCGAGATCGAAACCGACAAGGTGGTCCTCGAAGTGCCCGCGCCGGCGGCCGGCGTGCTGGCCGAGATCGTCCAGGGCGACGGCGCGACCGTCGTGGCCGACCAGGTCATCGCGAAGATCGACACCGAAGGCAAGGCGGGTGCCGCCGCTGCGCCCGCGCAGTCGGCTCCGACCGCTGCCGCCCAGGCGCCCGCCGTGGCCGCCGCCGCGGCCGACGCTGCCCCCGCAGGCGGCTCGAAGGGCGACGTGGCCATGCCCGCCGCCGCCAAGCTGCTGGCCGACAACAACCTGTCCGTCTCTGCCGTGTCCGGCACCGGCAAGGACGGCCGCGTGACCAAGGGCGACGTGCTGGCCGCCGTGGCCGGTGGCGCCGCCGCCAAGCCCGCTGCCGCCCCGAGCGCCATCCCCACGGGCGTGCCCACCAAGGCGCTGCCCCAGGTGGCATCGCCCGCCGCGCCGAACCTGGGCGACCGCCCCGAGCAGCGCGTGCCCATGAGCCGCCTGCGCGCCCGCATCGCCGAGCGCCTGCTGCAGTCGCAGTCCACCAACGCCATCCTGACCACCTTCAACGAGGTGAACATGGCCCCGGTGATGGAACTGCGCAAGAAGTTCCAGGACAGCTTCACCAAGGAGCACGGCACCAAGCTGGGCTTCATGAGCTTCTTCGTGAAGGCGGCCGTGCACGCACTCAAGAAGTTCCCGGTGCTGAACGCCTCGGTGGACGGCAACGACATCGTCTACCACGGCTACTTCGACATCGGCATCGCCGTCGGCTCGCCCCGCGGCCTGGTGGTGCCGATCCTGCGCAACGCCGACCAGATGAGCTTCGCCGACATCGAGAAGAAGATTGCCGAGTTCGGCAAGAAGGCCCAGGAAGGCAAGCTCGGCATCGAGGAGATGACGGGCGGCACGTTCTCGATCTCCAACGGCGGCACCTTCGGCTCGATGCTGTCCACCCCCATCATCAACCCGCCCCAGTCGGCCATCCTGGGCGTGCACGCCACCAAGGACCGCGCCGTGGTGGAAAACGGCCAGATCGTGGTGCGCCCGATGAACTACCTGGCCATGTCGTACGACCACCGCATCATCGACGGCCGCGAAGCCGTGCTGGGTCTGGTGGCGATGAAGGATGCGCTGGAAGATCCGGCCCGCCTGCTCTTCGATATTTGATGGACCAACCCCCTGAGGCGCTTTGCGCCTTCCCCCTTCTCTCGGATTGCTGCGCAATCCGGGAAGGGGGACACCGCCAGCGCTGCGGGGCGGCCCTTGCGCGGCGGTTGCTGGCCTGGGCCCCGCGCATGGCGCGGGCAGGGGTGTTGCACAGCGCCGTGAATACCGAAATCCATTGACAGACCCACATGCACGGTTGGCCTCGGGTCAGCCGGCGGTGGGTCTTTCTCCAACTGACACAGTGAGAACGACATGAGCAAACAATTCGACGTCATCGTCATCGGCGGCGGCCCCGGCGGCTACATCGCCGCCATCCGCGCGGCCCAGCTGGGCTTCAACGTGGCCTGCATCGACGAGTGGAAGAATGAGAAGGGCGGCCCCGCGCCCGGCGGCACCTGCACGAATGTGGGCTGCATCCCCTCCAAGGCGCTGCTGCAGTCCTCGGAGCATTTCGAGCATGCCACCAAGCATTTCGCCGAGCACGGCATCACGGCCACCGACGTGAAGATCGACGTGGCCAAGATGATCGGCCGCAAGGACGCCGTCGTGAAGCAGAACAACGACGGCATCCTGTACCTGTTCAAGAAGAACAAGGTCAGCTTCTTCCATGGCCGCGGCTCCTTCGTGAAGGCAGCCGAGGGCGGCTACGAGATCCAGGTGGCCGGCGCTGCGCAGGAAACCCTGGTGGGCAAGCAGATCATCGTGGCCACGGGCTCCAACCCCCGCGCGCTGCCCGGCGTGCCCTTCGACGAAGAGAAGGTGCTCTCCAACGACGGCGCGCTGCGCATCGGTGCCACGCCGAAGAAGCTGGGCCTGATCGGCGCCGGCGTGATCGGTCTGGAGATGGGCTCCGTGTGGCGCCGCGTGGGTGCCGACGTGACGGTCCTCGAAGGCCTGCCCACGTTCCTGGGCGCGGTCGATGAGCAGATCGCCAAGGAAGCCAAGAAGGCCTTCGACAAGCAGGGCCTGAAGGTCGAGCTGGGCGTGAAGATCGGCGAAGTGAAGACGGGCGGCGAGGGCGTCACGGTGGCCTACACCGATGCCAAGGGCGAGGCCCGCGAACTGGCGGTGGACAAGCTCATCGTCTCCATCGGCCGCGTGCCCAACACCATCGGCCTGAATCCCGAAGCCGTGGGCCTGCAGCTCGACGAGCGCGGCGCCATCGTGGTCGATGCCGACTGCAAGACCAACCTGCCCGGCGTGTGGGCGGTGGGCGACGTGGTGCGTGGCCCGATGCTGGCGCACAAGGCCGAGGAAGAGGGCGTGGCGGTGGCCGAGCGCATCGCGGGCCAGCACGGCCACGTGAACTTCAACACCATCCCCTGGGTCATCTACACCAGCCCCGAGATCGCCTGGGTGGGCCGCACGGAGCAGCAGCTCAAGGCCGATGGCGTGCAGTACAAGGCCGGCACCTTCCCCTTCCTGGCGAACGGCCGCGCCCGCGCGCTGGGCGACACGACCGGCATGGTCAAATTCCTGGCCGATGCCACGACGGACGAGATCCTGGGCGTGCACATCGTGGGCCCGATGGCCAGCGAGCTGATCTCCGAGGCCGTGGTGGCCATGGAGTTCAAGGCCAGCGCCGAAGACATCGCGCGCATCTGCCACGCCCATCCCTCGCTGTCCGAGGCGACCAAGGAAGCGGCACTGGCCGTGGACAAGCGCACGCTCAACTTCTGACCGTGCGCCGATCGGGAGCGCGCCGCGCTTCCCCGGGCTGCCGGCGCGCACACCCGTGTGCCGGCAGCCGTTGTTTTTTCGTGTGGATGCGTGGTCGATGATTGCGCGGGAGAGACGTCCGTGAACGTGAAGCAGGCGTATGAGGCCGAGCTGGCCGCCAAGGGGTTCCGCAGCGACCCGGCCCAGCTGAGGGCGGTCGAGGCGCTGCAGCGCTGCGCGGACGACTGGGCGGCGTACAAGGAAAAGCGCTCCAACGCCCTGAAGAAGCTCATCCACCGCCCCGACGTGCCGCGCGGCGTGTACATGTACGGGGGCGTGGGCCGCGGCAAGAGCTTCCTGATGGACTGCTTCTTCAACGCCGTACCCATCCGCCGCAAGGTGCGCCTGCATTTCCATGAGTTCATGCGCGAGGTGCACCGCGAACTGGCAGGCCTGCAGGGCACCGTGAACCCGCTGGACGTGCTGGGCGAGCGCATCGCCAAGCGCTACAAGCTCATCTGCTTCGACGAATTCCATGTGGCGGACATCACGGACGCCATGATCCTGCACCGCCTGCTGGCGGCGCTGTTCGACAACGGCGTGGGCTTCGTCACCACGTCCAACTTCAAGCCCGACGACCTGTACCCGGGTGGCCTGCACCGCGACCGCATCCTTCCGGCCATCGACCTGCTCAACGAAAAGCTGGAGGTGGTGAACGTGGACAACGGCACCGACTATCGGCGCCGCACGCTGGAGCAGGTCCGGCTCTACCACTGCCCGCTGGGCCCGCAGGCCGAGGCCGAGATGGAGGCCGCCTTCGACCAGCTCGCCGAAAGCCGCGACGAGGATCCGGTGCTGCACATCGAGGCGCGCGAGATCCGCGCGCGCCGCAAGGCCGGCGGCGTGGTGTGGTTCGATTTCGACGTGCTGTGCGGCGGCCCGCGCTCGCAGAACGACTACCTGGAAATCGCGTCGCAGTTCCATACCGTGCTGCTGTCCAATGTGCCCTACATGCCCGTGGCGATGGCATCCCCGGCCCGGCGCTTCACCTGGCTGGTGGACGTGCTCTACGACCGGCGCGTCAAGCTCATCCTGTCGGCCGCCGTGCCGCCCGAACAGCTCTACACCGAAGGGCCGCTCGCGCACGAGTTTCCCCGCACCGTGTCACGCCTCAATGAAATGCAGTCCAAGGAATTCCTGGCGCTCGAGCGCCGGGTGGTGGACACGGGGCTGACCTGAAGTCGCCCGCAAAGGATTTCCGCATGCCGAACGCTCTCCCTTCTTCATTCCTCCGCCCCCTCGCCCTGGCAGTGGCCTGGGCTTTGCTGGCCGTGGCCGGTCCCGCGGTGGCCGCAACTGCCCAGGACGATGCCGAACAGGCCCGGTCCGCGTTCGAGGCGGCGCAAACGGCCAGGACCGCGGAGCGCAAGCGCATCCAGCAGGAGCGTTCCGCGCTCGAGGCGCGCAAGACGAAGGAGGAGGCGGTCTGCTACCAGCGCTTCTCCGTGGAGTCCTGCCTGGAGGCGGTGCGCTCCCAGGTGCGCGATGCGGAGGCGGTGCTGCGCAAGCGCGAGGTGGAACTGAACAATGCCGAGCGGCGTGAGAAGGCCGCCCTGCGGATGCAGTCCATCGAGCAGAAGCAGGCCGAGCAGCGGCAGAAGATCGAAAGCGGGGAACGTCCGGCGCCCATGCGCGCCGAGTCGCGCTCCCAGAACCAGGCCGAGGACCGCGCACGGCGCGAGGAGGAAGCGCGTACCCGTGCGGCGCAGCAGCGGGCACGCGAGGAATCCCACCGCACTACCGAGGCCGAGCGCGCCGCCTCGCAGCCGGCACGCTCCGCCGAGGCGCGGGCGCGCTATGAGGCCAAGCAGCAGGCCGCACGGGAGCGACGGGAAAAGCGCGAGCGCGCCAATGCTGAAGCGGCGGCCTCGGGCCGCAAACCGGCGGCTCCCCTGCCGGAGCCGGCCGATCCCGCTCCCCCGCCGGCGCCGGCCGGTTCCGCGCCGGCCCGCTGACCGGGCGGACGGGCCGCATTCCCGGCTGCCGGCATGCGCCCGGTCCAGCTCAGCGCTGGGCGGGCGGTGGCCGCACGCCTCCCGATGCGGCGGCCTCCACGAGCGCCTCGATCTTCACGATGGCGAGCGACAGGTTGTCGCCGCCTCCGCGTGCGCGGCTGCGTGCCTTTTCGATGAGGAATTCCGTCGCTTCGCGCGGGGTGAGCGAATCCACGACGGAGCCGAGTTCCGCGGGCGAGAAGTAATGCCACACCCCGTCGCTGCAGGCCATCAGCGTGTCGCCGGGCACCAGTTGCGCGATGGTGTGGATGGCCACGGGCGGGTCGCTCTCGGTGCCCAGGCACCCCACCAGGATGTTGGAGTGCGGATGGGTATTGGCCTCGGCCTCGGTGATCTCGCCGCGGTCCACCAGCGCCTGGACGTAGGAGTGGTCGCTGGTGCGGTGGATGAGCTGGGAGCCCCGGAAGTGGTAGATGCGCGAGTCGCCCGCATGTGCCCAGTAGCAGTCGCCGCGGGGATGGATGAGGAAGGCCGCCACAGTGCTGTGGGGCTCCTGCTCCGCGGAAATGGCCGTCAGGCGGATCACGATGTGCGCTTCTTCCACCATGTGCCGGAGCATGGCGACCGGATCGTCGCTGTCCGGCGCATAGCGTTCGAAGAGCTGGCGCGCGGTCATCATGACCTGGTCGGAGGCCTTGCGCCCCCCGCTGCGGCCGCCCATGCCGTCGGCCACCACGCCGAGCACGCAGCCGTTGTGCCGGGGATGTGCGATCAGCGCCACCTGGTCCTGCTGGTAGTCGCGGTCGCCTTTGTGGATACCGGTCGACGCAGTGAGACGAAACGGTTTGGTCATGGCGGTATCGGAAGGGGCGGGAAAAAGGCGGCGGTGGGCCGGGGAGCGGGCCGGGAGCCCTATTATCGAGGGATGGACCGCGTTTTCTGTGAACTGTCTCGCGCCTGCGGCGTCCCGCGGAGCCGCGGTTGAGCGCCGGGGCGGAACACCCCGGCACGCTCCTGCAGGCGGTGTCGGCCGCTTTCGCGGAAGACGGGCCGCTGGCGATCGCGCAGGCGCGCTTCCAGCCGCGGGCGGGGCAGGCCGCGATGGCCGCGGCCGTCGCGGAAACCATCGACCGGGGCGGGGCGCTCGTCGTGGAGGCCGGCACGGGTGTCGGGAAGACCTTCGCCTACCTGGTGCCCGCGCTGCTCAGCGGGGAGCGCGTGCTGATCTCCACCGCCACCAAGGCGCTGCAGGACCAGCTCCACAGCCGCGATCTGCCCCGGCTGCTGCAGGCGCTGGCGTTGCCCGCGCGCACGGCCCTGCTCAAGGGGCGCGGCAGCTATCTGTGCCTGCACCGGCTGGACATCGCGCGGCAGCATCCTTCGGCGGCCGACCCGGCCGTCGCCCGCGTGCTCGCACGGGCGGAAGTGTGGGCCCATGCCACCGCCGCGGGCGATCTCGCGGAACTGCCGGGCTGGGACGAACGGTCGGCCGCGACGCCGCTGTTCACCTCCACGCGCGACAACTGCCTGGGCTCGTCCTGCCCGCGCTTTCGCGAATGCCATGTGTACCAGGCCCGGCGCGAGGCGATGGCGGCCGACGTGGTGGTCATCAACCACCATCTCTTCTTCGCGGACCACGCCATTCGCGGATCGGGCGTGGCGGAACTGCTGCCCAGCGTGCGCGTGGTGGTGTTCGACGAGGCCCACCAGCTCAACGAGACGGGCGTGCAGTTCATGGGCACGCAGATGGGTTCCTCGCACTGGCTGGATCTCGCGCGCGACGTGCTGGCTGCGGGGCTGCAGTTCGCGCGGGGCCTGGCGGACTGGCAGGGCGCCGCCGCCGCGCTGGAGCGGGCCGCGCGCGACTGGCGCATGGCCGCGGGAGCGCGTGCGCCGGGAACGCGCCTGCGCTGGTCGGGGCCCGTGCCCGACGGCGTGGAGCGTGCGGCCTGGGATGACGCCCTCGGCCGGTTGTCGGCCACGGCGCGCGAGGCGCTGGCGGCGCTCGACACGGTCAGCGAGATCGCACCCGACTTCGTGCGGCTGCATGAACGCTGCGTGGAACTGATGGAGCGGCTCGCCCTGTTCCTGGACCCGGCCCCGCCGGATGCGGTGCGCTGGGTGGAGGTCGGGCAGCACCAGGTGCGCGCCTGTCTGGTGCCCCTGGACATCGCGCAGCCGCTGCGCAGGTTGTGGTTTCCGCACGAGGGGGCCGCGGAGCCGTCCGCCGATGCCGGCAAGGACGCCGGCCCCGGCGCGCCGGACGACCTGCCCTGGAGCGATGAGGGCGGCGCCCCCGATCCGTGGGCCGCACCCGGCCCCGGCTCCCCGCTGCCGGCCCCGGGGGCTGCCGCGCAGCCTGGTGCGGGCTCCGGCGAGTGGGGAGGGCGCCCGCGTGCCTGGGTATTCACCTCGGCCACGCTGGGCGACGATGCCTCGCTGAAATGGTTCACGGCGGCCTGCGGGCTGGAGGGTGCGCGCGTGCTGCAGGTGCCCAGCCCCTTCGATTACGCAGCCCAGGCCGCGCTCTACGTGCCGCGCCAGCTGCCTTCCCCGTCCGATCCGGGCCATGGGGCCGCGGTGGCGCGCTGGGCGGGCGATGCCGCGCGCGTGCTGGGCGGGCGCACGCTGGTGCTGACGACTACGTTGAAGGCGCTGCGCACGATCGGCGACGCGCTGCGGGAGCGCTTTCCCGAGGGTTCAGGCATCGAGGTGCTGGTGCAGGGCGACTGGCCCAAGCGCCGGCTGATGGAGCGCTTCCGCGAGGCCGATGCCGGCGGGGACCGCCCGGGGTGCGTGCTGGTGGCGTCCGCCTCGTTCTGGGAAGGTTTCGACGTGCCCGGCGATGCGCTGCAGCTGGTGGTGATCGACAAGCTGCCGTTCCCGCCGCCGGGCGATCCGGTGGTCGAGGCGCGGTCGCAGCGCCTGGAGCAGGAGGGAAAGAGCGCCTTCCGGCATTTCGCGCTGCCGGATGCGGCCATCGCGCTCAAGCAGGGTGCCGGGCGGCTGATCCGCAATGAGCAGGACCGGGGCCTGCTGGCGGTCGCCGATGCCCGGCTGGTGACCATGGGCTACGGCAAGCGGCTGCTGGCCGCGCTGCCGCCCATGCGCCGGATTCAGGACGAGGCGGAGTGGGACGAGGCGCTGCGCGGCCTGGCGGCCGTCACCAGACCTTCCACCACGGCTCTTCCTTCGCCTTGAAGCCGTTGCGCATGTATTCGCTCTGCGGGTAGGAGGCGGCCATCACGCGCTGCGCATCGTCGCGCAGCTGGGTCATGCCGAGCGCGTCGTAGGACTTGATGAGGATGTAGAGCGCTTCCTCGAGCGCAGGCACGTCCTTGTAGTCGGCCAGGGCGATCTGCGCGCGGTTGATGGCGGCCACGTAGGCGCCGCGCTGGTAGTAGTAGCGGGCCACGTGGACCTCGTACTGCGCCAGGGAGTTGACGATGTACGTCATGCGCTGCTGCGCGTCGCGCGCGTAGCGCGAATCGGGGAAGCGGGTGACGAGCTCGCGGAAGGATTCGAACGAATCCTTGGCAGCCTTCTGGTCGCGCTCGGACAGGTCCTGGCGCGACAGCCAGGAGAACAGCCCGAGGTTGTCGTTGAAGTTGACCAGCCCCTTCAGGTAGAGCGCGTAGTCGTAGGCCGGGCTCGCGGGGTGCAGCTTCATGAAGCGGTCCAGCGTGGCGATCGCCTGGGTCTTCTCGCCGCCCTTGTACTGGGCGTAGGCCTTTTCCAGCTGGGCCTGCTGCGCGAGCGGGGTGCCGGCGGCGCGGCCCTCGAGCTTCTCGAACAGCGGGACGGCCTTGTCGTAGGAGTTGCTGTTCAGCTCGTCCCGCGCCTCGGAATAGATGCGGTTGGGGCTCCAGCCCGCGGTCTTGTCTTCGGTGGTGCTGGAGCAGCCCGCGAGCACGCCTGCGGCAAGCAGGGTGGTCAAGAGCGGCAGGGAAAAACGCGGCATGGCAGCGGCTTTCTGACAATCGGTGAAGGGAGGCCTGCGCACGCCCGGCGCGGTGCGGCGGGCTGCGGACAACGGGCCATTGTACCGGCCGGGCAGCACCCCACTGCGGGCCCGGGATGGGGCGGATTCCTACAATAGCCCCCATGTTTGTCCATTTGCGCCTGCACACCGAGTTTTCCGTCGTCGACGGCACCACCCGCATCGACGAAGTGGCCAAGGCGGCCTCGAAAGACGGCCAGCCCGCCCTCGCGATCACCGACCTCCACAACCTCTTCGGCGCCATCAAGTTCTACAAGGAAGCCCGCGGCAAGGGCGTCAAGCCCGTGCTGGGCGCGGAAGTCAGCATCGAGCCCGAGACCGCCGGCAATCCGCCCGGCCGCATCCTCCTGCTGGCCCAGGGCCGGCAGGGCTACCTGAACCTCTGCGAGATGCTGGCGCGCGCCTGGACGCGCAATGTCGTGAAGAACGTGCCGCTGTGCACCTGGGAATGGCTGGAAGAGCTGGGCGGCGATCTGATCGCGCTGTCCGGCGCCCAGGCGGGGCCCGTGGGCCAGGCCTTCACCCGCGGCGACGATGCCGGCGCGGCGCGCGTGGCGCTGCGGCTGGCCGGGCTGTTCCCGCACCGCTTCTACCTGGAGCTGCAGCGGGCGGGGCGCCCGGAGGACGAGTCCCAGGTGGTGGCGGCCGTGCAGCTGGCGGCACGCCTCAACCTGCCCGTGGTGGCAACCCAGCCCACGCAGTTCCTCACCGCCGACGACTACGAGGCCCACGAGGCCCGGGTCTGCATCGCCGAAGGGGAGATCCTCGCCAACCCGCGCCGGGTGCGCCGCTTCACCCGCGAGCAGTACTTCAAGTCGAGCGCGCAGATGGAGGCGCTCTTCGCCGACGTGCCGACGGCCATCGCCAACACGCTGGAGATCGCCAGGCGCTGCAGTCTGACACTGGTGCTCGGCAAGCCGCGCCTGCCGGACTTTCCCACGCCCAACGGCATGCCGATCGACGAGTATTTCCGCTACGCCTCGTTCGAAGGGCTGGAGGAGCGCCTGAAGCACCTCTTCCGCAACGAGGCCGAACGCGAGAAGCAGCGCCCGCGCTACGTGGAGCGGCTGGAGTTCGAGCTGAACACCATCCTGAAGATGGGGTTCCCGGGCTACTTCCTCATCGTGGGCGACTTCATCCAGTGGGCCAAGGAGAACGGCTGCCCGGTGGGCCCGGGCCGGGGGTCCGGCGCCGGCTCGCTCGTGGCCTATGCGCTCAAGATCACCGACCTGGACCCGCTGCAGTACAACCTGCTGTTCGAGCGCTTCCTGAACCCGGAGCGGGTGTCCATGCCCGACTTCGACATCGATTTCTGCCAGTCCAACCGCGACCGGGTGATCGACTACGTGAAGGACAAGTACGGCAAGAACGCCGTGAGCCAGATCGCCACCTTCGGCACCATGGCAGCCAAGGCCGCCATCCGCGACGTGGGCCGCGTCATGGACATGAGCTACACCTTCTGCGACGGCATCTCCAAGCTCGTGCCGGGCAAGCCCGGCATGTCCTACACGCTGGCCTATCCGCCCGAAGTGAAGAAGGAAGGCGACAAGAACAACTACGCGCTGGAACTGGAGCCCATGCTCTACGAGCGCGTGCGCAAGGAAGAGGACGTCAAGACCGTCATCGAGATGGCGCAGAAGCTCGAGGGCATGACCCGCAACATCGGCATGCACGCCGGGGGCGTGCTGATCGCACCGGGCAAGCTCACCGATTTCTGCCCGCTCTACCAGCAGCCGGGCAGCGAGTCGGCCGTGAGCCAGTACGACAAGGACGACGTGGAGGCCATCGGCCTCGTGAAGTTCGACTTCCTGGGCCTGGCCACGCTGACGATCCTGGAGATCGCGCGCGAGTTCATCATGAAGCGCCACAAGGGGCAGGAGAACTTCGCGTTCGAGAACATCCCGCTCGACGACGCGCCGACCTACCGGCTGTTCTCCGAAGGCAAGACGGAAGCCGTGTTCCAGTTCGAATCGCGCGGCATGCAGGGCATGCTGAAGGAAGCGCGCCCGAGCCGCCTGGAGGACCTGATCGCCCTGAACGCGCTCTACCGCCCGGGCCCGATGGACCTGATCCCCACCTTCGTGAACCGCAAGCACGGCAAGGAACCGGTGGAGTATCCGCACCCGCTGGTGGAACCCGTGCTGGCCGAGACCTACGGGATCATGGTCTACCAGGAGCAGGTGATGCAGACCGCCCAGGTGCTGGGCGGCTACAGCCTCGGCGGCGCCGACATGCTGCGCCGGGCCATGGGCAAGAAGAAGGCCGAGGAGATGGCCGAGCACCGCGAGATCTTCCGCAAGGGCGCGGCCGAGAAGGGCATCGGCCAGGACAAGGCCGACGAGGTGTTCGACCTGATGGAGAAGTTCGCGGGCTACGGCTTCAACAAGTCGCACGCCGCCGCCTACTCCCTGCTGGCCTACCACACCGGCTGGCTCAAGGTGCACTACACGGCCGAGTTCTTCTGCGCCAACATGACGGTGGAAATGGACGACACCGACAAGCTGAAGGTGCTGTACGAAGACGCCATGAAGATGGGGCTGACCTTCGAGCCGCCGGACGTGAACCGCGGCATGTACCGCTTCGAGCCGGTGACGGACAAGGTGATCCGCTACGGGCTGGGCGCGGTCAAGGGCACCGGCCAGCAGGCGATCGAGGCGATCATCGCCGCGCGCGAGGGCCGCGGCGTGGGCCCGCGCGGCGAAACGAAGGGACCTTTCGCCAGCCTGTTCGACTTCTGCGCGCGGGTGGACCGCACCCGGCTCAACAAGCGCACGCTGGAGGCGCTGATCAAGGCGGGCGCGTTCGACGCCATCGAGATGAACCGCGCGTCGCTCGTGGCGTCGATCGACCGGGCCTTCGACTTCGCCAACTCCCTGATCGCCAACGCCAACCAGGGCGGCCTGTTCGACATGATGGGCGACGACTCGCACGGCTCCAGCACCCAGGATCCGGCCCTGGTGGAGATGCTTCCCTGGGGCGTGAAGGAGCGGCTCACGCAGGAGAAGACCGCCGTCGGCTTCTACCTGTCGGGCCACCTGTTCGACGAGGTGGAAAAGGAGGTCCGCCGCTTCATCCGCACCCCGATCGAGGAGCTGGCCGACAGCCGGGAGCCGCAGATCATGGCGGGCATCGTGAGCGACTTCCGGGTGATCAACGGGCAGCGGGGGCGCCTGGCGCTGTTCAAGCTGGACGACAAGTCCGCCATGATCGAGGCCTCGGCCGACGAGAACGTGATCAATGCCCACCGCGACCTGCTCAAGGAGGATGAATTCGTGGTGCTGCTGGGGCGCCTGCAGCTCGACCATTTCAGCGGCGGCCTGCGCGTCAAGGTGATGCAGGGCTGGGATCTCGCCAGCGCGCGGGCCAAGTTCGGCCGCTACCTGCAGGTGGCGGTGGGCGACTGCGCGCCGGACGTGCAGCGCCTGGTGCGCGAGTTCCCCCCGAAGCGCCAGGAAACGCCCGAGGGCGAGGTGCTGGTGCACGGCCTGCGCGTGCGCATGGGCGTGCGCTGCCGCTCCGAGGGGCAGGAGGCCGTGGCGGAACTGCAACTCGGGGAGGGCAGCCGGTTCTTCCCCTCGGACGCGGCCCTGGCGGCCTGGAGCGCGGAGGCCGGCAGCGGGGTGGTGAACGTCGTGTACGACGCCGGCTGAGATGCCCCGCGGGCACGTTCCACGGTGCGGGCTTGAAATCCCGGCGGGCGCCGGCAAATGGAACGGCGCGTCTCCCTCCGGCGGATTCCCGCCCATGCCGCGCGGCATGCGAAACCGTGTCGCAAGACCGGAATTTGCACCCCCGCAATGGGCTTTTTCGCTCTGGGGCAAACTGTCCCGGACGCTCTAGAATGGTCCGCATGGCAACTAAACCACCTTCCATGACCCCGACGCTTCCCACGGGAGTGCCGTCGCGGGACGATGGCGGCTCGGTCGTGCTCGAGAGGCGCACGCAAAGGACCCAGCCGCCCCAGATGTACCAGGTGGTGATGCTGAACGACGACTACACGCCCATGGAGTTCGTGATCGTCGTGCTGCAGGAGTTCTTTGGCAAGGACCGCGAAGCGGCCACGCAGATCATGCTGAAGATCCACCTGGACGGTAAAGGCGTATGTGGTGTGTATTCGCGCGACGTCGCCGCCACCAAGGTCGAACAGGTGCGCGAAGCCGCACACAAGGCGGGCCACCCGCTGCAATGCCTGAGCGAGCCGGTTGAATAACCGGTCCCGGGTCCCGATCTATCGTTATCCCTTCCCCCGCAAGCACAAAGGAGTTCACATGATTGCCCAGGAACTGGAAGTCAGCTTGCACATGGCCTTTGTCGAGGCCCGCCAGCAGCGCCACGAGTTCATCACCGTGGAGCATCTGTTGCTTGCACTGCTTGATAACCCCAGCGCAGCCGAGGTGCTGCGCGCATGCTCTGCCAACGTCGAGGACCTTCGCTCGTCGCTGGCGAATTTCATCAAGGACAACACGCCCCAGGTGGCAGGCACCGACGAGGTGGACACGCAGCCCACGCTGGGATTCCAGCGGGTGATCCAGCGCGCCATCATGCACGTGCAGTCCACCGGCAACGGCAAGAAGGAAGTGACCGGCGCGAACGTGCTGGTCGCGATCTTCGGCGAGAAGGATTCGCACGCCGTGTACTACCTGCACCAGCAGGGCGTCACCCGCCTGGACGTGGTCAACTTCATCGCCCACGGCATCAAGAAGGGCGAGCCGCCGGAGCCCGCGAAGGCCGAGAACCCCTCGGAAGCCGAAGAGGGCGCTGGCGGCGAGCGCAGCGAGAAGGCCTCTCCGCTGGAGCAGTACACCCAGAACCTGAACGTCGCTGCCAAGGAGGGCAAGATCGATCCGCTGATCGGCCGCCATTACGAGGTCGAGCGCACGATCCAGATCCTCTGCCGCCGCCGCAAGAACAACCCGCTGCTGGTCGGCGAGGCCGGCGTGGGCAAGACCGCGATCGCCGAGGGCCTGGCCTGGCGCATCACGCAGAACGACGTGCCCGAGATCCTGGCCGAGGCCTCGGTCTATTCGCTGGACATGGGCGCGCTGCTGGCCGGCACCAAGTACCGCGGCGATTTCGAGCAGCGCCTGAAGGGCGTACTCAAGTCGCTCAAGGACAAGCCAAACGCGATCCTGTTCATCGACGAGATCCACACGCTGATCGGCGCCGGCGCGGCCTCGGGCGGTACGCTGGACGCGTCCAACCTGCTCAAGCCGGCGCTCTCCAGCGGCCAGCTCAAGTGCATCGGCGCGACCACGTTCACCGAGTACCGCGGCATCTTCGAGAAGGACGCGGCCCTGTCGCGGCGCTTCCAGAAGGTCGACGTGGTCGAGCCGACGGTGGCCGAGACGGTGGACATCCTCAAGGGCCTCAAGAGCCGCTTCGAGGAGCACCACAGCGTGAAGTACGCCACCGCGGCCCTGCAGGCGGCGGCGGAGCTGTCGGCCAAGTACATCAACGACCGGCACCTGCCCGACAAGGCCATCGACGTGATCGACGAGGCCGGCGCTGCCCAGCGCATCCTGGTGGCCAGCAAGCGCAAGAAGACCATCGGCAAGGCCGAGATCGAGGAAATCGTGGCGAAGATCGCGCGCATCCCGCCCGCGAACGTCTCCAACGACGACCGCAGCAAGCTGCAGACCATCGAGCGTGACTTGAAAAGCGTGGTCTTCGGCCAGGACAAGGCGCTGGAAGTGCTCGCCTCCGCGGTCAAGATGGCGCGCTCGGGCCTGGGCAAGGGCGACAAGCCGATCGGCTCGTTCCTCTTCAGCGGCCCGACCGGCGTCGGCAAGACCGAAGCGGCCAAGCAGCTGGCCTACATCCTGGGCATCGAGCTGATCCGCTTCGACATGTCGGAGTACATGGAGCGCCATGCCGTGAGCCGCCTGATCGGCGCGCCCCCCGGCTACGTCGGCTTCGACCAGGGCGGCCTGCTGACCGAGGCCATCACGAAGAAGCCGCACGCGGTGCTGCTGCTCGACGAGATCGAGAAGGCGCACCCGGACATCTTCAACGTGCTGCTGCAGGTGATGGACCACGGCACGCTGACGGACAACAACGGGCGCAAGGCCGACTTCCGCAACGTCATCATCATCATGACGACGAACGCGGGTGCCGAGACCATGAACAAGGCCACCATCGGGTTCACCAACCCGCGGCAGGCCGGCGACGAGATGGCCGACATCAAGCGCCTGTTCACGCCCGAGTTCCGCAACCGCCTGGACGCGATCGTCAACTTCAAGGCGCTGGACGAGCAGATCATCCTGCGCGTGGTGGACAAGTTCCTGCTGCAGCTGGAGACCCAGCTCGCCGAGAAGAAGGTGGAAGTCACCTTCACCGACGCGCTGCGCAAGCACCTGGCCAAGAAGGGCTTCGATCCGCTGATGGGCGCGCGCCCGATGCAGCGCCTGATCCAGGACACCATCCGCCGCGCGCTGGCCGACGAACTGTTGTTCGGACGCCTGACCGAAGGTGGCCGCCTGACGGTGGACATCGAGGTCAAGACCGACGAGAAGGGTGTGGAAACGCCCGACGTGCTGCTGGACATCCAGCCGCTGCCGAAGAAGGACCGCTCGGCCAAGTCCGAGCCCGCGGAACCCGAAGAGGCGACGGCGGACTGACGGTCCCGCGTCCGCCAGGCACCGGTGCCCCGCGGCACCGCGCCGAGCCCGCAGTCCCTTCCGGGGCCTGCGGGCTTTTTTCATTTCCCGGGTGTGTGAGCGTGGCGATGAGCACTGACCAGTGACGAGAGTTGCACGCGTAAAGCAGCGCCGCGTACCAGATGGGGCGCCACCTGCAAGCGGTATGCGCTGTCGGTGGTCACCACGTGCAGGCCGCGTGCCAGCAGTTCACGTTGCATGTGCGGCCAAGCGTGCTCGCCGCCCAACTGCTCGTGGATGGCGCGGCCGTGGTCGAGGCGGCGTGGCCGGTCTCGAACTGCTGCACGGCGTTCCTGCTTAAACTCCAACGCTTACTTCGTTCTCGTTCAATTCATGCTCCCGCCCGGTATTCTCCGGGTTGGGTGTATGCGCTCTAGGTCAACCTCACTTTGCCCGGGTAAGCGAGCAATGGATCGCAAGCTCCCTCCACCGCTTGGTCAGCGAGGAAGTGAGCCAGCGTGAAAAGCGCTCCGGGCTGCGACGCGCGTTTACCGTGAAGTCATCTGCGCAAGTCACCTGTAGCTCAGGTCTTGATCTTCAGTTTTGAGGTTGTGCTCCTTGACTTTTGATAGGATTTTCTTGATTTTCAGATAGGAAATTTTTCAAATAATTAAACTCATTCCTTTGCATAAATCGTTTGAAACTCAGTGGGAGGCTTTTGCTGATGGAAACTTCATGCAATCCTTTTTCCGGGGGGGTGAGTGCTTTCATTACAAGTGATTCGTTGGTTTCTGCATATTTGTGAATTTCCTCGATTGCTGGGTCATTCATATTCGTGTCTTTGTATATAAAAAATGCAGTCTTTATTTTTTTATTCTCGGTTTCCTGAAGCCAGCTAAACTCTTGAAGGCAATAGGGCGATGCGATCCATTCCGGGGTGATGAAAAAGATCATCTTTTTGGCATGCTCAATACCATTTTTGTACCCAATATCCCAAAATGGATTTTGCATCTTATAAACATCAAGCCCATCAAGCTTCTTTTTCTCAGTGTACGAGTGTTCCTCCAGGCTTATCGCATCCAGATAATTTGATGCAGAAGAATTGTCTAGTCCTTTCCGTGACTCATTCAGATTGATATCATGCCGGAATTGCATGGCGAGTTCGAATCCACCTGATCGAGCACCAAACGAAAAGATGTTTTTGACTTCATCCGTTTTTTGCAAGATTTCGTGAATTCCCTGAAAGTCTCTTGGACTCAAACTTGATAATGGGCCTATCGCTTTTTCAAAAAACCAACCCTCTGCGGGTCTTTTAATTCGCTCAAGTCGGTCCTCGACAAATGCCCGCAAATTTCTGTCGGGACTGGGTGTGAGTTGAGCCAAAGGTTTATTGCGGAGAATATTTGTGTTTGTTTCGGTTTTGCTTCGTGGCGCTAGTCCAGCAAGCACACCCGCTCCTGAGAGGCGTGATGTGGACGGACTGTGAATTCCACTTCGAGAAGAACTATGATGATCTTCTCGCATTGCCTGGTGGAATTCTTGGGGAATGTTATTGCTTCTTTCTGATGTGCGCATAATTGCGGATAAGTGCTAATAATTTTTATATGATAGATAGTTCATTCGATGGGTGATTTTATTTCTGCGAAGCAATGCATCACATTCAGAACCAGAGTGGGGGCCTCTTACAGGCTCCGTGCAGGGTATCAAGGTCATCCAAGAAGCTCTCCAAATCTCCCAAATTCAAGAGGGCTCCATCCGCGCATATTCCCGCGCCTTTGCGCGGGAGCGCCTGCTCAGGGAGCCGAGCCCCCTCCGTGCCCCGGGTCCTCGCGGCCACAGTAGCTCACGCTTTCGCTGTTTGCGAGCGCATCCGTGCTTTGCAGGTGCCGGTTTCGGACTTGAAGAACGCATCCACGTACCGCCGCAGGAACGACACTAGTGGCGTGAGTCAGAAGTTGGCATCGCCCAAGTGCTGCGCCATGCTGTTCGCTCGACCCAGCCCAGGAGCACACCATGGCCCCGGCCTCACGCAGTTGCCATCGAGTTGAACGATGTGGATCGCACAGCGTTGCAAAGCTGGACGAGTCGGCACAAGACCGCCCGGGCGCTGGCGCTGCGAGCGCGCATAGTGCTGGCCTGCGCTGAGCCCTCGACGACGAACAGGGCGGTGGCCGCTGCCCTGGGAGTTAGCCCGCTGACCGTGGCCAAGTGGCGTAGGCGCTTCGCCGAGGACGGTCATCGCAGAAGGGCACCTCTCACAACCGCCGCCAGGCAGTTTTTCCGGCGTGTCGTCAAGATTCCAGCGCCCAGAATGCGCTCGGACACCTGCGCGGTGGGTGGGCCGCAGCCCATGCCCCGGGGCCTTTGCCCCCGCAAGGCTCACGCTTTTGTCGGTTGCAGGCGCACCCGTGCCTTGGCAGCCGATGGCTTGAAGAACGCATCCACTCCCCGGTCCAGGAAGGACGCCAGCCGCTTCATGTTGTAGCAGGCGGCCATCATCGTCATGCCCACCGTGGCGCGGGTCTGCCCGATGGTGCGTAGCAATTTGCCCCCCAGGTGCCGGATGCCGGCGAACACGTGTTCCACCTTGGCACGCTTCTTTGCGATGCGCTGGTTGCGCCGCTGCTGGCACTCGCTCAGGGGCTTGCCCGGCCGGGCCCGGCGTTGCATCGCGTCCACGAAGCCCAGCACCTTGAGTAGCTGCTGGCGTTGCCGGCTCGCGTAGGCCTTGTCCGTGTGCACGCCCCGTCCGGTGTTGTGCAGGTCCAGCACCTCGTCGAAGTGGTGTCCGTCGTGCTCGCTGGCCGTGCCCGTGGCGATCCTGCGGATGAAGCCGTGCTTGAGGTCCACGCTCACGCTCCGCTTGTAGCCGAAGTAGCTCTTGCCGTGCTTCTTCGTGTGCGTGGCATCCACATCTTTTTGCCTGCGCCGGGCGTCGCTCCAGCCCGGCTGCTGGCCCTGCTGCAAAGCCTGCCTGTCCTGCCGGCCGATGTGCTGGCGCGGCGCGGGTATCAGCGTCGCATCGATGGCCTGCCCGCCCCGGGCGATATAGCCATGGCGGTGCAGTTGCGCATCCACTCCCTGGAACAACGCCGTGGCGCCATCCACGCCCAGCCGCTCGCCGAAGCGCCAGATCGTGTTGCGGTCCGGCACGTTCATCGCATCCTGCAGCAGGCAAAAACGCTGGTAGCTTGCGCGGTCCAGCAACTGGTACTCCATCTGCTCGTCCGAGAGGTTGTACAGCCGCTTCAAGACCAGGATGCGCACCATCACCTCGGTGGGATAGGCCGGCCGGCCACCCTTGCGGCCATCGCTGCGCTCGATGAGTGCATCCACCAGCCGGGCCAGCTCGGCAAAGTCGATGTGCCGGGCAATGACCTGCAACGGATCGCCCATCTCGTCGCGTTTGTGCTGGCGCGAAGCATCTGCGAACAGGTCGAACTTCAGGGCGCTACGCGGTGTGATCATGGCTGTGTGAGGCTCACTCGGTCTTGGTCAGGGACAGACTGGCTAGGTTTTGAGAGGTTCCCAGAAGTGCACAGGCGCCATCGCAGCGTGGAGTTCCGCCACTTCCTCCAGACGGTGGAGCGAGCGACTCCCGCTCAGTTGGACCTGCACCTTGTGCTCGATAACGCGAGCACGCACAAGAGTCCGATCCAGCGCTGGCTGCTCAGGCACCCGCGCGTACATCTGCACTTCAGGCCCATATCGGCCTCTTGGATCAACTTGGTCGAGTGCTGGTTCTCGATCCTCACGGTCCGCCAGATCAAGCGCGGGTGCTTCTGCTCTACCCGTGCGCTGGAGAATGCGATCTGGGCATACGTCGCAATGAACAACGCCGCGCCCAAGCCATTCATCTGGACCAAGACAGCGGACGAGATCCTGCAATCTGTCGCGGAATTTTGTTTGCGCACTTCCGACTCACACCACTAGTCGAGTTTGCGCAAATCACCCGGCGGAGACCACCGCGGCCGGTGCGCTGATTGCCGGCCGGCCAGGCATCAGGGCGCCTGCAGCTTCTGCAGCAGCTCCAGCGTCGGGTACCCGTCGGCCACCTGCCCGATGCTCAGCTGGAAGCGGCGCAGGCCGGCGCGCGTGGCGGGGCCCATGACCCCGTCAGCGGTGCCGGCCGCGAAGCCGCGGGCGTTGAGGGCGTTCTGCAGGTCGCGGGTCTGGGTGCGCGTCAGCGGCTGCAGGTCGCGGGGCCAGGGGGCCGTGACGCCGGGGCCGCCTGCGATCTGGCGCGCGAGCAGGCCCACGCCCAGGGCGTAGTTGGTGGAGTTGTTGTAGCGCAGGATCACCCGGAAGTTCGGCCCCACCATGAAGGCCGGCCCGCGGGCGCCTGCAGGCACGAGGATGGAGGCACCGTCCAGCGCGGGCAGCGGCTGGCCATCGATGGCCTGCACGCCCTCGGCCGCCCACTGGGTGGACGGGTGGCGCACGGCGAGTTCCGCGCGCTCGTAGTCGAAGCCCTGCGGCAGGCGCACTTCGACGCCCCAGGGCTGGCCGGGCTGCCAGCCCATGCGCGACAGGAAGTTGGCGGTGGATGCGGCGACATCCGGGACGCTGCCCCAGATGTCGCGGTGGCCGTCGCCGTCGGCGTCCACCGCGTAGCCGAGGAACACGGACGGCAGGAACTGGGTGTGGCCCATGGCGCCGGCCCAGGAGCCGATCATGCGGTCGGCGGCGATGTCGCCCTGGTCGATGATGCGCAGCGCGGCCAGCAGCTCGCCGCGCGCCCAGTCGCGGCGGCGGCCCTCGTAGGCCAGCGTGGCGAGCGCATCGACGGTGCGGAAGCTCCCGAAGTTCGACCCGTAGTTGCTTTCCATGCCCCAGATGGCGGTAATGACCTCGGCAGGCACGCCGTAGCGCGCGGCGGCGGAGTCCAGGGCGGCGCGCTGCTCGGCCAGCACCTCGCGGCCGCGCTGGATGCGCGCGGGCGACACGGCGCTGTCCAGGTAGGCCCAGGGCGTGCGCGTGAACTCGGGCTGGGAGCGGTCGAGCTCGATCACCTGGGGCAGCCACTGCGCGCCGTCCAGGGCGGCGGCGATCGTCTCCGGACGGATGCCGGCCTGCAGGGCTTCCTGGCGGAAGCCTGCGATCCACTGCGCGAAGCCGGCCTGTTCGGCTTCTGCGGAAAGCGGGGCGGCATCGGCTGCCGGCGTGGCGGGCTGGGTGGCTGGGGCCATGGTGGCCGGCGTGTCCGGGGCGGGCCCCGGCGGCACCGCAGGGGTGGCGGCCGGTGCAGGCGGGGCGGCGGGCACGGCCGCCGCGGGAGGTGGGGCGGCGCAGCCGGCCAGCAGGGCGCCGAGCAGGCCTGCCCCGGCGGCGGCGGGCCACCACGGCCTGGCGGGAGCAGCGTGGACGCTGAAGGACGGACGGAGGGCGGAGGCGGGCGTCGTGTTTCTTCGTTGCATGCCCCATTGTCCATGGCCGCGGCGGTGCCGGCATACTTGCGGGCTGGAGTTTTACGCATCGCTGCGCTTCATCGATCCATGCATACTTTTTTTTGGCACGACTACGAAACCTTCGGCGCGGACCCGCGGCGCGACCGCCCCGCGCAGTTCGCGGGCATCCGCACGGACGCGGACCTGAACGAGATCGGCGAGCCGGTGATGATCTACTGCCGCCCGGCGCCGGACTACCTGCCCGATCCGGAGTCGTGCCTGCTCACCGGTATCACGCCGCAGCTGTGCCTGGAGCGCGGCCTGCCGGAGCACGAATTCGCCGCGCGCATCCAGGCGGAGCTGGCCCGGCCCGGCACCATCGGCGTGGGCTACAACACGATCCGCTTCGACGACGAGATCACGCGCTTCATGTTCTGGCGCAACCTGATCGATCCCTATGCGCGGGAATGGCAGAACGAATGCGGCCGCTGGGACCTGCTGGACGTGGTGCGGCTGACCTGCGCGCTGCGCCCCGACGGCATCGAGTGGCCGCGCAAGGAGGACGGGTCTCCCAGCCTGAAGCTCGAACACCTGTCGCGTGCCAACGGCCTGCTGCACGAGGCCGCCCACGATGCACTGTCGGACGTGCGCGCCACGATCGCGCTGGCGCGGCTGATCCGCGAGCGCCAGCCGCGGCTGTTCGATTTCGCGCTCGGCCTGCGCCGCAAGGACCGCGTGGCCGCGGAACTGCGCCTGCCGGCCACGGTCGATACCGCGCGCCCCTTCCTGCACGTGTCGGGCATGTTCCCGGCGGACCGCGGCTGCCTGGGTATCCTGTGGCCGCTCGCCAGCCACCCGACCAACCGCAACGAGCTGATCGCGTGGGACCTGGCGCACGACCCGTCCGAACTGGCCGGCCTGGACGCCGCGCGCATCCGCGAGCGAATGTTCACGCGCACGGCCGATCTGCCCGAAGGCATGGTGCGGCTGCCCGTCAAGAGTGTGCACCTGAACAAGTCGCCGATGGTGGTGGGCAACGTCAACACCCTCACACCGGCCATGGCGCAGCGCTGGGGCATCGACATGGAGCGTGCCGCCGCCCATGCCGAGATCGCGCGGGCGCTGCCGGACATGAGCGCGATCTGGTCGGAGGTGTTCGCGCGGCCCAAGGAAGGGCCGGCCGACGTGGACCAGGACCTGTACGGCGGCTTTGTCGGCAACGAGGACCGGCGGCGCCTGGAGCGGCTGCGCACGCTGCCGCCGCAGGAACTGGCGCTGGCCCGGCCTGGCTTCGACGACGAGCGCCTGGAGGAGCTGGCGTGGCGGTACCGTGCGCGCAATTTTCCCGAAACGCTGGATGAGGCGGACCGCGAGCGCTGGGAGGCCCTGCGCGTGGCGCGCCTCATGGAAGGCGAGGGCGGCGGCCTGACGTTCGACGCGCTCTTTGCGCGGCTGGACACGCTGGGCGAAACGGCGGACGAGCGTGGCGAGGCGATCCTGGGAGCGCTGTACGAATATGCAGAAAGCATCGCTCCCGAATTCTGACGGGCCTGTGCCTCTGCCGGCCTCTGCCGGCGGGTTGGATGCCCTGCTGGCCTGGGCGCGCGCCTGCCCGCGGCTCTTCGTGCTCACCGGCGCGGGCTGCAGCACGGCGTCCGGCATCCCGGACTACCGTGACGAGGGCGGCGCCTGGAAGCGCTCCCCGCCGGTCACCTACCAGGCCTTCATGGGCGACGAGGCGGTGCGCCGGCGCTACTGGGCGCGCAGCATGATCGGCTGGCGCGTCATGGGCGGCGCCGCGCCCGGGGCCGCGCACCATGCCCTGGCCGCGCTGGAGGCGATGGGCCGCGTGGAGATGCTGCTCACGCAGAACGTGGACGGCCTGCACACGGCCGCGGGGCAGCAGCGGGTGATCGACCTGCACGGGCGCATCGACACGGTGCGCTGCATGGCCTGCGAGGCGCGCATGCCGCGTGCGGACCTGCAATCCTGGCTGGAGGCCCGCAACCCGGCCTGGGCGGTGCTGGAGGCGGCCGCTGCGCCGGACGGCGATGCCGACCTGGACTGCCGCGACTTTTCCGCGTTCGAATTGCCCGTCTGTCCCCATTGCGGCGGCGGTCCCCTGAAGCCGGACGTGGTGTTTTTCGGTGAAAGCGTGCCGCGCGAGCGCGTGGAGGCCGCGCGGGCGGCGCTGGCCCGGTCCGACGGACTGCTCGTGGCGGGATCGTCCCTGATGGTGTATTCGGGTTTCCGCTTCGTGCAGGCGGCCGCGGATGCCGGGCTGCCGGTGGCGGCCGTGAACCGGGGCGTGACGCGCGCCGACGGATTGATCGCGGTCAAGGTCGAGGACGACGTGGGCCGCGTGCTGGAGGCTCTGGCGCAGGCGCTGGCACCGGTCGCAGGGATGCCGCCGGGCGCATGACCCGGTGGCACGGGCGGGTTTGCGCGACGGCGCCCGCCGATGGTGCTATGGTGGCCGGATAACGCCCGGGCCGCGCCGAGAGCGCGAGCCAGGGCCCTGAGGAGACAAACCCATGCAGAGCTCCCTCCATGGCGGGGAGGCGGCGCAGGCCGCCGCCTTCGCGCCGCTGCCTTCGGCCCGCGTGATCGCCGAGTCGCACGAGCGCTCCCGCTCCTTCGGCCTGCAACGGCACGCGTCCGCCGACCTCCAGCCCCTGGCGCCCGACGCGCTCGCCTGGGCCGTGGCGCGCAACGACGCGCTTTGCGCGCATGCGCTCCCGGTCATGGAAACCCTCTCGGCCCAGATCGCGGGCACGCAGAGCATGGTGCTGCTCACCGACGCGCAGGGCGTGGTGCTGCACGCCCTGGGCGACGAGGAATTCCTCGGGCGCGCGCACCGGGTCGCGCTGCGGCCCGGGGGCACCTGGTCCGAGCGCAGCAAGGGCACGAATGCCATCGGCACGGCCCTGGCCCTGGGCGATGCGGTGCAGGTGAACGGCGACGAGCATTTCCTGGCCGCCAACCAGTTCCTCACCTGCTCCTGCGCACCCATCTGCGATCCGCAGGGGCAGGTGATCGGCGCGCTGGACGTGAGCGGCGACCGCCACCAGCAGAGTGCCCACACGCTGGCCCTGGTGCGCATGTCCGCGCGCATGGTCGAGAACCATCTCTTCGGCAAGGTCTATGAGGACGCCGTGCGGCTGCGCTTCCATGCGCGCCCGGAGTTCCTGGGCACGCTGGTGGAGGGGCTGGCCGCGTTCACGCCGGAGGGCCGTTTCCTCGCGGCCAACCGCAGCGGGCAGTTCCAGCTCGGCATGTCGGCGAACGCATTGCAGGCGCAGACCTTCCCGTCGCTCTTCGGCATGCCGATGAGCGCGCTGCTGGCCCATGCGCGCGGCGCCATGCCCCGGCCGCTGCAGCTCGCGCTGCCCGGCGGGGTGGTGGTCAATGCGATGGTGGAATTCCGCCCGAAGGGGGCGGCGGCCCTCGGCTGGATGGTGCAGGGGCGCGACGAGGATGCGCCCACGGCCGCGCCCGCTGCACCAGCTTCCGCCACGGCCACCCGGCCGCGGCCCGTCGCCCCGGTGCCGGCCGGCGGTCCGCGGCTGTCCGGCCTGCGCTACCTGGATACGGGCGATGCGCAGCTGGCGCAGGTGATCGACCGCGTCTCGCGCGTGCTGGGCAGCGACGTGCCCATGCTCATCCTCGGCGAGACCGGCACGGGCAAGGAACTGCTGGCCCGCGCCATCCACCAGGACGGCCCGCGCGCGCGCGGGCCCTTCGTGGCGGTGAACTGCGCATCCATCCCGGAAACTCTGATCGAGGCGGAACTGTTCGGCTACGAGGAGGGCGCCTTCACGGGCGCGCGGCGCAAGGGCAGCGTGGGCAAGATCGCCCAGGCCCACGGCGGCACGCTGTTCCTGGACGAGATCGGCGACATGCCGCTGGCCATGCAGGCCCGGCTGCTGCGCGTGCTGCAGGAGCGCACCGTGGCGCCGCTCGGCTCGGCGCGGCAGATCCCGGTGGATGTGCACGTGCTTTGCGCCACCCACCGCAACCTGCGCGACATGATGGCCCGGGGGGTGTTCCGCGACGATCTCTACTACCGGCTCAACGGGCTGGTGGTGCGCCTGCCGGCGCTGCGCGAGCGCTCGGACCTGCGCGTCATCGTGCAGCGCCTCTTGCAGGCGCAGGACCGCGAGCGGGCTGCCGAAGGCTCCGCGCCCGGCTGGCCGCGACCGCGCCGGACGGCGCCCCTGCGGGTCTCGCCACGGGCCATGGAGCTGTTCCTGCGGCACTGCTGGCCCGGCAACCTCCGCCAGCTCTCGAATGCGTTGCGCACGGCGGCGCTGATGGCCGGTGATGCGGACGAGATCGACATCGGGCATCTGCCGGAGGACCTGTTCGATGAAGTTCCTCCTGCTGCCGCTTCCGCGGCCCCGGTGCCCGCAGGTCCCCAGGGCGATGCCGGTGCGTCGGTGTGGGATACCGGACCATGCCCGCCGGGCCGCAGCGCTGCACACCGGCCCGAGCCGGCCGCGGTGCGTTCATGGGATGAGACCGTGGAAGAGGCACTGCGCCATGCGCTGTCGGTGCATGGCGGCAACGTATCCGCCGTGGCGCGGGCCCTGGGGGTGTCGCGCAATACGGTGTACCGGCGGCTGAAGGCGATGGACGGGACGGCCCCTCACCATTGACGGCCGGGTTCCGGTGTCAGTCGGGCAACCGCCTGGCCTGGCGCCCAGATACTCTCTTTTTCGCGAGCGCACACCATGCCAGGCGTCCAACGGGGCAGGCCCAGAGGATGGACAAGACCCCCACGACGATCAGCGATCCGCGATCGCCCGTGCTCGCAAAAACGGCGACGGCGGCATTGAGCAGCCCCGCGATGGGCGCGATGGCGAACAGCCAGATCGCTGCCACCCCGTCGTGCTGGAGCTTTATGCAGGCGAATGGCACGAGGCAGAGCAGGGCGGGGCTGTAGATGAGCCAGGCCAGCAGTGCATTGCCTTCATCGACGTAGGACAGCCCACTCGCCGAAAGGTTCAGGACGATGCCCCATGCCACGAGCCCGACGGCCAGGCCTGCCCATCCGAGCAGATACCGCATGGGACGTCCGTCAACCCGCCCCGCGCGGCGGCGGCCCCAGGGCCTCGATGGCCGCCCACTCGTCTTCGCTGTAGAGCCGCGAGCGGGTGAGGAACCGCAGCCCCGTGGGCCGCTCCAGCGAGAACATGCCGCCGTTGCCGGGCACGGCATCGATGATCAGGTGCGTGTGTTCCCAGTAGGCGAACTGGGATTCGCTCATGTAGAAGGGTGTGCCCGCGATCTCGCCGAGCAGCACGTCGGAATCGCCGAGCATGAATTCGCCGCGGGCGAAGCACATGGGCGCGCTGCCATCGCAGCAGCCGCCGGACTGGTGGAACATGAGCGGGCCGTGTTGCACCTGCAGCCGCTCGATGAGGGCGACGGCCTCGGGCGTGGCCGAGACACGGGTTGCGGAACCGGGAGGTGCGGAAACGGGGGGCGCGGTCGTCGTCATGCGGTGTCTCCTGTCATGGGGTCTGCGCTCCGTGCAGTGTGCCTGAAGCGCAGCGGCGGCGCCCGCCCTGCGGCAGCCCACGCCGTGCGCCAGTGCGCAGGGCGTGTCCGCCGAGGTCGTCAGTGCGCCGCCATGTCCAGCACGATGCGGCCCTGGATCTGGCCCTTGTGCATGCGCGCGAACACGTCGTTGATGTTCTCCAGCTTCTCGGTCGCCACGGTGGCCTTCACCTGGCCGCGGGCCGCGAAGTCCAGCGATTCCTGCAGGTCCAGGCGCGTGCCGACGATGGAGCCGCGCACCGTCACGCCGCGCAGCACCATGTCGAAGATGGGCAGCGGGAAGTTGCCGGGTGGCAGGCCGTTGAGCGACACGGTGCCGCCCCGGCGCACCATGCCCAGCGCCTGCTCGAAGGCCTTGGGCGAGACGGCCGTGACCAGCGCGCCGTGGGCGCCGCCGATCTCCTTTTGCAGGTAGGCGGCCGGGTCGGCGGTCTTCGCGTTCACCGTCACGCTGGCACCGAGCTTCTTCGCCAGTTCCAGCTTGTCGTCCTCCACGTCCACGGCCGCCACGTTCAGGCCCATGGCCTTGGCGTACTGCACCGCCATGTGGCCCAGGCCGCCGATGCCGGAGATGACCACCCAGTCGCCCGGCTTCGTGTCCGTCACCTTCAGGCCCTTGTACACGGTCACGCCCGCGCACAGCACGGGGGCGATGTCCACGAAACCGACGTCCCTGGGCAGGTGGCCCACGAAGTTGGGGTCGGCCAGTGCGTAGTCGGCGAAGCCGCCATTGACCGAATACCCCGTATTGCTCTGCGATTCGCACAGGGTTTCCCAGCCGCCCAGGCAGTGGGTGCAGCAGCCACAGGCCGAATGCAGCCATGGCACGCCCACGCGGTCGCCTTCCTTGACGTGCTTGACGTTCTTGCCGATGGCGGCGACGAAGCCCACGCCCTCGTGGCCCGGGATGAAGGGCGGGTTGGGCTTGACGGGCCAGTCGCCTTCGGCGGCGTGCAGGTCGGTGTGGCAGACGCCGGAGGCCTCGATCTTCACCAGGATCTGGTCATCGGCGGGCGTCGGGACGGAGACTTCCTCGATGGCGAGGGGCTTGCCGAATTCGCGGACGACGGCGGCTTTCATGGTCTTGGGAAGCATGGAACGGGAATCCTTTCTTTTGTCGGAAGGGTTGGAACCTCGAGCAGGTTCTCAACGGGGAGGGCTGGCTTCCACCATATGCCGCCCTCCCTCGGTCGCTGCTGATGCAGGTCAAGACGTCAGAAGAAGCCCAGCTTGTTCGGGCTGTAGCTCACGAGCAGGTTCTTGGTCTGCTGGTAGTGGTCGAGCATCATCTTGTGGTTCTCGCGGCCGATGCCGGACTGCTTGTAGCCGCCGAAGGCCGCGTGCGCGGGGTAGGCGTGGTAGCAGTTGGTCCACACGCGGCCGGCCTGGATGCCGCGGCCCATGCGGAAGGCGCGCGCACCGTCGCGGCTCCACACGCCCGCGCCCAGGCCGTAGAGCGTGTCGTTGGCGATCTCCAGCGCTTCCTCCTCGGTCTTGAAGGTGGTGACGGACACCACCGGGCCGAAGATTTCCTCCTGGAAGATGCGCATCTTGTTGTGGCCCTTGAACACCGTCGGCTTGACGTAGTAGCCGCCGGCCAGGTCGCCGCCGAGCATGTTGCGCTCGCCGCCGATCAGGCATTCGGCGCCTTCCTTCTTGCCCAGGTCCAGGTACGAGAGGATCTTTTCCAGCTGCTCCTGCGAGGCCTGCGCGCCGATCATGGTGCCCTTGTCGAGCGGGTGGCCCTGGGTGATGGCGGCCACCCGCTTCAAGGCGCGTTCCATGAAGCGGTCGTAGATCGATTCCTGGATCAGCACGCGGCTGGGGCAGGTGCAGACCTCGCCCTGGTTCAGAGCGAACATGGCGAAGCCTTCCAGTGCCTTGTCGAAGAAGGCGTCGTCGGCGCTCATTACATCCTCGAAGAAGATGTTGGGGCTCTTGCCGCCCAGCTCCAGCGTGACCGGGATGATGTTCTGGCTGGCGTACTGCATGATGAGCCGGCCGGTGGTGGTCTCGCCCGTGAAGGCGATCTTCGCGATGCGGTTGCTGGAGGCCAGGGGCTTGCCGGCCTCGAGGCCGAAGCCGTTGACCACGTTGACCACGCCCGGGGGCAGCAGGTCGCCGATCATTTCCAGCAGCACCAGGATGGAGGCGGGCGTCTGCTCCGCGGGCTTGAGCACCACGCAGTTGCCGGCCGCCAGGGCCGGGGCCAGCTTCCAGACGGCCATCAGGATGGGGAAGTTCCAGGGGATGATCTGGCCCACGACGCCCAGCGGCTCGTGGAAGTGGTAGGCCACGGTGTCGTGGTCGATCTCGCTGATGCCGCCTTCCTGCGCCCGCACGGCGCCGGCGAAGTAGCGGAAGTGGTCGATGGCCAGCGGGATGTCTGCTGCCATGGTTTCGCGCAGCGGCTTGCCGTTGTCGATGGTCTCCGCCACCGCGATGGTCAGCAGGTTGGCTTCCATGCGGTCGGCGATCTTCAGCAGGATGTTGGCGCGGTCGGTGGTGGAGGTCTTGCCCCAGGCCGCCTTGGCCTTGTGCGCGGCGTCCAGGGCGGCGTTGACGTCCTTGTCGTTGGAACGCGGCACGGAGGTGAACACCTGGCCGTTGATGGGCGAGCTGTTCTCGAAGTACTGGCCGTCCACCGGGGGAACCCATTGGCCGCCGATGTAGTTGCCGTACTGCTTCTTGTAGGGGTTGGCGATGCCGAGGTTGGCGATTTCTGCCATGTCCATGGTGCTTGTCTCCTGTGGTGGTGGAATGTCCGGGCGGCGCACCGTGCGCTCTCCGGTGCAGGACATTGCGCAAGCCGCATGCCAGCGCATGCGCCCCGTGTTCCATGCACTGTTTACGCCCGCGAGGTGCTCCATGTGTTCCGTTATGGAACAGTGGCTGCGCAGGGGTGTTGCACGGCGGAGCAGGGCCGCTGGCGGGCGCCGCCGGCCGGCCCGGGAGCGAAAGCCTGCTGTCCGGCCTGCCCGCTCGCCCGGAAGGGGCTGCCCGCGGTGCCCGGGCACTGGCGCCGCTCTTGGTGTATAACCGCGCCTCCCCGGACACCCGCGGCGCCGCGTCCCGTGCCTGCCGGCCCCACCGATCCATCCCCCGAGCATGACTGACCACTACGCCGCCCTCGGTCTGAGCGCGACCGCGAGCCTGGCCGACATCAAGAAGGCGTTCCGCCAGAAGGCGGCCTTCTACCACCCCGACCGCAACCCCTCGCCGGATGCGGCCGAGCGCTTCCGCGCGGCCCAGAAGGCCTACGAGGTGCTGTCGGACGACGCCGCGCGCCAGGCCTACGACGACAACCGCCGCCGCAACCTGCTCGACGATCCGCTCGAGACGGCGCGGGAAATCTGGCAGTCCTATTTCAAGAACGTGCTTTCCTCGTGAAACCCTCTCCTTTCTTCCATGACCTGCGCTCGGCCTACCAGGCCGAGCTCGACGACCTCGCCCAGGATTCCGAGGGCAAGGACGTGCTGCGCAAGCGCCTCGCCCAGAAGCGCGGCGAGATCGCCTTCCTGGCCAGGATGATCGATTTCAGCCCCGAGATGGTGGCGGTGGCCTTCCACCAGGGCTTCCGCTTCCACCGGCCGGCCACGCTCGATCCGCTGCTGGCGCGGGGCGGGGTGAGCGACCTGCCGGAATGGCCGGAACTGGCCGGGGCGGTGGCACTCGAGCCCTGGGCCCAGCCGCTGGCGGACGTGGTGCTGGCCGAACCGTCGGGTGCGCGCTTCCTGTCGCTGGCGGCTCTGCTCGAGTACCAGCGCCAGCATGCCCGCTTCGCCGGCCAGGGTGCCGGCAGTGCCGAGGCTGGCGAGGGCGACGAAGAAGAGGGCGGAGACGAGGCGGAGCAGGGTGACGACGACGAGGCCCGCTGGAGCGCCGACGACGCCAGCGAACCCCGCAGCCATGCCGACCGCGAGGAGGCCGCCGCCGACTGGATGGCCGACCTCGGATTCGACCGCAAGGAGTAAATCCCATGTCCCGACATCTCGCCCTCATCACCCAGACCCAGGCCCTGATCGCCGCCGGCGACATCGTGGGTGCCGAGTCCGCCCTGTCCCAGCTCGCCGACGACGAGGGCGACCGCGCCCTGGTCGAGGTGCTGGACGAACTCGCGCCCAAGGACGTGCTGGCCGTGATGCGCGAATACGACGAATCCCGCGCCTCGGTGGTCAACATGCTGGTGACGCCCCAGCAGTTCGCGCGCGCGCTGGTGCTGGAGAAGCAGTACAAGGACGCCACCCACACCTACCTGCGCAGCATGGTGAACGCCGTCGTGTTCCGCGGCGACGTGGATCCGATGGAGTTCCTCACCGCCATCGGCGACCTGGAAGGCGGCAGCGAGGCCCTGGCCCACTATTTCGCGGAAAAGTGGAGCCGCCTGGAGGCCTTCGCGCGCACCGGCCTGTTCGACGCCGCCGAGGACTACGGCCCCGCGCTCACCGAGGACCAGCTCTTCAACGTGGCCTATGCCCCGCCCAAGGTGGACCAGGACGAGGTGGCGGACCGCGACTGGATGCAATTGGCCTGGCTGCTGCGCTACCAGTGCCCGGACCTGTTCATCGAGACCCTGCTGGTGCTGCGCGCCAAGGCCCAGGCCTACGACGAAGGGCTGGACGACGGCGAGACCGGCACGGACGAGGACGACGACGGCAAGTTCGAGACGAGCGAGACCGACCGCGGCAAGGCCACCCCGGCCGCGCGTGCATCCGACGAAGAGTCGGCGATCTGAGCCGGAGGCCGCCGCGATGAGCGTTTCCGATTCCAGCCCGGCCGCAGGGGGCGCGACTGCGCTGTCGCTGCACGACGGCCGCCCGTTCTTCGAGAAGGCCCTGGTGCATGGCATCCGCCACGGCATCGTGCCGGCCGAGCGGGTGGAGGCCATCGCGGCCGACGCACCCAGGGGCATGGTGCAGATCGCCCGCTACTTCGGCACGGAGTTCCTGCGGCCCGACCTGGAGCGCGCGCGCGAGCGCATGGTGAATCTCGTCAGCCTCGACCTGATCGAGGACAGCGGCGGCGACCTCGACCGCGCCGCGCAGAGCCTGCGCGAGCACAGTTTCCTGTCGCGCTCCAAGGCGGGATCGGACCGGCTGCGCCGCCTGATCGCGCTGCCGCAGAGCAGCAATTTCGGGTTCCTTTCGACCACCGGCGAGCCGGACGTGCAGCAGCTGTCGGTCTGGTCGTTGCGCAGCCATGCCGAATACCGCGCGGAGCTGGAGCGCCGCACCGGCATCGCCGCCACGATCGAGGCTGCCCGCTGGTTCGCGGAACGCCTGGACCTGGACGAAGGCGCGCTGGAGGCGGGCGGCGCCGAGGCCGAGGCCGTGGTGCGCATGGGCCTGCTATGGCACTGGATGCATCCGGCGGCCGAGGCCTGGCCGCATGCCGTGTCGTTCGAGAAGCGCCTGTCCGCGATGCGGCGCAAGGGCATTCCCGCACCGTCGCGCCTGCCGCTGCCCGCCGGCATGCCGGACGGGGTGGCGGCCGTCGCGGACGGGCATGTCGCGGCCGTGCTGGCGGACGCCGCACGCATCCTCGATGCGGCCACGGCGCCGCGCGCGCTGCTGCGGCCCATGGGCAGCTTCCGCGCGCGCTATTTCCTGGAGGACGATCCGCTCGCCGAGGTGGACGACTACCACCAGGGGCTGGATGCCCTGCTGGAAGCCGGGGACGACGCAGAGTCAGCCCCCGCGCCGGCCAGCCGGACCTGGGAGCGGCTCACGCAGGGCCACGAGGACGAGCATTCGCTGCTCACGCTGTTCCTCTGCCTGGCGGCCGGCGTGCCGCGCAAGACCGTGCTGACCGAGAAGGCCGCCGCGAGCCTGGTGCGCCGCGTGCGCAAACACGGCTGGCAACCGGAACTCGCGGAGGAATTCATCCGCGCGCATGCGGCCAGTGCGCGCCAGGCCAGCTACCTCGCGCTCTGGAAGTCCTTCGTGGACGAGTCCGCCACCACGCTGCTCAACCACCGGGACGAGCGCCTGGAAGAGGCGCGCGCGCTGCTGCGCCGCGAATGCCACGTGGCGGACGGCGCGGAGTGAACGTGGCGGCGCCGGCACCGGACGCCGGCCCGGCCGAGGGGTTCTGGCGCGACCCGGTGCTGCCTTTCGCCGAAAGCCGCCGCGCCAGCCGCAGCCGGGCCTGCTACCGGCCCCACCTGCATCCCACGTTCTCGATCGGCGCGGTGGACGCCGGGCGCAGCATCTTCACCGGCGCGGACGGCGGCCCCGTCCCGCTGCGTGCGGGCATGCTCGTGTTCGTGCCGGCCTGGCGCGTGCATGCCTGCAATCCCGCGCCGGACTCCGCGTGGAGCTACCAGATGCTGCACCTGGACGCGGCATGGCTGCAGGCGGTCCGCTGCGAGGCCGCGGGGGCCGTGCCGAAGGACGGCGGCCCGGTGCGCATCGTGGACGATCGGGCCTGCCATGCGCGCTTCACCCGCCTGAACGCGCTGCTGTTTTCCCCAGCCGCGCCACAGGACAAGGAAGCGGCACTGATCGAATTCATCGGTGACAGCGAGGCGATGCATGGCCTGCGCATTCCGTCGCCCGGCGCCGGCCCCGGCCTGCAGGAGCGGCTGCGCCCGGTGGTGGAGCGCTTGCGCGACGCGCCCGCCGACACCGCACCGCTCGAAGAACTGGCACGGCTGTGCGGCATGGGGCGCTACCAGCTGATCCGGGCGTTCAAGGCCGCCACCGGCATGACACCCCATGCCTGGCAGATGAACCTGCGGATCAACTGCGAGCGGACGCGCCTGAAGGGCGGGGACAGCCTCGCGGACGTGGCCCATGGCCTGGGTTTCGCCGACCAGGCCCACTTCCAGCGGATGTTCAAGGCGCATGCGGGCGTGACGCCGGGGAGGTTCCGCGCCTAGCGTTCCTCCGGCTCACGCCGCGGGCGCAATTTCATTCAATACGGCGCGCGCTGCGGCCGGCACAGTGGCGGCCTCCCACAGCTTCCCACAGCCTGCCTGCCACCCGCATGGAACAGTTCCTCCTGATCGCCGCTGCGCATTTCCTCGCCCTGCTGTCGCCAGGGCCGGATTTCTTCCTGATCGCCCGGACATCGCTGTCGGCCGGATGGCGGACGGCCGGCGGTGCCTGCGTGGGCATCGCGATCGCCAACGGCGTGTTCATCGTGGCGGCCTTCGCAGGGCTCTCCGTACTGCGCGCCGGCAGCCCGTGGTTCACCGGCGTCCAGCTGGCCGGCGCCGCCTATCTGCTCTACCTGGGCGTGCTGTTCATGCGCCATGCGGGCCGCAGCCGCCTGGATGTTTCCGCTGCCGCGGCTGCGGGCGCCACCACGCCAGGGCGCGGGGCCTGGTGGCAGGCGGCGGGCATGGGGTTTGTCTCGGCCGCGCTCAATCCGAAGAACGCTTTGTTCTATGCGAGCCTTGCGGCCATGCTGGCCGGACCGCAGGCCACGCCGGCATGGAAAGCCTTCTATGGCGCGTGGATGTTCTGTGCGGTGTTGCTGTGGGATCTGGCGGTCGCCATCGCGATCGGCAACCGGGCGGTGCTGCGCCGCTTCGCGCGGGCGCTGCCCTGGCTGGAGCGGGTGTCGGGCGCGGTGCTGGTCCTGGCCGGCTGCATCGTGCTCGCGATGCTCGTGCGCGCGGCATGAAGAAAAAGAAAGCCGCCCCGGCGGTGCCGGGGCGGCCTGTCGTCGGCCCGTGGGCCGCGATGGCATCAGAGGTCGCCGAACTGCGCCTGAGCGACCGCGGGCAGGTGGCTCTTGATGAAGTTCTGGATCACGCTGCACGGCAGCAGGAACGGCCGCTGCGTGATCGTGATCGTGCAGGTCTGGCCGCTCACCATGAAGGTGCCCGCCACGGCGCCGAGCGGGGTGCCCACGGTGAATGCTCCGCCGCTGGGGCCGCCGGTGATCGTGCCGCCGTGGTCATGGATCATGGTGGCGATCTTGACGAACAGCTCCTGGGCGCTGCCGGTGAAATCGACGCTGAAGGGAGGGCAGGATGCCATGGGGGTGCTCCTTCTTGCAGGTGGTGAGAGTGCCGGGGCTCAGCAGCAGCCGAACTTGTAGGTATAGATGGCGGTGTTGTTCAGGTAGATGGTGATCTTCGCGCCGCAGGGGATGATGCCGCAGGTGTCCACACAGGCCTTCAGCTGTGCGCCGATTGGCACGGGAATCGGCAGCGTGAAGCACTTGCGGCCGAGGATCGGGATCTGCACGCAGACCTGGTGGGTGGCCGGGTCGTACGACGCATTCACGCAGACCTGGATGCGCAGCGCGTCCACATCCGGCAGTTGCGCGCGCAGGTTCTCGAAGTTGTCTGCCGAAGCAGTGTCCGCGAAGCCGGCCACCGCGAAGTTCGGCACATGGCCCTCGCTGCTGGCTGCCTTGGTTTGATTGCAATTGCAGTCGGACATGTTTTTTCCTCTCTCGATTCGTTGCTGTTGAAGTCGGCCGGGGCCATGCAACTTGTCTGCTTCCGGCCGTAGGGGGTGCCTCCGCTTTCGTTCGCGATACCGTGGGCCGGGATCGACAACTGGGTGAAAGGCAGGCGGATTCTGTGAGCCGGTGGCGTCTTCAGCCTTTAACTGCGTCTTTATTCTTCTGAAGAATCCTTAATCCACCGGAATGCAGCGAATCGTCCGAACCGATCGTTTCTTGGCTATTTCTCGTTTTTATGGGTGAATAATTTTTTATTCATAGTTCCTGGCAGAAACGTCGGGGATCGGTGAAGGGCTTCGATTGCATCCAATTACATCAATGCGATCCGCTGCGGGGGCCGGGGGTAGAGTGCAGGACGCGGGGGAGGAAACCGCAGAGCCTGTTCGAGAAAGAAACAATGGCCCCAGAATTCGCGTTTGACCATTTCGTGCTGAAGGTGCGGGAGCGTCAATTGCTCTCGCACGGGTGCCCGGTCGCCCTGGGCGCCCGCGCCTTCGACGTGCTGTGCACGCTGGTCCACCGTGCCGGCACGCTCGTGACCAAGTCCGAACTGTTCCGGCAGGTGTGGCCCGGCATGGTCGTGGAGGAGAACAACCTGCAGGTCCACGTGTCCGCCCTGCGCAAGCTCGTGGGCGCGGACCGCATCGTCACCATCCCCGGCCAGGGCTACCGTTTCGTGGCGCGCGTGGCACGTCCACCGGAGCCGGGGCAGGAGGCCCTGCCGGCCCCTCAGGCGTTGCTGCCCGATGCGTCCATGGGCCGCTCGATCGCGGTGCTGCCCTTCGGCGCGGGCCCCGAGTCCGCCCAGCGCCACTTCGCCGACGGCCTGGCCGAGGACGTCATCCAGCGGCTGACCCGCTCACGCTGGACCAGCGTGATCGCCCGCAACGCGACGCAGCGCTACGGCCAACCGCTGCCGCCCAACGCGGTGATCGCCCGCGAACTGGGCGTGCGCTATCTCGTGGCCGGCCAGGCCCGCTTCCACGCGGGGCGGGTGCGCGTGACGGCCGACCTGATCGATGCGCCGCGCAACGAGACCATCTGGACCGAGAGCTACGAGCGCCCGGCCGATGACCTGGCCGCGGCGCAGTCCGGCATTTCCGCGGCCATCGCGAGCGCCGTGGAGCCGGTCCACCTGCGCCGGGAGGAATGCCTGCACAGTGCCACGCCGCCGCAGGACGGGGGGTACTGGCCGTTGCTCATGCGCGCGCGCTGGCATTTCTGGCGCTCCGGCCGCGACCACCTGCGGCAGGCCGAGCACTACGCCCGCCGGGCCCTGCAGGTGCGCCCCGACGACGCACCCAGCCTGGCCCTGCTGGCCTTCGTGCACATGGCCCGCGTATGGGCGGGACGCTCGGAATGCGTGCGCGTGGACGCTTCCGAAGCCCGCCGCCTGGCCCTGCGCGCGGTGGGCCGAGACGATACCGATGCCTTCGCCCACTTCACGCTCGGCACCGCGCTGTCGTTCTCCGGCCATTTCGCGCAGGCGATGTCGGAGCAGGAACTGGCCCTGTCCCTCTGTCCGCAGTTCGCCGCCGCCACCGGCGAACTCGGGCGCCTGCTGGCCTTCAGTGGGCACGCCCGCGAGGCGGACGACCGTGCCCGGCAGGCCTGCGAAGCCAGCCCGCTGGATCCGCAGATGAGCCTGTGGGTGCGCACGCGGGCCCTGGCCCGGTTCGTGGAGGGTGATTACCGCGGGGCCGAAGCCTTCGCCCTGCAGGCGCTCGCGCAGCGGCCGGACTGGCTGCTGAACCACTACCTGCTGGCGGCCTGCCAGACTGCGGCCGGCCATGCGGCCGACGGGCGCCGCACGCTGGAGCAGGCCCGCCGCTTCGGCCCCTATCCGGCCGAGGCGCTGAGGGCCGGCCATCCGTTCGTGGACGGGGCCCTGCTGGCGCACTACACGGACTGCCTGCGGCAGGCCGGTTGGCGGGGATAGCCTTCAGGCCCGTCCGCCGTGCCGACGCCCCCGGTCAGCGTCCGTGCAGGAAGTCCACCTGTGCAGGCCGGCCCGGCAGCGTCAGCGTGGCGGTGGGCAAGGGGCTGGCTGCCAACCGGCGCCCGCGCCGCCAGACGCCCAGTCGCGTGGCGCGCAGGCGGATGGCCTCCGCGGGCGTGCGCGCGTGCAGCAGCACGAAATCCGCATGGCAGCCCGGGGCGAGACCGTAGCCCTCCAGGCCCAGCAGGCGGGCGGGGTTTTCGGTCACGGCGTCGAAGCACTGCCGCATCGCGTCCTGGCCCGTCATCTGCGCCACGTGCAGCCCCATGTGCGCGGCCTCCAGCATGTCGGCGCTGCCGCCGCCGTACCACGGGTCCATCACGCAATCGTGGCCGAAGGCCACCGTCAGCCCGGCCGCGAGCAGTTCGGGCACGCGGGTCATGCCGCGGCGCTTGGGGTAGGTGTCGTGCCGGCCCTGCAGGGTGATGTTGATGAGCGGATTCGCCACCACACCCAGCTGCGCCTCGGCCATCAGCGGGATCAGCTTGCTCACGTAGTAGTTGTCCATGCTGTGCATGGACGTGAGGTGCGATCCGGTCGCACGGCCGTGGAGGCCCAGGCGGTGCGTTTCGTGCGCCAGGGTTTCCACGTGGCGCGACATCGGATCGTCGCTCTCGTCGCAGTGCATGTCCACGCGCAGGCCGCGCTCGGCGGCAAGCTCGCACAGCAGCCGCACGCTCTCGGCGCCCTGCGCCATGGTGCGCTCGAAGTGGGGAATGCCGCCGACCACGTCCACGCCCAGGTCCAGCGCGCGGCGCAGGTTGTCGAGGCCGCCGGGTGTGCGCAATACGCCGTCCTGCGGGAAGGCCACCAGCTGCAGGTCGAGGTAGGGGGCCACGCGCCGCTTCACTTCAAGCAATGCCTCCACGGGCAGCAGGCTCGGGTCGCTGGTGTCCACGTGGCTGCGAATCGCCAGCAGCCCGCGCGCCACGGCCCAGTCGCAGTACGCCAGGGCGCGCTCCACGATGGCCTCCTGCGTGAGCAGCGGCTTGAGCTCGCCCCAGAGCGCGATGCCCTCGAGCAGCGTGCCGCTGGTGTTCACGCGCGGCAGGCCGTAGGAGAGCGCGGCATCGAGGTGGAAATGCGCGTCCACGAACGGCGGGCTCAGCAGCATGCCGCCGGCATCCACCGTCTCGTGCGAGGGCGCGCGCAGCCCTTCGGTGATCTCGGCGATGCGGCCGTCCTGCACCGCCACCGACATGGAGGTGCGGCCGTCGGGCAGGGTGGCGTTGTGGATCAGCAGGTCGAGCATGGATTCACCAGGGTTCGTGGAGCGGAAGTCATCGGGGACGGGGCAGGGCGGGTGCCTGCCGGATTGCATATTCTGGGCCAGCCGCCCGTGCGCGCGTCGCGGTCACGGCCAGCGCACCGCCACGTTCCAGCCCGAGGCCGACAGCAGCGGTTTCAGCACGGCCTCGGTGTTCGTCCGTGCTTCCCGCGATGTCTCGGGCGTGGCGCAGGCCTGTTCGACATCCTGCTGGGCGATGCGCAGTGCGGCTTCGATCGCCTGGGTGCGGTGCTCCGATCCGGGCACGAGCGGCTCCAGGCCGCTGCCGTGCAGCGCATAGAAATACGAGCCGCCCTCGTCGCGCGAGCCGTGGTTCACGCGGGCCGACACGGTGCGCGGCGCGGGCAGCGCCAGCACGGCGGTGCGCGCGGCGGTGTCCACCTGTTCGTACCGGGCGTCACGCAGGTCGGTGCCCACCAGGCAGTCGCCGCGCGCCACCAGCAGCACCCGGGTCTCGCCGATCGGCAGCTCCCAGCGGGTCCAGGGAATGCCCTGCGTCATCGTGCGGTGGAACTCGATCACGTTGGCGTAGCGCACCCGGACGGAGACGAGGTCGCCCAGGGATTCGACCGCGGCCAGGGGCGGAGCCGGCGGGACTGCGGGAGCGGCCTGCCGGCGGCCCACGGTCCAGGCAGCCGCGGCCGCGAGGGCGGCGGCGAGCAGGAGGGCGGAAAGGGAGACGCGTCGCATGCCCCATTGTGGCCCTGCGGGTGGAACGCGGGCCAGGGCAGGGTCTTGCGCGAGAGCGCGAGAGCGCGAGCACGGGCGACGGGCACGGACAGGCGTCGTGCCGAAGGCGCGTAAGCTCTTCCTTCCAAGCGCGGCATGCCGAGCCGCCATCCCCGGCCTTGTCCTCGTCTTCCGGAGTTCGATCCCATGCAATTCGCCTACACCATCCTCTACGTCCAGGACGTTGCCCGGTCCATCGCCTTCTACGAGGCCGCCTTCGGCCTGCAACGCCGCTTCCTGCACGAGGGCGGCGACTATGGGGAACTGGAGACAGGGGCGACCACGCTGGCGTTCTCGTCCCACCAGCTCATGGCGCAACTGGGCAAGAACCCGCGCCGCGCCAGCGCCGACGCGCCCAGCTTCGAGATCGCCCTGACGACGGACGACGTGCCCACCGCCCTGGCGCGCGCCGTGGCCGCCGGTGCCCGGCAGGTGCGCGCGCCGGAGCGCATGCCCTGGGGCCAGACCATCGCCTATGTGGAAGATGGCGACGGCGTGCTGGTGGAACTGTGCACGCCCGTGCAGGCGGGTTGAACCGGTGGCTGCGGTTCGGTCAGCCGCCTTGCGTGGCAGCGAGCCACCGTGTGCGCGGCAGCCGGTACAGCACGTGGGAGCGCAACCCATCCCCCTCGGGCACGGACGGGTGGTCGAAGGCCTCCGCGGGCGATGCATGCATGCCCAGGCGAAGCATCACCGCTTGCGACCGGAGGTTGCGCTGCGCCGTGAAGGCAACGATCTCATCCAGCCCGAGCGCCTCGAAGCCGATCCGCAGCGCGAGCCGTGCGCCTTCCGTAGCCAGGCCCCGGCCCCAGAAGGGACGGGCCAGCCGCCAGCCGATCTCCACGCAGGGCGCAAAGGGGAGCGCAGCCGTGGGGCGATGCAGGCCGATGAAGCCCATGAAGCGGGAGCGGCCCCCGCCATCCCCACCGTCTTCCAGCGATTCTGCCGCCCAGAAACCCCAGCCCTGCTCGTCGATCAGCGATTCGATGCGATCGGCCAGGGCGTCGCTGTGCGCGCGGTCCGGCAGTGGGAGGAGATGCTCCATCACCAACGGGTCGGCATGGAGCGCGGCAAAAGGCTCGCGGTCCGCGGGTGTCCACTGGCGCAGGCGCAGCCGGGGTGAGCGCAGCAGGGCGGGGTCGATGGAGGCGGGTGCGTCCGGAGTGCGGTTCGACATCCACCGATGGTAGTGCGCCGCGTGCCCGGTCCTCAGCGCTCGCCCTTGCGGTACGGCTTCATCAGCGCCTGCGGATACGCGGCCTTGCGGGCCACCAGCACCAGCGCCAGGATGGACAGCAGGTAGGGCAGCATCAGGTACACCTGATAGGGGAGCCAGGCGTCGCCGGCCTGCTGCAGGCGCAGCTGCAGCGCATCGAAGAATGCGAACAACAGGGCGCCCAGCAGTGCCTTGCCGGGCCGCCACGAGGCGAACACGACCAGGGCCACGCAGATCCAGCCGCGGCCGTTGACCATGTTGAAGAAGAAGGCATTGAACGCCGAGAGCGTGAGGAAGCTGCCCGCCACGCCCATCAGCGCCGAGCCTGCCACGATGGCGCCGGTGCGCGTGGCCGCCACCGAAATCCCCTGGCCTTCTGCCGCCTGCGGATTCTCGCCCACCATGCGCACCGCCAGGCCCAAGGGCGTGCGGTAGAGCGCCCAGGCGAGCAGCGGCGCCAGCAGCAGCGCGAGCAGCGTGAGCGGCGTCTGCGCCGAGAGAATCGGCACGCCCAGCCATTCCATCGGCGCGAACGGCGTGATGGTCGGCGGCGCGTTCACCTTGGGGAAACCCACGCGGTAGCCGTAGTAGCTGAGCGCCGTCGCCAGCAGCGTGATGCCCAGGCCCGAGACGTGCTGCGACAGCGCCAGCCCCACGGTCAGCCAGGCATGCAGCAGGCCGAACACCGCGCCCGTGAGCGCCGCCACCGCCACGCCCGCCCACAGGCCGTGCCCCCCATACACGGTGAGCCAGCCCGTGAAGGCCCCCGCCACCATGATCCCTTCGATGCCCAGGTTCAGCACGCCCGCGCGCTCGCACAGCAGCACGCCCAGCGTGCCGAGGATGAGGGGTGTCGCCACGCGCAGCGTCGCGATCCAGAAGGCCGGATTGGCGAGGATGTCGAACCATTCATTCACGCTCTCACTCCCCATTCGACAGAGGCAGGTGCGCTGGCTGGCCGCACGGCCTTAGCCAGGGCCGCCGCGCAAGGGCCGCCCCGCCGCGCTGGCGGCGTCCCCCTTCCCGCGCGCAGCGCGAGAGAAGGGGGATGCGACGGAGTCGCTCAGGGGGATGTCGTCTCATCTCCAGCGGACCCTGTACTGGGCCAGCAGGCCGGCCACCAGCACCGCGATCAGCGAGGCAGCGACGATCACATCGGCGATGTAGGTGGGCACGCCGATGGCGCGACTCATGCTGTCCGCGCCTACCAGCACGCCGGCCACGAAGATGCCTGCCGCCACCACGCCCAGCGGATGCAGGCCGGCCAGCATGGCGATCACGATGCCGCTGTAGCCGTAGCCCGGCGACATGTCCAGCGTCACGTAGCTGGTGCGGCCCGCGACCTCGATCGCGCCGGCCAGGCCCGCCAGGCCGCCCGAGAGCAGGGCCACCAGCACCACGGTGCGCGTGACCGGCACGCCCGCGAACGCCGCTGCCCGCGGATTCGCGCCGGCCGCGCGGATGTCGAAGCCCGGCACCGTGCGCGCCAGCAGTGCCCAGAGCAGCACGGCGAGGCCCACGGCGAACAGCAGGCCGGTATGCAGGCGCGAGCCCGGCACCAGGCGCGACAGTTCCAGGTCGCCCTGCAGCGCCACGCTCTGCGGCCAGCCCAGCGCCAGCGGGTCCTTCATGGGACCGTCGAGCAGTGCGGAGACCAGCAGCAGCATCACGAAGTTGAGCAGCAGCGTGGTCACCACCTCGTCCACGCCCAGGCGCGCCTTCATCAGTGCCGGTCCCAGCAGCAGCGCGGCGCCGGCCAGGGCCGCCGCCAGCATCATCAGCGGGAACAGCACCCAGGGCGACCATTCCAGCCCCGTGCCGCCATGCATGCCGCCCACGGCCACGGCAGCGATCGCGCCTGCGTAAAGCTGCCCTTCGGCACCGATGTTGAAGAGGCGCGCGCGGAAGGCCACGGCCGCGGCGAGGCCGGTCAGGATCAGCGGCGTGGCGCGCGTGAGGGTTTCGGTGAGCGCGAAGACGGAGCCGAATGCGCCCTGCGCCAGCAGCGCATACGTCCGGCCCACGGGCGCGCCGGCCCACAGCACCAGCAGCGCGGAGACGATCAGCGTGAAGGCCACGGCGCCGATGGGCGCGGCCACGTAGGCTGCGGCGGAAGTGCGGTGGCGTTTTTCGAGTCTCATGGGGTGTCCGGTGCGTGGCCCGGGCCGGGGCTTTCACCGGCCATGGCGAGGCCGATGGCCTCGCGCGTCCATGTTTCCGCAGGCAGGGCTGCCGTCAGGTGCCCGCCATGCATCACCGCCACGCGGTCGCCCAGTTGCAGCACCTCGTCCAGGTCGTCGGAGATGAGCAGCACGGCCGCGCCCGCGTCGCGCGCGGTGATGAGCTGCTGTTGCACGAAGGTGACGGCGCCGATGTCCAGGCCCCAGGTGGGCTGGTGGGCGACTATGAGCCGTGGAGGCTGCGAGGCAGCCGGATCGGGCGACAGCAGCGCCCGCCCGAGGATCAGCTTCTGCATGTTGCCGCCTGACAGCGACCGCGCCGGCACGTCCGGGCCGCCACCGCGCACGTCGAAGGTCTCGGCCACGCGGCGCGCATGCTGGCGTGCGGCGCGGCGCTTGATCCAGCCCGCGGTGAACCAGGGGTGGGAGAACCAGCGGCTGCCCAGGCGTTCGGAGATGGCGTTCTCCCACACCGGCAGGTCGCCCACCACGCCCACGGCATGGCGGTCTTCGGGGATGCGGGCCACGCCCTGGGCGACGAGGCGCTGGGGCCGTGCAGGCAGCGGCATGCCCTGCAGCACGGCAGTGCCCTGCGTGGGCACGCGCACGCCGCAGAGCACGTCGGCCAGCGCCACCTGTCCGTTGCCCGAGACGCCCGCGATGGCCGTGATCTCGCCCGCGCGCAGCACGAGATGCACGCCGTACAGCGCGTCGCGGCCGCCCGCGGTGTGCACGTCCTGCAGCACGCAGACGGCATCGCCGACCCGGCGCGCGGGGCGGCGCTCGGCGCGCTCCACGGCATGGCCCACCATCCACTGCGCGAGCTGCGCCTGCGTGGTGCCCTGTGCGGGGGCCTCTGCCACCAGCCGGCCCTGGCGCAGCACGGCCACGCGGTGCGACACGCGCAGCACCTCGCCGAGCTTGTGGCTGATGAAGATGATCGACAGCCCCTGGGCCACCATCTGCGAGAGGGTGTCGAAGAGTGCCTCGCTCTCCTGCGGCGTGAGCACGGCCGTGGGCTCGTCCAGGATCAGGATGCGCGCGCCGCGGTAGAGCGCCTTGAGGATCTCGACGCGCTGGCGTTCGCCCACGGAAAGATCGCCCACGCGGGCGTCTGGCACCACGGGCAGGCCGAAGCGCCGCGACACCTCCAGCAGCCGGGCGCGCGCGGCGCCGCGGCGCGAGAACGGCTGCCACAGCGGCTCGCTGCCCAGCAATACGTTGTCCAGCACGCTCAGGTTGTCGGCCAGCGTGAAATGCTGGTGCACCATGCCGATGCCCGCCGCCAGCGCCGCGCGCGGCTGGCCCGGCGGCAGGGCGCGTCCGAACACTTCGATGTCGCCCGCGTCCGCCACGTAGTGCCCGAACAGGATGGACATCAGCGTGGACTTGCCCGCGCCGTTCTCGCCCAGCAGCGCCAACACCTCGCCACGCGCGAGCGTGAGCGAGATGCCGTCGTTGGCCACCAGGCTGCCGAAGCGCTTGGTGATGCCGGAAAGGCGCAGCACGGTGTCCGGCGCAGCGGCCGGTGGCGGTGCGGACATGGGGGAGGGCGGGCGTGCCGCCTTACTTCGCCGTGGACTTGGGCTGGCTGTCGTCCACCTTCACGGTGAATTTTCCAGCCAGGATCTCGGCCTCGCGCGCCTTGACCTTGGCCACCACGTCGGCCGGCACCTTCTTCTCGAACGTGCCCAGGGGCGCGAGCGACGATCCCTTGTGCTGCATCATCGAATACGGGCCGTAGTCCTCGGCCGTGAACTTGCCTGCCTTCACCAGCCCGATGGCGCGGTCCACGCTGGGCTCCATGTGCCACAGGGCGGAGGCGACCACGGTGTCGGGGTACTGCGGCTGCGTGTCGATCACGTTGCCGATGGCCAGCTTGCCCTTTTCCTTGGCCGCGTCGCTCACGCCGAAGCGCTCGGCATACAGCACGTCCGCGCCCTTGTCGATCATGGCGAAGGTGGCTTCCTTGGCCTTCGGGGGATCGAACCAGCTGTTGATGAAGGTGATGGTGAATTCCACCTTCGGATTCACCTCCTTCGCGCCGGCCATGAAGGCGTGCATCAGGCGGTTGACCTCGGGGATCGGGAAGCCGCCGACCATGCCGATCTTGTTGGTCTTCGTCATGCCGCCCGCGATCATGCCGGTGAGATAGGCGGGCTCCTGGATGTAGTTGTCGAACACGCTGAAGTTCGGCGCCTGGGGCTTGCCGGAGGACCCCATCACGAAGGCCGTCTTGGGGAAGTCCTTGGCCACCTTGCGGGCCGCGGATTCCACGCCGAACACCTCGCCGAAGATCAGCTGGTTGCCGCCGTTGGCGTACTCGCGCATCACGCGCTCGTAGTCGGCATTGGCCACGTTCTCGCTGCTCTTGTACTCGATCTCGCCGCGCGCCTCGGCCGCCTTCAGCGCCTTGTGGATGCGACTCACCCACTGCTGTTCATAGGGCACCGTGTAGATGCCCGCCACCTTGAGCCTGGCCTGGGCAAAGGCCGCCACGGGCGCGAGGCCCAGCGTCGCGGAAATGGCCAGGGAGGTGCAGAGCAGGCGGCCGGTGAAGAGGCGGCGGGAGTTCATCGCGGGTTCCTTGGATCGAAAGAGAAGTGACGTAACGAGGGATGGCGGAGTCAAGCAGAATGCGTGCCACTCGGGCTCCGCCGCCTGTCCCTCATTTGGTGCCGAAAATCCGGTCCCCCGCATCCCCCAGCCCCGGCAGGATGTAGCCGTGGTCGTTCAGCTCGCGGTCGATCGCGGCGGTGAAGATGGGCACGTCCGGGTGTGCCTTCTGCAGCGTGGCGACGCCCTCGGGCGCGGCCAGCAGGCACATGAACTTCACCGAACGCGGCTTCAGTTCCTTGAGCTTGGCGACGGCGGCCGCGGCGGAGTTGCCGGTGGCCAGCATCGGGTCCACCACGATGATGTCGCGCTCCTCCATCTCGGAGGGCATCTTGAAGTAGTACTCCACCGGCTGCAGCGTCTGCGGATCGCGGTAGAGGCCGATGTGGCCGACGCGGGCGCCCGGCACCACGGTCAGCATGCCGTCGAGGAAGCCGTTGCCCGCGCGCAGGATGGAGACGAGCACCAGCTTCTTGCCGTCGATGACCTTGCCGGTCATGGTCTCGAGCGGGGTCTCGACCTCGATGTCCGACAGCGGCATGTCGCGCGTGATCTCGTAGGCCATCAGGGTGCTCAGCTCGCCCAGCAGCCGGCGGAAGCTGTTGGTGCTGGCGTCCTTGCGGCGCATGAGGGTCAGCTTGTGCTGCACCAGCGGGTGCGTGATGACGTGGACGTTGCCGGAAGGGTTCTCGGTGCTCATGGGCGTGGGAAAGGAAGGGAACAAGGGGACAAACCCTTCAGTCTGCCAGAAACCGCGCATACCGCGGCAGATCGACGTTGCCGCCGCTGACCACGATGCCCACGCGCGCGCCCCGCAGGTCGATGCCGCCATGGTGCGCGCCGGCCAGCGCGAGCGCCCCGGTGGGCTCGACCACCATCTTCATGCGCTCGGCGAAGAACCGGAGCGCCTGGGCGAGTTGGGCGTCGGCCACGGTGACGACCTCGTGCACCAGCCGCTGGATGATCGGGAAGGTGATCTCGCCGGGCGCCTGCGTCTGCGCGCCGTCGGCGATGGTGCGGGGCGTCTCGATGCGCACGATGTGCCCGGCACGCAGCGACTGCTGCACGTCGTTGCCGGCTTCCGGCTCCACGCCGACCACCTTGCACTCCGGCGCCAGCTGTTCGGCCGCGAGCAGGCAGCCCGACAGCAGGCCGCCGCCGCCCAGGCAGACGAAGAGATAGTCCAGCCCGGGCACGTCTTCCAGCAGCTCTACCGCGGCCGTGCCCTGGCCTGCGATGACGTGGGGATGGTCGAAGGGCGGCACGAGCACCATGCCGCGCTCCTCGGCCAGGCGCCGGCTGATGGCCTCGCGGTCTTCGCGGAAGCGGTCGTAGGTGACCACCTGGGCGCCGTACTCGCGCGTGGCGGCCATCTTGGAGGCGGGGGCGTCCTCGGGCATGACGATCACCGCGGGCATGTCGAGCAGGCGGGCCGAGAGCGCGATCGCCTGCGCATGGTTGCCGGAGGAGAAGGCCAGCACGCCGCGCTCGCGCTGGGCGGCGTCCAGCTGCACGAGGGCGTTGTAGGCGCCGCGGAACTTGAAGGCCCCCATGCGCTGGAGGTTCTCGCATTTGAAGAAGAGCTGGGCGCCCAGGGCCTCGTCGGCGGTGCTGGAGCGCAGTACGGGCGTGCGGTGCGCGATGCCAGCCAGGCGCCGCGCCGCGGCGGCGACGTCGTCGTAGGTGGGGGGAGCCGGGGGATGCGTTTCCATGGAGCGTCCTCGCGAAGCGTGTCCGGTGTCCGGAAAAGGGTTGCCGCATCATAGTCCGGCCAGGCCGTTATTTCGCGCGTCTTTCGGCTCCGCCGCCTGGAGCGCACTCCAGGCCCGCCAGCCCCGGTCAGCCCAGTTCGCTGAAGCGCTGCAGCGGCGCCAGGTCGGGGAAGTCGCCCGCGCGCCGCTCGCGCATCGCGCTCACGGACTCGCCCACATGGCGGTTGCTCCACACCGTGCCCTGCAGCCAGCCCATCTGGCGCAGGCTGTCGTCCACGGAATGGTCGCGCGCATAGTGCACGGCCTGCTTGGTGCCCCAGATGGCCACCGGCGGCTTGGCGGCGATTTCGCGCGCGCAGGCCAGGGCTGCTTCCAGCATGGCCTCCTGCGTGGCGAACACTTCGTTGACCAGCCCGCAGGCCAGGGCGCGGGCGGCGGGCAGGCGCCGGCCGGTGTAGGCCAGCTCCTTGACGATGCCCAGCGGGATCAGCTTGGGCAGGCGCTGCAGCGTGCCCACGTCGGCCACCATGCCGATGTTGATCTCCTGGATGCAGAAGAAGGCGTCCTCGGTGGCGTAGCGGATGCAGGCGGCCGTCACCATGTCCACCGCGCCGCCGATGCAGCCGCCGTGGATCGCCGCGATGACCGGGATGCGCAGCGATTCGATGCGGGTGAAGGTGGATTGCATGTCGGTCAGCAGGTCGAAGATGGCGGCACGGCCTTCCGGGCTCTGGTCGTCCATGGCGACGGCGCCGCCGAAGGTGTCCAGCGACATGCCGGCCGAGAAGTGCCTGCCGGTACTGCTGATGACCAGCGCCCGCGCATCGCCCGAGCGGTGGATCCGCGCGAGCGCCGTATCCAGCTCGCGCCAGAAGGTGGGGTGCATGGTGTTGAGCGCGTCCGGGCGGTCGAGCACCAGGTGCGCGACGTGGTCCGTGACGTTCAGGCGGAAGCAGGTGAGGGCGACGGTGTCGGTCATGCGGCGCACTCTAGGCGGGATGCGGCGATGCCGGCCGTCACCTGCGCGACGGCGGGCATGGCGCGGGCGGTGGGTGGCGGTCAGGCGAAGAGCACCAGCAGGCCGCTGAGCGTGACGACCGAGCCGGCCGTGGTCAGCAGGGTGGTGGCGGAGGTCACGGCCGCCTCGCGGCCGTAGAACTCGGCCAGCATGAACGGCCCCGTGCCGGTGGGCAGGGCGGCCAGCAGCACGGCCATGTGCACCTGCGCCGCGGGCAGCTGGAACACGGACTGCGCCAGCCACCAGGTGAGCGCCGGCAGGGCCAGCAGCTTGGCGGCCGTGAGCGACAGGGAAGAGTAACGGCGGCGGCCCTGGCCGCTCGGCTGCGCGGGCCGGTCGGCCATGAAGGCGCCCAGGCCGACCAGGGCGCAGGGCGTGGCGGCCTGGCCGAGCATGTGCAGGAAGGTGTCCACGCCGCCGGGCAGGGGCAGGCCGGTGGCCGCGAAGGCGGCGCCCAGCAGGGGTGCGAGCACGATGGGATTGCGCAGCGATCGCGCGAGGGCCTGCAGGACGGTGCGCAGGCCCGGCGCGTCGCTGCCCAGGCCCACTTCCACCAGCACCACGGCCAGCGAGAACAGCACGCAGACCACGAGGATGGTGGCCACCGTGGCCTCCATCTGGCTCGCGTGGCCAAACACCAGCAGGCACAGCGGCAGGCCGACGTAGGCGGTGTTGGAATACGACGCTGCCACGGCATCCACGCTCGCGTCCGCCAGAGGGCGTCCGCCGCGCAGCCGCAGCGCCAGCACGGCGACGAACACGGCCAGCGTGGCGATGCCGAAGGCGGCGATGAACCGCGGCTGCCACAGCTGCGCCCAGGTGCTGTGGGCCATGATGCCGAAGAGGGCCGCGGGCAGGGCGAGCCACACCACGAACCGGTTGATGGTGCTGGACGCCGAGGCATCGAACACCCGGGCGCGCCGCGCGAGGGTGCCGGCGGCGATGAGGGCGAACAGGGGCAGCAGGATGGAGAGGGCGGAGGTCACGGTGCAGGCGTCCGGAAGGTGGCGGACCGCCAGAGTAGGCGGGAGCGGCCATACCGTCCAATATCATCGGAAGCCTTTGGCAATACCTTTGGGGCATCATGCTGGACCTTCGCCGCCTGCGTTACTTCCTGGCCGTGGCGGACACGCTGCATTTCGGGCGGGCTGCCGCGCGCCTGCACATCTCCCAGCCGCCGCTCAGCCGGCAGATCGCGGCACTGGAGGAGGAGCTGGGCGTGCAACTGCTGGAGCGCGATGCCCACGGCGTGGCGCTCACGGCCGCGGGGCAGCGGCTGCAGGCGGACGGGCGCGACATCCTGGCCTCCGTCGAGCGCGCCGCGCTCAATGCGCGCGCCGCCGCCGCGGGCGAGGCCGGGCGGCTGGCGATCGGCTTCACCATGTGCGCGGCCTACAGCGTGGTGCCGGGCTACGCGCGGCGCTTCGCCGCGCGCCATCCGCAGGTGGAGCTGTCGCTGCGGGAAGTGGTCTCCAACGACCTGGTGGCCCAGGTGGCCGAGGGGCGCATCGACGCGGCCATCGTCTTCGCCCAGCCGCTGCCGCCCGGGCTTTCGCACCGCACGGTGGTGCGCGAGCCGCTGTGCCTGGCGCTGCCGCGCGGCCACCGCCTGGCGGCGCGGCGCAGCGTGCTGGTGGCGGAGCTGGCGGGCGAGCCCTTCATCGCCACGCCGCCGGAGGTGGCGCCCTCGCTGCACGCGGCGGTGCTGGCGCAGTGCCGGCACGCCGGCTTCACGCCCCGCATCGCCATGGAAGTGCAACTGCAGCAGACCATCCTCAGCCTGGTGGCCGAGGGCGTGGGCGTGGCGCTGGTGCCGGCCTCCATGCGCAAGGTGCAGCCCGATGCCGTGGTGTTCCGGCCCGTGCCGCCCGCGGTGGAACTGGCGCAGGACCTGGTCTGGCGCACCGCCAACAGCAACCCGTGCCTGCAGCACCTGCTGGCCCTGGCGCCGGGCGTCTGATCGCCCCGGGGCGGGCCGGGGGCGAACCCTGCCTCAGCGGCGCACCGTGCCGGCGTCCTGCCCGAACAGCACCTTCTTCGCGTCCTCGTCCACCGTCGGCGCGGTGTTGATGGTCTTCGCGAGTTCGTAGGCGCGCACGGTGGCGGGCCGGGCCTGGATGCGCGCGAACCACCGCGCCAGGTGGGGGAAATCCTTCAGGTCCTGGCGCTGCCGCTCGTGCGGCACGATCCAGGGATAGCTCGCCATGTCGGCGATCGAATAGCTGCCGGCGATGTATTCGCGCCCGTCCGCCAGGTGCTTGTCCAGCACGCCGTAGAGGCGGCCGGTTTCCTTCACGTAGCGGTCGATGGCGTAGGGCACCGGCTCCGGCGCGTACTGCGTGAAATGGTGGTTCTGCCCGGCCATCGGGCCCAGGCCGCCCATCTGCCAGAACAGCCACTGCAGCGCCTCGGTGCGGCCGCGCAGGTCCTGGGGAATGAACTGCCCGGTCTTGTCGGCCAGGTAGAGCAGGATGGCGCCGGATTCGAAGACGGAGACCGGCTCGCCGCCGCCTGCCGGATCGTGGTCCACGATGGCGGGAATGCGGTTGTTCGGCGCGATGCGCAGGAACTCGGGGCGGAACTGCTCGCCACGGCCGATGTTCACGGGCAGCAGCCGGTAGGGCAGGCCGGCCTCCTCCAGGAACATGGTGATCTTGTGGCCGTTGGGGGTGGTCCAGTAGTGCAGGTCGATCATGCGGTGGGCTCCAGGGAACGGATAGCGGGCCACTGTAGCCGGCTTGCCCGCGCACCGCAGGGGCCGTGCGCGAAAACCCTGCGCCCGCGATCCGCCGCGCAGCGCCGCACTGCGCGGGGTCGCCCTTTCAACGGTGGCCGGAGCCCGCCGGAGACTGCGCGCTCCGGCCCGGCCGCTCGCAGGCGACAGGAGGGTCGAAGGCCCGGATCGGCGGCAGCTTCCCGGCATACCGCTCCACCTGCACGGTGCTCAGCTGCCCCGCGCAGCCCTGCGCCAGCGAGGAGGTCCCGATGTCACGCGTCAGCACGTTGGGGTTGCCATGCACGCACATGGAGCGTCCTCCTGCGTCCGGGACCGGGTCGTACCACGCGCCCGTGGGCAGTTGCACCACGTCGCTGCGCATGCCGGCGTCCAGGCGGGCGCTGGCCAGGCATGCGCCGACTTCGTTGAAGATCCTCACGATGTCGCCGTCCGCGATGCCCCGCGCACGGGCTGCGTCCGGATGCAGCGTGCAGACTTCCCGGCCGTCGCGCTTGGTGGACTGGCTGTGGCCGCCGAAGTCGAGCTGGCTGTGCAGTTTGGAGGCCGGCTGGTTGGCCACCAGCCACAGCGGGTGTTCCGCCGTGGGACTGAAGCGGGGCGGGAGCCAGGCCGGGTGGCCGGGACAGTCCGCATAGCCGAAGGCCGCCACGGCGGGCGAGCTGATCTGCACCTTGCCGCTGGGTGTCTTGAGTGCGTTGGCGACCGGGTCGTCGCGCAATGCCCGCAGCACGCCGCCGTCGTCCTCCTTCTGCGGCAGGGTGAGTTCGCCGCGCTCCCAGAACGCGTCGAAGCCGGGAGCCTCGTGCCCGAGGGCCTCCAGCCCGGCGCGGGTGCGTTCGTACAGGTGGGCCAGCCACTGGCGGGTGTCGCGGCCTTCGCTGAAGGCTTCCAGCCCGCCGAGGCGGCGCGCCAGGTCACAGAAGATGTCGTAGTCGTCGCGCGCCAGGCCGTACGGCTCCGCCACGCGGTGCATCGCCACCACCAGCGGGTCGGTCGGCGTGGCGCCGATGTCTTCGCGCTCCAGCGTCATGGTGCAGGGCAGCACGATGTCGGCATGGCGGGCGGTGGCGGTCCAGGCGATCTCGTGCACGACGAAGGTGTCGAGCTGGCGGAAGGCCTCGGCCAGGCGGTGGAGATCCTGGTGGTGGTGGAAGGGGTTGCCGCCCGCCCAGTAGGCCAGGCGGATGTGCGGGTAGGTGTGGCGCTGCCCGTTGTAGTCGAAGGGCTGGCCAGGGTGGAGCAGCATGTCGCTGATGCGGGCCACCGGAATGAATTCCCTGACGCCGTTGGTGCCCTGCGGCAAGGCGGCCGCAGGCACGGCGTTGTTGCGCTTGCCGTAGTGGGCCAGCGTGCCCAGCGCATAGTTGTAGCCGCCGCCGGGCAGGCCCAGCTGGCCGAGCGCCGCCGCCAGCACCGCGCCCATCCACACCGGCTGCTCGCCATGCTCGGCGCGCTGCAGCGAATGCGCCACCACGACCAGCACGCGCTTGCCCACCAGGGAACGCGCCAGGTCCACCAGTTGCCGCTCCGGCAGCCCGCAGATGGAGGCGGCCCAGGCGCAGCTCTTGGGCACGCCGTCGCTGCGGCCCATGAGGTAATCCTCGAAGGTCTCCCAGCCATCGCAGCAGCGAGCCAGGAACCCGCGGTCGTGCGCGCCGTCGCTCACGATCTGGTGCACCAGGCCGAGCATCATCGCGGTGTCGGTGTTGGGCACGGGGGCCAGCCATTCGAAGGCGGCTTCGTCCGGAAGGTCGCTGCGGATCGGGCTGATGGAGACGAAGCGGCAGCCCCGGGCCGCGGCGCTGCGCATGGCGTCGCGCTCCACGTGCCGGCTGATGCCGCCCGAGGCCACGCGCGAGTTCTTGAGCGCCATGCCGCCGAAGGCCAGCACGACATCGGTGTGCTCCACGATCTGTTCCCAGGTCACGTTGCGGCGCGCCACTTCTTCCATGGTGCCGATCACGTGGGGCAGCATGGGCCCAGAAGCGCCCGCGCTGTAGCTGTTGACCGAGCGCACGTAGCCGCCCAGCGTGGTGTTGAGGAAGCGGTGTACCTGGCTCTGCGCATGGTGGAACCGCCCGGCGCTCGACCAGCCGTAGGAGCCGCCGAACACGGCCCCGGCGCCGTACCGGTCCTTCACGCGCTGGAGTTCTCCGGCGAGCCGGTCCAGCACCTCGTCCCAGGGCATCGGCACGTAGTCGTCCCTGCCGCGCATCGGGTCGGGCCCGGGGCCGCGTTCGAGCCAGCCGCGGCGCACCATGGGCGTGGCCACGCGCACCGGATGCCGCAGCGCGGCCGGCAGGTTGTCGATCAGCGGGTTGGGATCCGGGTCGTCCGGGTGCGGCCGGACGGAGAGGGTCCGGCCGTCCCAGGCGGCGGAGAACACGCCCCAGTGGGCACTGTGCGGTCGGAAGCGGGGTGTATCGTTGGGCATGGTGGTGTCACTCGGCCTTGAGGTGGCCCTTCTCGACGGCCCGCCGGTAGTTGGCGATGTCCTGCACGATGAAATCGCCGAAGGCCTTGCCCGTCAGGTGCGATTCCTGCGCCCCGTCGGCGCGATAGATCTTGAGCAGTTCCGGGTCCTTCATCGCTTCCTTCACCGCGCGGCCGATGTGGTCGATGACGGCCCGGGGCGTGCCGGCAGGCGCGGCGAGGCCATACCACTGCGTCATCACCACGTCGATGCCCGATTCCTGCAGCGTCGGCACGTCCGGCAGGGACGGAATGCGCCGGGCCGTGCTGACCGCCAGGAGCCGGATCTTTCCGCCAGCGATCTGGCCCATCAGCGGGGTGTAGGGGGCGAAGAAGCTCGATACCTGACCGCCGAACAGGTCGTTGAGCGCGGGGCCCGATCCCCGGTAGGGAATGTGCAGGATGTCCACCTCGGCCTTCTGCTTGACCATCTCCATCACGATCTGCGCGGCGCCGCCGGTGCCGGTGGACGCATACGTCATCTTGCCGGGCCGGGCCTTGGCCTCGGCCACGAACTGCCGGGCGGTCTGGATGGGCGAGTTGCCGTCCACCATGAGTCCGAAAGGAGTTTCCACCAGCTGCGCGATCGGCACGAAATCGTCCGGAACCTTGTAGGGCAGGTTGGGGCGCAACGCTACGGCGCTGCCGAAGTTGCCGCTCATCGCCAGGATCAGCGTGTAGCCGTCGGGCTTGGAGCGGGCCACGCTTTCCGCCGCGATGTTGCCGCCCGCGCCCGCCTTGTTGTCCACGATCACGGTCTGGCCGATGGTCTTGGACAGGGACTGGGCGATGGTGCGCCCGTACAGGTCGCCGCCGCCCCCCGGAGGGAAGCCGACGACCAGCCGGATGGGCTGCTCGGGGTAGGCAGCGAGGGCGGGACCGGCGAAGCCGATCCAGGCGGCCGTGGCGGCCACGGCGGCGGCCAGCCGCCAGAGAGAGCGTTCGTGTGCCATGGTGTGTCCCGGGGTGTTGTTCAGGCCGCGCCCGTGGCGATGGGCGCGCCCGGCTGGGCGCTCCACTCGCTCCAGGAGCCGGGGTAGAGCGCCGCGCCCGGGAGCCCGGCGATCTCCATGGCCAGCAGGTTGTGGCAGGCCGTGACGCCCGAGCCGCACTGGTGGACGATCTCCGCTGCCGGGCGTCCGCCGGTGGCGGCGTGGAACTCGCTGCGCAACTGGGCGGCGGGCTTGAAGCGGCCGTCGGCGCCCAGGTTGTCCTTGAACAGCCGGTTCTTCGCGCCCGGTATGTGGCCACCGATCGGGTCCATGGTCTCGTTCTCCCCGCGGAACCGGTCGGGCGCGCGGGCATCGAGCACCAGGCGCTGGCCGGTGCCGATGTTGGCCTTCACGTCCTCGTAGGCCAGCGTGGATACCAGCGGCGTCCGCAGGGTGAAGCGGCCCGCTGGGGGCGGGGCGGGCTCTTCGGTGGATACCGGCTGGCCCGCCGCCTTCCAGGCGGCCATGCCGCCATCGAGCACGGCCACGGCCCGGTGCCCGGCCCAGCGCAGCATCCACCACAGGCGCGCGGCGTACATGCCGCCGGCGTTGTCGTAGGCCACCACCTGGGTGTCGTCCTGCGCGCCCAGCGCGGCCATCGCCTGCGCGAAGGCTTCGCGGTCCGGGAGCGGGTGGCGGCCATTGGTGCCGGTCTTCTCCGCCGACAGCACATGCTCCAGGTGCACGTAGCGTGCGCCCGGGATGTGGCCCGCTTCGTAGGCCTGCCGGCCGGCGTCGTGGTTGGAGAGCTCGAAGCTGCAGTCCAGCACCAGCAGCGGGGTGCCGTCGGCGCGGGCGGCCGCCAGCTCCGCGGCGGAAATCAGGGTGTCGTATGCCATGGGAATGTCCTTGGGTTCTTGCCGTGTGCCGGCGGTGCTCACTGGGCGATTTCCTTGAGGAGCGCGGGCGTGATGGCGGCCTTGTAGCGGGCGATGTCCTCGACGATGAACTGCCGGAACGCATCCAGCGGCAGGTCGCGCTCGGTGGCCGCGTCCTTGCGGATGGCGTCGCGCACTTCGGGTGTCGCGAGCGCCCGGCTCAGGTGTTCGGAGAGCACCTTCAGCACGGGCCGGGGCGTGCCCGCCGGTGCGACCAGGCCGTACCACTGGGTGACGGGAACGTTCACGCCCAGTTCCTTGAAGGTCGGCACGTCGGGAATGGCGGCATTGCGCCGCTCGCCCGTGATCGCCAGCAGGCGCAGTTGTCCCTGGCGGACCTGGCCGACCAGGGGCGACGCCGTGGCGAAGAAGCTGTCGATCTGCCCGCCCAGCAGGTCGGTGATGGCCGGGCCCGAGCCCTTGTAGGGCACGTGCAGCATCTCCACCCCCGCGGATTGCTTGACCATCTCCATGCCGATGTGGGCTGCAGCGCCGGTGCCGGTGGACGCGAAGTTGAGCTTTTCCTTCCTGGCCGCGTCCAGCAGGGCGCGTGCCGAGGTGAAGCGCGAGTTCTGGCCCACGAACAGGCCGTGGGGCGCCTCCAGGATCAGGCCGATCGGCGCGAAGTCGTCCGGAGCCTTGTACGGAATGCTCTGCGGCTTGATGGCCGGCGATACCGCCAGGTTGCCGCTCATCGCCAGCAGGATGGTGTAGCCGTCGGGCCTGGCCTTGGCGACGGTGTCGGCCGCGATGTTGCCCCCCGCGCCCGCGCGGTTCTCGACGATCACCGGCTGCCCGATGGTCTTGCCCATGGCGTTGGCGACGAGGCGGCCGTAGAGGTCGCCGCCTCCGCCTGGCGGAAAGCCCACGACCAGCTTGATGGGCGTCTCCGGGAATGCGGCCTGCGCCGGCGCAGCGCAGGCCCACGCGGCGGTGCAGGCCAGGGCCAGCGCGCCGAGCCGGCGGCGGGAAGGTGTTTCGAACATGGGTCTTGTCTCCTTGCAGGGATGCGGGGCGGGTGGTCCCGCCTCCGCAGGGGGGCGCAGGTCAATCCAGCCAGGATTTCTGCGCGGCGACGACGCGGTCGACCGAGGTGCCGCACTGGCCGAGGTAGCCGGCGGGATCGGTCATGTCCTGGATTTCCGCGTCGGTCAGCAGCTCGCCCAGGCCCTTGTGCTGGCGCATGGCATCGGCGAAGCCGAGCTTGTGGGTGATGCCGTGCATGGAGGCCTCGTAGATCCACTCGTGCGCGGTCTGCTTGCCCACGCGCTCGCTCAGCTCCAGCATCACCCGCTCGGAGAGCAGGTAGCCGCGCATCTTGTCGAGATTGGCGGCCATCACGTCGGCGTTGACCTTCAGCCCCGCCAGCAGGTTCTTCGCCTGGAACAGCATGGCGCCGGCGATCATGCAGCATTCGGGCACGGCCTTCCATTCCATCTTCCAGGCGATGCCGTCGCGCTCGCTCTCGGAGACCATTCCCTCGACCATCATCGCGGCGTTGTAGCGCAGGGGGCGGGAGAGGCCCGCCAGGTTCTCGGCGGACGTGGGATTGCGCTTGTGCGGCATGGTGGAGGAGCCCAGCTTGCCTTCCGAGAAGCCTTCCTCCACTTCGCCGAACTCGTTGCGCTGCATGTTGAACAGCTCGTTGCCGATCTTGGAGAGCGTGCTGCCGAGCATGGCGAGCAGGTTCGTGTATTCGGTGAAGCGATCGCGCGCCGGGGCCCAGCTGATCGCGGGCGCGCCCAGGCCCAGCTTGCCGAGCATGCGCTCCTCCAGCTCGATGGCCTTCGGGCCCAGCGACGCCTGGCTGCCGACGGCGCCCGCCAGCATGCCCACCAGCACGCGGGGCGCGGCCTGCACCAGGCGCTCGTGGTGGCGGCCCAGCTCGTCCAGCCACAGCGCGCACTTGTGGCCGAAGGTGATGGGCAGCGCCTGCACGCCGTGCGTGCGGCCGGCCATGGGCACGTCGCGGTGCGCCACGGCCAGGCGGGCCAGCTCCCGGCCCACGGCCTGCAGGTCGCGCATCGCCACGGCATGGAACTCCTTGAGCTGAAGCGCCACGCCGGTGTCCACCACGTCCTGCGTGGTCGCGCCGTAGTGCACCCATTCGCCGTTCTCCCTGGAGCAGGCAGCCTGGAGCTGGCGGAGCGCGGGCACCAGGGAGTGCTTGATGCGGCGGATCTCGGCCGACATCTTCGCGATGTCGATGTTCTCGATCCTGGCCTTCTCGGCGATCTCCTTCGCAGCGGCCGCGGGGATGATGCCCATCTCGGCCTGGGCCGCGGCCAGCGCGGCCTCGAAATCGAGCCACTTCTGCACCCGGTTCTCCTCGCCGAAGATGGTGCGCAACTCGTCGGTGCCCCAGAGGTGCTGGAGCGATTGCATGTCGAATACGGAAACGGGCATGGGTGTCCTGTGGAAGTGTCGGGGTTCAGTGGTTGGAAGAGGAGGCTGCGGTTTCCACGAGCGCGCGCGGCAGCATCCGGCCTGGGTTGAACGTGTTGTACGGGTCCATGGCGTGCTTGATGCGCGCCATCGCCTCCAGGGCGACGGGGCTCTTGTAGTGCAGCAGCGCCTGCTGTTTCTGGCGGCCGATGCCGTGCTCGGCCGAGATCGAACCGCCCAGCCGCGCGGCCGTGGCGTGCACGATGTCGTGGATCGCGTCTTCCTGCGCGCGGAAATCCGCTGGTGCCATGCCCGGGGGCAGGCTCTGGTTGTAGTGCAGGTTGCCGTCGCCCACGTGGCCGAAGCACATGATGCGCACGCCGGGCATGAAGGCCTGCAGCGCCGCGCCGGCTTCGTCGATGAATTGCGGAATGCGTGAAATCGCCACCGCGATGTCGTGCTTGATCGACGGACCTTCCAGCCGCTGCGCCTCGGGCACATGCTCGCGCAGCGCCCAGAAGGCATGGGCCTGGCTGTCCGACGCAGCCAGCGCCGCGTCGAGCACCAGCCCGTCCTCCATCGCCGCGCCCAGCACGTCTTCCACCGCGGGGGCAGGGTCCATGCGGGCCGACACCTCGGACACGTCGAACAGCACCGACCATGCCGGCACCTCGCCGAGAGGGCTGCGCATGCCGGCCGTGCCGTGCCGCAGCACCAGGCCCAGCGGGCCGTCGCCGATCAGCTCGAAGGCGGTGACGCGCTCGCCCACTGCATCGGTCAGGCGCGACAGCAGTTCCACTGCGGCCTGCGGATCGCGCACGGCCACCCAGGCCGTGACCACGCTGCGTGGCCGTGCAAACAGCTTGAAGGTGACGGCGGTGACGATGCCCAGCGTGCCCTCGCCGCCGATGAACAGCTGCTTGAGGTCGTAGCCCGTGTTGTCCTTGCGCAGCGCGCCCAGCAGGTTCAGCACGCGGCCGTCGGCCAGCACCACCTCCAGGCCCAGCACCAGGTCTCGGGTATTGCCATAGCGCAGCACCTGCTCCCCGCCGGCGTTGGTGGACACCACGCCTCCCACGGTGGCGCTGCCTTCCGAGGCCAGCGACAGCGGGAACAGCCGGCCCACCGATACCGCCGCCTCCTGCGCGGCCAGCACCGTGCAGCCAGCCTCCACGGTCAGCGTGTTGTCCAGCGGGTCGCTGCGGCGCACCGCGCGCATGCGCTCCAGGCTCAGCACCACCTCGGTCTTCGAATCGTCCGGGGTGGAGCCGCCCACCAGGCCGGTGTTGCCCCCCTGCGGCACGATGCACGCGCCGGCCGCGGCGCAGGCGGCGACCACGCGTGACACCTCCCCGGTCGTGGCGGGCCGCACCACCGCGCGCGCCGCGCCTGGATAGACGCCACGCCATTCGGCTTCGTAGCGGGCCATGTCTTCCGGTGCGGTGAGCATGTGCGCGGCGCCCACGATGGCGGCGAGCGTGGCGGGCAGGGAGGGATCGGTCACGGTGGCGCGCATGTCGGTGCAGGTCGGCCACTACCATGGGTGGCGCGGCAATGGGTGGGGTTTCGTCTCCGTCGGTGGCGCCGTGTCGCAACACGGAGCGCCGCCTTGTGGGCTTGTGGTATTTCAATGAATGAAATACATTTCAGTTATTAAAACTATAGGCCTGCTCGTTCGGCGCTGTCAACGGTGGCAGCCCGGATGCGTGGGTATTGCCGTCCCGCCATGAAAGCTTCCCGAACCGAATCCCGGTCCCTGCCTTCCGCCGAGCCGCCGCGCCCACCCTCCGGGGTGCTGGAACGCGGCATCGCCATCCTCGAGTGTTTCGACGAAGACAGCCTGCGGCTGCCGCTGCGCGACGTGGCGGAGCGGACAGGGCTGGACAAGGCCACCGCGCTGCGGCTCCTGGGCGTGCTGGTGCGCGCCCGCATGGTCCACCGCTTCGACAACGGCGACTACGCGCCCGGGCCCGCGCTGCTGCGCATGGGCATGCTCTACCGCCAGACCTTCGACATCGGCGCGCGCCTGCAGCCGGCGCTGCAGGCCGTGATGCAGGAAACGGGCGAGACCGTGGCCTTCTACGTGCGCGACGGCGACGAGCGTGTCTGCCTGTACCGCGAAAACAGCCGCAACGAGGTGCGCCACCATGTGGAGGTGGGCGCGCGCATTCCGCTCACCGCGGGTGGTTCCTCATCCCACGTGCTGCGCCATTTCACGGGCAGCGAAACGCCGCAGGCCGACGCCATCGCCCGCGACGGCTTCGCCATGACGCGGGAGGAGCGCGTGCCCCAGATCGCCTCCGTGGCCGTGCCGGTCTTCGACAGCGACGGCGGCTTCCTGGGGGCGGTGGTCGTGATCGGCATCGCGCCCCGGCAAAGCGCCACCGCCCAGCGGCGCGCGGTGCAGGTGGTGCGCAGCGCGCTGCAGGCCCAGGGCTTCAGCAGCCAGCCGCCGCGCGGCTGGCAGGGCTAGGGCCGGCCGACGGGCCCCAGGCCGGCGCGCTGGCGAAAAGCGCGGCGGCGGGCGCGCACGGCTCCGGGTCGCGCGCGGGGTCCGTGAACGCTTCGCACCAGGCCACGATGGCGGCGGCCGCGGCATCGTCCATGGCGGGCACGAAGTCGCGCATGCGCTGCTGCAGGCCGGCCCAGGTGTACGGGTCTTCAGGGTCGCCACGGCGCAGTTCGCGGTAGGCGCTGACCTGCCTGCCGTCCTGCAGCGTCGCCGTCACACGGGCCGGGCGGCGCTGGGGAAATGCTTGCTGGAATGCGTCCGACGGCACCACTTCCATGCGATCGGCCAGCGCACGCAGCGCGGGGGAGCCGGGCTGCGGCGCTTCGGTGTCGGCGATGCCCAGCGCCCCCTTGTGCAGCAGCACCGCCAGCACATAGCGCAGGCAGAAGCTCGCTTCCGCCGGCTTCGCGGGCCAATGCACACCCGCGATCCTGAGGGCATGCGGAAACACTTCGATGCGCAGCGACTGCACGTCGGCGCCCGTGATGCCGTGCTCCGTCATCAGCGCCCGCGTCGCATCCAGGGGCGTGAACAGCATGGCGCAGGCAGGCCAGGCCTTGATGGTGGCGGTGTGCAGGCGCTCGGGCACATCGAGCCCGCCGCCCACCGCGTCCATCGGCCCATCGCCCGACAGCGCCGCGTACATGCCGCGCCGCCCGGTAAAGAAGGCCTGCGCCCCCGGCATGCCCGCGCGTGCGGCGCTGGCCGCCGCCATGCCGTTGCGCACGGCGAACGCGGGATGCAGCGACTTCGATGCATGCGCCCCGTCGTCCACCAGTTGCCAGAGGCCGGCCGCCTGGGTGGCGGCGATGCCCAGCGCATGGTGCAGGCGGTCCGGCTCCAGCCCCATCGCCATCCCCGCCGCCGCCGCGGCACCCACGGCGCCGGCGGTGGCGGTGGCATGGAACAGCCCCGCGTGCCCCGCGCCCAATGCTTCGCCCAGGCGCAGCGCCACCTCGTAGCCGGCGATGACCGCGCGGGCTGCCTGGGCACGGGTGAGGCCCAGCGCCGGGGCCAGCGCGAGCACGGGCGTGATGGCGACCACCCCCGGGTGCAGCATGGCGGCGCGGTGGGCATCGTCGATCTCGCGCAGGTGCGCGATGGCTGCATTGGCGAAGGCCGCCCCCACCGGATGCGTGGCCGCGCCGCCGAACACTCGGGACGGGCCCGTGCCGGGCGACACTTCCATCGCGATGCCGCGCATCGTGGCTGCTGCGGGCAGGTCGAGCGCCGCCAGGCCGGCGGTCGTCCAGTCCAGTAGTGCCTGTGCCAGGCGCTCGCGCGTGGCCGGAGACAGGGGCCGCGACGACTGGTCGAACAGATGGGCGACAAGCCGTGCTTCCGGCAGGGAACTGGCGTGCATAGAGCGTCTCCGGTGATTTTATTGAATGAAATATCTTTCATTGTATAAAATATGGCTTCCCAACGAGGATGCGCCATGCCCCTTTCCGTCCAGCATTTCTTCGACAGCGCCACTTCCACGTTCTCTTACGTGGTGGACGACGGCGCCGGCCATTGCGCGGTGATCGACCCCGTCATGGGGTTCGACCAGAAGGCGGGGCGCACCGATTCCGGGCCCGCGGAGGCCGTGGCCGCCTATATCGCAGCCCATGGGCTGCAGGTGGACTGGCTGCTGGAAACCCACGCCCATGCGGACCACCTCTCGGCAGCGCCCTGGCTGCAGAAGCGCTTCGGCGGGCTGGTGGGCATCGGCGCCGGAATCACGCAGGTGCAGCGGGAGTTTCGCGGCATCTTCAACGCGACCGACCTGTCCACCGACGGCTCGCAGTTCGGGCACCTGTTCGCGGATGGCGAGACGTTCTCCATCGGGCGCCTGCAGGCCGTCGCCCTGCACGTGCCCGGCCACACCCCCGCCGACGTCGCCTACCGGATCACCGGTCCTGGTGCGGGGGCCGATGCGGTGTTCGTGGGGGATACGCTGTTCATGCCCGACGTCGGCACCGCGCGCTGCGATTTCCCCGGTGGAGATGCCCGCACGCTGTTCCAGTCGGCGCGGCGCATCCTGGCGCTGCCGGCCGACACGCTGCTCTATCTCTGCCACGACTATCCGCCGGCAGGGCGGCAGGCCCGGTGCAGCACGACCGTCGCGCAGCAGCGGGCATCGAACATCCACGTGCGCGATGGTGTTCCCATGGACGAGTTCGTCGCGCGGCGCACCGAACGCGATGCCACGCTGGGCCTCCCCGCGCTCATGCTGCCCTCGGTGCAGGTGAATATCCGGGCTGGCCACATGCCCCCGCCCGAAGCGAACGGCACGGCCTACCTGAAGATCCCCGTCAACCTGTTCTGATCCACCGGGCTGCACGGTGGCTGCCGCGCTGCCCCGGGGAGCGGCGCACGCGTGCCGACGCTGCTAGCGCTTGCGGCCGCCGAACACGCTGCCCAGCACCCCGCGCAGGATCTCCTTGCCCAGCGAGGTGCCCATGGTGCGCACGGCCGAGCGGGCCATGGTCTGCACCAGCCCGTCCTTCTTGCCGCCACGCGGGCCCGTGGTGCCGAACAGCACGTCGTTCAGGCCCCCGAGCAGGCCGCCGTCGCCGGAGGAAGCCCCGGCGCTTCCCGTGCCGTCCTTGCCGCCGGCCGGCGCCTGCACGGCATCGCCGGTGCGGCCGCGCAGCTTCTCGTAGGCCGATTCGCGGTCCACCATCTTTTCATAGACGCCCGCCACCAGCGATTGCGCCATCAGCGCCTGGCGCTGCTGCGGGGTGATCGGCCCGATCTGGCTGCCGGGCGGCAGCACGAAGACCCGCTCGGTGGGCCCGGGGCGGCCCTTGGCGTCCAGCAGGCTGACCAGCGCCTCGCCCACGGCCAGCTCGGTGATGGCGGCCTCGATGTCCAGCCCGGGCTGGGGACGCATGGTGGTGGCCGTGGCCTTCACTGCCTTCTGGTCGCGCGGCGTGAAGGCGCGCAGCGCATGCTGCACGCGGTTGCCGAGCTGGGCCAGCACGCTGTCGGGAATGTCCAGCGGGTTCTGGGTCACGAAATACACGCCCACGCCCTTGGAGCGCACCAGCCGCACCACCAGCTCGATGCGCTCGACCAGCACCTTGGGCGCCTCGTTGAAGAGCAGGTGGGCCTCGTCGAAGAAGAACACCAGCTTCGGCTGGTCCGGATCGCCGATCTCGGGCAGCTGCTCGAAGAGTTCGGACAGCATCCAGAGCAGGAAGGTGGCATAGAGGCGCGGCGACTGCATCAGCTTGTCGGCGGCGAGGATGTTGACGACGCCCATCTGCCGCGCCGAGCCGCCTCTAGGGGCAGATGCACCCCCTTGGGGGGGCGACGCCGCAGGCGTCTCGGGGGCTGCATTCACATCCATGGTCTGCATCAGGTCGTTGATGTCGAGCATCGGCTCGCCGAAGAACCGGTCGCCGCCCTGTGCCTCGATCTGCAGCAGCCCGCGCTGGATGGCGCCCACGCTGGCGGCGCTGATGTTCCCGTACTCGGTGGTGAATTCCTTCGCGTTCTCGCCCACGTGGGCGAGCATGGCGCGCAGGTCCTTCAGGTCGAGCAGCAGCAGGCCGTTGTCGTCGGCGATCTTGAAGACGATGTTGAGCACGCCCAGCTGCGTCTCGTTCAGGCCCAGCATGCGGCCGAGCAGCAGCGGCCCCATGTCGGAGATGGTGGCGCGCACGGGGTGGCCCTGCTCGCCGAACACGTCCCAGAGCGTGGTGGGGCAGGCGAGGGGCTCCGGCAGGGGCAGGCCGCGCTCGGCCAGGGTGGCGGCCATCTTCTCGCCGATGCGGCCGGGCTGGCTGATGCCGGTCAGGTCGCCCTTCACGTCGGCCATGAACACCGGCACGCCGATGCGGGAAAACCCTTCGGCGAGGGTCTGCAGGGTGACCGTCTTGCCGGTGCCGGTGGCACCCGTGATGAGCCCGTGGCGGTTGGCCAGCGCGGGCAGCAGGTGGCATTCGGCGGTGTCGTGCTTCGCAATCAGGATCGGTTCGGCCATGGCTGGGGAGAGTCAAAAGTAAAATCGCGTCCGACCGGTAGATTAATCGATAGACACAACAGCAAGGACTCCCTGTGGCAGGACACAGCAAATGGGCCAATATCCAGCACCGCAAGGGGCGGCAGGATGAAAAGCGCGGCAAGATCTGGACCCGGATCATTCGCGAGATCACCGTGGCCGCGCGCGCCGGCGGCGGCGACGTCTCGGCCAACCCGCGCCTGCGGCTGGCCATCGACAAGGCCAAGGCCGCCAACATGCCGGCCGACCGCATCAAGTACAACATCGACAAGGCCACCGGCAACGCCGAAGGCCTGACCTACGAAGAGATCCGCTACGAAGGCTACGGCATCGGCGGCGCGGCCATCATCGTGGACACGATGACCGACAACCGCGTGCGCACCGTGGCCGAGGTGCGCCACGCGTTCAGCAAGTACGGCGGCAACATGGGCACGGAAGGCTCGGTGGCCTTCCAGTTCAAGCACGTGGGCCAGCTCATCTTCGCCCCCGGCACCAGCGAGGACAAGGTCATGGAAGTGGCCCTGGAGGCCGGTGCCGAAGACGTGGTGACGGACGAGGACGGCGCCATCGAGGTGCTCACCGCGCCCGGCGACTTCGAGGCCGTGAAGAACGCCCTGGAGGCCGCGGGCCTGACGCCCGATGCCGCCGACGTGACCATGCGCCCCGACGTCACCATCGACCTGGCCGGCGAGGACGCCGAGCGCATGCAGAAGCTCCTGGACGTGATCGAGGACCTCGACGACGTGCAGGAGGTTTATCACAACGCCGCGCTCTGAGCGACGAGGCACCCGGACACCCCATGAAAGTTCTTGTCATCGGAGGCGGCGGCCGTGAACACGCAATGGCCTGGAAGCTCTCGCAGTCTCCCAAGGTCACCAAGGTCTACGTGGCCCCCGGCAACGGCGGCACCGCCCTCAATTCCAAGCTGGAAAACATTCCCGTGACCGACGTGCGCGCGCTGCGCGCGTGGGCGCAGGAACAGAAGATCCAGCTCACCGTGGTCGGCCCCGAGGCGCCCCTGGCCGCCGGCGTGGTGGACGAGTTCCGCGCGCACGGCCTGCGCATCTTCGGCCCCACGAAGGCCGCCGCGCAGCTGGAAAGCTCCAAGGCCTTCTCCAAGGCCTTCATGCGCCGCCACGGCATTCCCACCGCCGACTACGACACCTTCACCGATCCTGCGCTGGCCCATGCCTTCATCGACCGCCTGGGCGCGCCCATCGTGGTCAAGGCCGACGGCCTGGCCGCCGGCAAGGGCGTGGTCGTGGCCATGACCGCGCAGGAGGCCCACGACGCGGTGGACTTCATGCTCGTGGACAACAAGTACGGCGTGAGCCACAACGAGGGTGGCGCGCGCGTGGTGATCGAGCAGTTCCTCGAAGGCGAGGAGGCGAGCTTCATCGTGCTGTGCGACGGCAAGAACGTCGCCGCGCTGGCCACCAGCCAGGACCACAAGCGCCTGAAGGACGGCGACCAGGGCCCGAACACGGGCGGCATGGGCGCGTATTCGCCCGCACCGGTGGTCACGGCCGACGTGCATGCGCGCGCCATGCGCGAGATCATCCTGCCCACCATCCGCGGCATGGAAAAGGACGGCATCCCCTATACGGGCTTCCTGTATGCCGGCCTGATGATCGACGCCAAGGGCCATCCCAAGACGCTGGAGTTCAACTGCCGCATGGGCGACCCGGAGACCCAGCCCATCCTCATGCGCCTCAAGAGCGACCTGGTGGACGTGCTGGGCGCCGGCGTGGACGGCAAGCTCGACCAGGTCGAGCTGCAGTGGGACCGCCGCCCCGCGCTGGGCGTGGTCATGGCCGCCCACGGCTACCCGGACAGCCCCCGCAAGGGCGACGCGATCACCGGCCTGCCGGCGGATGCCGACGACGCCATGGTGTTCCATGCCGGCACCGAACTGCAGGACGGCGTGGTGCGCACCACCGGCGGCCGCGTGCTCTGCGTGACGGCGCTGGCCGACAGCGTGAAGCTGGCGCAGCAGCGCGTCTATGACGTGGCGCGCGGCATCCACTTCGACGGCGCGCAGTACCGCCGCGACATCGGCCACCGGGCGGTCAAGAACTGATGGCCACGGCTTCCGGAACGGGGCGCGCCCCGGGCGTTTCCGCGCCGCCGGCGGATGCGGCCGAGCGCGTGCGCGCCTACCTGGTGGACCTGCAGTCGCGCATCACCAATGCGATCGAGAGCGTCGAGGGGCAGGTCGGTGCGCGCTTCCTCTCCGACGCATGGAGCAAGGCCCCGGGCGAGCCGCTGCAGGGCGACGGCATCACCCGCATCCTCGAGGGCGGGCGCGTGTTCGAGCGCGCGGGCTGCGGCTTCTCGCACGTGCGCGGCGCCGCGCTGCCGCCCTCGGCCACGCAGCACCGGCCCGAGCTGGCCGGCGCGCCGTTCGAGGCCATGGGCGTGTCGCTGGTGTTCCACCCGCTCAACCCCTACGTGCCCACGGTGCACATGAACGTGCGCATGATCGCCGCGGCGCGCGACGGGCAGCCGCCCGTGTGCTGGTTCGGCGGCGGCATGGACCTCACGCCCTATTACGGCTTCGAGGAAGACGCGGTGCATTTCCACCGCAGCTGCCGCGACGCGGTCTATCCGTTCGGCGAAGGGCTCTACCTGCGCTTCAAGCGGTGGTGCGACGAGTACTTCTACCTCAAGCACCGCGACGAGCAGCGCGGCATCGGCGGCATCTTCTTCGACGACTTCTCCGAACTGGGCTTCGACCGCAGCCTGGCGATGATGCAGTCGGTGGGCGATGCGTTCCTGGGCGCCTACCTGCCGATCGTGCAACGGCGCCAGGGCATCTACTTCGGCGACCGCGAGCGCTCCTTCCAGTGCTACCGGCGCGGCCGCTACGTCGAGTTCAACCTCGTCTGGGACCGCGGCACGCATTTCGGGCTGCAGTCCGGCGGGCGCACCGAGTCGATCCTGCTGTCCATGCCGCCCCTGGCGGGCTGGGCGTACCAGCGGCAGGACGCCCCGGGCACGCCCGAAGCCGAGCTGACGCGGCGCTTCCTCGTGCGGCGCGACTGGCTGTGAGGCGCCGCCGCATGCCCCCGGGGAGGGCGCAAAGCTATAATTTCAATAGCTGCCTGCGCCCACCTCGCAACGGTACCAGGCGCCAGACATTCCCCAACCCCGCTGCGGTGGCGCATTCCGTGCCCGCAGCGCTCCATTGGCTCCCGCGCGGGTTGCGCGCTATATTGCCTCTCACCCCCAACATTTCCCGTCCCTGATGACCACCTCCACCCGTTCGGAATCCGCCGCCAAGAAGGACGTCACGAAACTCCAGCGCGCCATCGTCGATGGCCTGGAGGACGTCAAGGCGCAAGACATCCAGGTGTTCAACACCGAGAAGCTGTCGCCGCTCTTCGAGCGGGTCATCGTGGCGTCGGGCACGTCCAACCGGCAGACCAAGGCCCTGGCCGCCAGCGTGCGCGACGCGGTGCGCGAGGCGGGCTTCCCCAAGCCCCGTACCGAGGGCGAGGACAACGGCGAATGGATCATCGTGGACTGCGGCGCCGCCGTGGCCCACATCATGCAGCCGGCCATCCGCCAGTACTACCGCCTGGAAGAGATCTGGGGCGAGACGCCGGTGCGCCTGAAGCTCGGCGCCGCCAAGCCCGTGAAGGCCGCCGAATCCGGCGATGCCGCACCCGCGAAGAAGAAGGCCGCGCCGCGCAAGAAGGCCGCGGCGGCCGAAGCGGAAGTGCCGGCGCGCAAGCCGGGCCGCAGCAAGGCTGCCGCCGCTGCCCCCGCTCCGGCTCCCGCCAGGAAGGCTGCCGGCAAGGTCGCACCCGTGAAGGCCGCTGCTGCCAAGGCTCCGGCCAAGGCCCCCGCCAAGGCACCGGCGAAAACCGCCGCCGGCAAGTCGCCCGCAGCCAGGTCCGCGGCACCGAAGGTGAAGACCGTGGTCGTGAAGCCGGTGGCCCGCAAGCCCGCAGCCAAGTCCGCTGCCGCCAGGAAGGCGCCCTCGGCCCGTCCGGCCGCACCGCGCGCGGCCGCCGCTAAAAAAGCCCCGGCCCGCAAGAAGGCCGGCTGAGTGAGCAGGCAGGCGGGCATGCCGCCCGGGGTACGGCGCATGCGCCGGATTCCGGCAGGGTGCCCGCGGAGCATTGACCGATGAAACTGCTCATCGTGGCCGTGGGCCAGCGCGTACCCGATTGGGCGCAGACCGCCTACGACGACTATGCCAAGCGGTTCCCACCCGAACTGAAGGTGGAGCTCAAGGCCGTCAAGACCGAGCCGCGCGGCTCCAAGACGCTGGAAACCCTCTACGCCGCCGAACGCGAGCGCATCGAGGCCGCCATCCCGCGCGGCACGCGCATCGTGGCGCTCGACGAGCGCGGCACCTCGCTCACCACCAAGGCCCTGGCCGCCCGCCTCAAGGACTGGCAGCTGGGCGGCGACGCTGTGGCGCTGGTCATCGGCGGCCCCGACGGGCTCGACCCGGCCTTCCGCCAGGCCGCGCACGAACGCATCCGCCTCTCAGACCTCACGCTGCCGCATGCGATGGTGCGGGTGCTGCTGATCGAGCAGCTTTACCGCGCGTGGTCCGTGAACGCGGGCCATCCCTACCACCGGGAATAGCCTCCGCGCAGCGGCGCCAGACCTGCATCGCATGCGTCTTTCCGCCGCAGGTTTCCCCCCCGGGCAGGTCGCCCTGCAGGACGAAGCCCGCATGCCGCAGCAGCGCCAGCGAAGCGGCATTGTCCGCATGCACGTGCGCATCCAGGTGCCGCAGCCCGAAACCCAGGAAGCAGCCGCGCAGCAGCGCCTCCAGCGCCTCGCGCATGAAGCCGTGCCGCTGGTGGGGGCGGGCGATCTCGTAGCCGACCTGCGCCGTCCGCTCCACCGGGTCCCAGCCCTTGAGCTGGCAGAGCCCTATCAGGCCCGGTGCATCGCGCCGCTCGATCGCCCAGCAGATGTCGGGCACGGGCTTGCGGCCGATCATCACCATCCAGGCGGCGAACACCTCGGCGGCCTCCAGGTCGGCCAGCGGCGCGTAGCCGATCCAGGTACCCGGCGCGCGGGCATCGCTCATCGCGAGCAGGGCGGGGGCGTCCTCGAGGACGACGGGGCGCAGGTGCAGGCGCTCGGTGTGGAAGCTGGGCAGGCCATCGGACATGCCCGGCATCTTCGCGCCGGCCGGCCGCGTGCCCGCGCGGCCATCCGATGCCATGCACCGCCGCGCGAAACAGCCCCGGCATCCGCTATCCTGCCGCCGTGAAACCGAACCCCTCTTCCTCATCCTCCGCCACCTCCGCCACGCAGGCTCCCGCGCCGTCCTTCGTGTACCTGGCCTCCCAGAGCCCGCGGCGCCGCCAGCTGCTCGACCAGATCGGCGTGCGGCACGTGCTGCTGTTGCCCAATGCCGATGGCGATGCCGTCGTGGAAGACGCCGAGGCCATCGAGGCGCCCCGGCCCGGCGAGGCGCCCGCGCGCTATGTCCAGCGCGTGACTGGCCTCAAGCTGGATGCGGCCGTGGCACGGCATGCGCGGCGCGGCCTGGAGCCCGCGCCCATCCTGTGCTCCGACACCACCGTGGCCCTGGGCCGCGACATCCTCGGCAAGCCCGACGACGAGGCGCATGCGCGGCAGATGCTCGCGCGCCTGTCCGGCAGCACCCACCGCGTGCTCACCGCCGTGGCCGTGCAGGTGCCGGGCGGCGCGCGCCATGCGGCGCTCTCGGTATCGCAGGTGCGCTTCGCGCCGATGACCACGGAGCAGATCGCGGCCTATGCCGCCAGCGGCGATCCGCTGGGCAAGGCCGGCGCCTACGGCATCCAGGGCCCCGCCGCCCGCTACGTGGAGCGCATCGCCGGCAGCTACACCGGCATCATGGGCCTGCCGCTGTTCGAGACAGCGCAGCTGCTGCGGCAGGCCGGCATGCCCGGCTGAAGGCGGCCGGGCCCGGCGCAACGGGGGCCGTTGAGGCATCATCGGTTCCCGAGCACCTCCTCCCATCCCGCCCGCCCCTCGACCCGCGCCGCCCGCCATGCAACAAGACATCCTCATCAATTGGTCCCCCCAGGAAACCCGCGTCGCCGTCGTCGAACACGGTGCCGTGCAGGAACTGCACGTGGAGCGCACGCTGGAGCAGGGGCTGGTGGGCAACGTCTACCTGGGCAAGGTCTCGCGCGTGCTGCCGGGCATGCAGTCCGCCTTCATCGACATCGGGCTGGAGCGCGCGGCCTTCCTGCACGTGGCCGACGTGTGGCACCGCCAGGAGGGCGGCGAGGCGCCCATGTTCGCGCGCAAGGGCGAGCCGCCGGTGCCCATCGAGAAGCAGGTGTTCGAGGGGCAGGCGCTCATGGTGCAGGTCATCAAGGACCCGATCGGCACCAAGGGCGCGCGGCTCTCCACCCAGATCAGCATCGCCGGGCGGCTGCTCGTCTTCCTGCCGCAGGACGACCACGTGGGCGTGTCGCAGAAGATCCCGGCCGCCGAGCGCGACGCGCTGCGCGCCCGCCTGCAGGCCCTGGTGGGCGACAAGGCCACGGGCGGAGGCGGCGGCTTCATCCTGCGCACCAATGGCGAGGATTCGTCCGATGCGGAACTGGCCGAGGACATCGCCTACCTGCGCAAGACCTGGGCGCGCATCAAGGAGGCCGCCATGCGCCAGCCGCCGGCCTCGCTGCTGCACCAGGACCTGAACCTGCTGCAGCGCGTGCTGCGCGACCTCGTGGGCGAGGAAACCGCCAGCATCCGCATCGACTCGCGCGAGCAGTTCGCCCTGCTGCAGGCCTTCGGCCGCGAGTTCACCCCGGCCGCCGTGCCCAAGCTGCAGCTGTACAAGGGCGAGCGGCCCATCTTCGACCTCTACGGCATCGACGAAGAGATCGCCCGCGCCCTGGGCCGGCGCGTGGATTTGAAATCCGGCGGCTACCTCATCGTGGACCAGACCGAGGCGCTCACCACCATCGACGTGAACACCGGCGGCTACGTGGGCGCGCGCAACTTCGACGACACCATCTTCAAGACCAACCTGGAAGCCGCCCAGGCCATCGCCCGCCAGCTGCGGCTGCGCAACCTGGGCGGCATCATCATCGCGGACTTCATCGACATGGCGCGCGAAGACCACCAGCACGCCGTGCTCGCCGAATTCCGCAAGCAGCTCGCGCGCGACCGCGTCAAGACCATGACCGGCGGCTTCTCGCAGCTCGGCCTCGTCGAGATGACACGCAAGCGCACCCGCGAGTCTCTCGCCCACATGCTCTGCGAGCCCTGCGCGCACTGCCAGGGCAAGGGGAGCGTGAAGACCGCGCGCAGCGTGTGCTACGACATCCTGCGCGAGATCCTGCGCGAGGCCCGCCAGTTCAACCCCCGCGAGTTCCGGGTGGTCGCCTCCGCCAAGGTGGTGGAGCTGTTCCTGGACGAGGAGAGCCAGCATTTGGCGGGGCTGTCGGATTTCATCGGCAAGCCGATCTCGCTGCAGGCGGAGAGTGGGTTGGGGCAGGAGCAGTACGACATCGTGTTGTTGTGAGGATCAGGGGTTGGCGTTGGGGCAACCCGGTATCTGCGCCGCTTCCGAGCATTCCGACGGGATGTTTTTGAAGATGACATCCCTGCCCACATAGACCTTGTTGGCTTGCACCGGCGAATCGAGCTGCCATTCGATATCGCCATTCAGCCAGAGATCGACCACTTCACTCTGGCCCCGCAGGGTCTTGGGCTCGATGCGATACAGCCGGACCACATAGGGCATCTTGAAGCTCGGGTGGGTGATGCGCTGCAGAAAAGAAGCTTTGTGGAACTCCAGGCGGTACACCCGGTGCGGGCTGTTTTCGGCATCTGCGAAGGTGGGCTTTGCCAGAGCCCATCCCGCCAGGAACAACGCATTCAGGCCCAGGCACCAGGCGATGCAGGGCACATTCTTGAGGTTTGTAAGCTTCATTACCACTGCGTGCGATGTGGTGCCACAGGGGGCGATCGTCAGGGCTTGGTGTTGGGGCAACCCGGTATCTGTGCCGCTTCCGTGCATTCCGGAGGGATGTTTTTGAAGATGACGTCCCTGCCCACATAGACCTTGTTGGTTTGCACCGGCGGATCGAGTTGCCAATCGATATCGATCCCGCTCCACAAATCGACCACCTGGCTTTCGCCCAGCAGTTCCTTGGGATCAACGCGGTGCAGCCGGACAATGAAAGGAGCCCTCTGGTCGTAATGCATGATGCGCTGCCATAGAGACGCGTGATAGAGCTCCAGCCGATAAACGTAATGGGGACTGTTGTAGCTGTTGAAGAGCGTCGGCTTGGTCGCATACCAGCCCAGTACCACGCAAGCATTCAACGCGAGACACCAGACGATGCAAGGTACGTTTCTGAGATCGGACAGCTTCATTACCACTCCAGCTTGATTGGAAAAGGAAGGCGAACACGATGCACGTCTGAGACGATCATGAAATCTCCACCTCGTCCGTGGAGGTCGCGCCATTGCCTGAAATGCCGGTTCTGCACCAAGTAGCTCTGGAGGCTTGCTTCGTCCACATTGGCATACATCCATCGTTCGTCGAGGGGGACGTCCATAGCGGACCTGGGTACCCGGACCACACCGTGCGGCCCCCAGAAGCCCAGCGGCTGAGATATGAAGGAATCGTCATTGAAGTCATAGGAATCGCGCAGGTAGAAGGCCAACTCATCGACCGCGATGGCAGCCTTGCCGTGCCCACTCGGCATCACCATGCCTGAGACGGCGATCTTGAGCGTGGCCTCGCCAATGGCGCCATAGAAATCATCCATGGGGTCGCCGAACCGGCCTACGTCCAGGAAATTCACCTGGCAGGTGCTGTCCAAGACTTTGGCAGGTTGGTTCAAGTCTCCGAAACGCCATGGCTGGATCTGTCCCACTGTTTGTAGAGCAACCTTCCGTTGCAACTGCTCTATCCCGGCAGGGCTACTCCATTGCGCTTGCAATCTCGACACTGCAGCCTGCACACGAGTAAAGCTCAGCGCCCATTGCATGGTGACCGTGTTTTCTTCCAGTTGCGAAGCGGGCAATTGGTGTAGCCGCTGGGGAGGGGCACTGAGTTTGATCGGCAGCGTGATTGCAAACGCCGCTCCCCTGAACCACCGCTCCATCAACGCCGCCGCCACCGGCCACCCCAGGCGCGAGCGCATCACTTCCGGAATGTCATCCAGCCGGAACCGCCGTACCTTCGGTGGCAGCTTGTCTTCCAATTGCGCGCGAAGGCGCTCCGTATCGACATGGACGATGTCGTTCATGTGTCCCTTCCCTCTGCTGTTTTTCTTCGGGCCGGATTCTGGAGGCAAACATCTGCGGGCGCCACAAAAGTGGGGTTGCGGCATGGTTACGAAGCGCAACTGCCGCGCTGGACTACGTCCTCACCTGCAGGGACAGGTCGGCGCACCACCGAGCTCTGCGGCGCCATGCGTGCAGCAAAGCTCCGTGGCTGCTGGACGGCCGCTGAAACAGGTTTTTTCACAGTGCGCGTAAAAACGGGGTTGCAAATCGCCGCGAATACGGCAATAGTTTTCACAAAGGGCTCCAAGGCCCGTCATAAGAAAACTCTTGGGAGGGGTCCCGATGAACCAGTTCAAGACATGGGCTCGCTACCGCCACGGCGCCATGGCCGTGGCCCTGTCCGCGCTCTTCGCAGCTTCCACTGCTGCGGCATTCCAGGTGCTGCCCAAGGTCAGCGACGTGGATCGCAAGATCTCGTCGCTGGGGAGCAACCCCGTGCTGGACTACGTCGGGCATTGGTTCGTGGGGACGGCCATCCCCATCATGAAATCCCCGGTGCACGAGTCCATCACCCTGGCGGCCATCGGGTGCCGTGCCGACAGGGGATCGGAATACGACTGCGTGACCATCGATGCGGTCCGGGAGCACCGCATCCTCCTATATGGGGTCCGCTGGCCGGACGACCCACCGTTCCTGCTGAATGCCAAGTCACCGCCCCGCCTCAAGGGCTGCGATGTGCGCGTTACGTTGCGGTCCACATCGCAGCCACTGTGCTGGTGGGGCCTGTTCCAGGATGCCGGGGCGCAGGCCAAGACCAAATCCCAGGCCAGGGCGCCGGCCTTCGGGCCGGGCGACTACCTGCTGTACCGCTCGCACTATGGCGACCTGCAGTTCATGCACGCGATGGGCGCCTATGACGGGGAAACCGCGGGCGAAACGGTGGACCGCATGAAGATGTGGGCCGAGTTCCTGTGGGGCGTGGCGTCCGGGACGACGCCGACAGGCGTCTTCATCCGGGACCTCGGTCGCCCCGAGCTGGCAAGCTACTTTCCGGGCGACATCACGACCATGAACCTGTTTGCCACCGGCATCGTCGAGGTGCGCAAGGACCTGGACAAGGTCGCCATGGGCGCCTTGCTGCACATGGTGCAGGACAGCTTTTCGCAGGCCCATGCGGAACGCGGACAGGAGACCGGCGCCCAGTGCGGCCATACCGGCTTCGACAAGCCCGGCCAGATCGAGCGGTTCCGCAGCTATGCGAAGCAGTCCAGCGCGTTGCATGACGAGGCGGACACGCCCGATGCGCTGAGCCTGCACAGCATGCAGATCAGCCCCAGCGCGGTGGATGTGAGCCGGGCATTCCTTACGATGTGGAATGAGAAGAGGAGTTGGGTGGAAGCCGGGGCTTTGTTCGACTGCGTATTTGAACCGAGGGATCGGCTGGTGGAGGCGGATGCGGGGCCTTATGTGCCTGTGCCGCGGGTCAGGACATCTGCGGATCTTAGCCCGCAGTAGGTCTTGCAGAGAGGGTTCGCATGCAATCGATTGTGAGTGCCGATTCCTGCCTACTTTCTGATCCGTAGGTTGGACGGCTGTTCTATGCCGAGAGGCGACGTTCGTTGGTGTGTGCGAGCGACAGGTTATGCTAGCAATAGCGGCAATTAATGCTGCAACGGTGTAGCAGATCTGAGTGACATCGTCCTCGCAAGGATGCTGATTTACGGCTTAATGAAGGCGCCAGTGGAGGCACTGCTGGTAACCTGTCATCGAAGCCACTTAGCCACGACCCGCTGAAGGGGCTAGTACATTTCCATTGGAAAATTTCAGGAAGCGAATATGCCGGATACCGATGTTGAATTCCTCAATGAGCCTGACTCGGAGCTAGACACCGCTCAGGCCGAGCACTTTTCCGAGGCCGTGCTGCACTCGGCCGACTGGACGGTCGAGACGATGGTGTCGCAGTTGGTTCGGGGAAACATCGAGATGAATCCGAGGTTCCAGCGTCGAGACGCGTGGTCCGTCCGACGTAAGAGTGCATTTGTTGAGTCTCTAATTCTTGGCCTTCCAGTTCCGCAAATTGTTTTGGCGGAGAAGCGTGGGCAGCGTGGAAAGTACATCGTCCTCGATGGTAAACAACGACTGCTTTCACTGATGCAATTCACGGGCAATGCACGGGGGCCGAACAACGCGTTTCGACTCGCGGGACTGGAGGCGCGCAGCGATCTCACCCGCAAAACATATGAGGTGCTCAAGGCCCCTACCTTCGAAGATGATCTGAATGCATTCCACAACTACACTGTCCGAACCGTCGTCATTCGCAACTGGCCTAGCTATGATTTCCTGCATCTTGTGTTTCTGAGGCTAAACACGGGTAGTGTCAAGCTCTCCCCCCAGGAGTTGCGTCAGGCGCTGTTTCCTGGAACGTTTTCGGACACTGTCGATGATCGAGCGCAGGCGTCTGTCCCTTTGCAGGAAATTCTTGGTCGAGGTACGCCTGACCCGCGGATGAGGGATGTTGAACTTCTGGTTCGGTTCCTCGGATTCTATTTTTTTATGCCGGCTTACACGGGCCGCATGAAGGACTTTCTAGACACGACCTGCGATAGATTGAATAGCGACTGGGAAAATCAAGAACCAGCGGTCGAAAGAGCGATAGCGGCATTTAACTCGGCGGGTGAAGCATTGATTCAGATTTTTGGGGCGGGGAGCATCGCTAGAAAGGCGGGGTCAAGGCTCTTCAACCGCGCGATTTTTGACGCGCTGATTTTCTATGCGGCGAATGACACCATTCGCATGACGATGCTGCAGAATTCCGACGCTGTACGAGCGGCATACGATGAGATCGCTGCCGACTCCAGATTTCTGAGCGCGTCTGAAAGCGACACGGCTGGCGTCCCAAATACGCTAGCACGGTACGTTATGTGGGGCGAGAAATTGAAGGTGGCTCTCAGTTTGGAGTTCGAATTACCTGGTGCTCGCCCAGCCGATCCCGCAGATGCCAATTCAAAGGCAGGAATCACCTTCGCTGGCTTTGGAGTCTGAAAATGGCATCGCCTCGCTATCAGCAGTTAGAGGAGCAATTGGGAATTCTGAGGTACTGCTTCTTACCTGCTGAATTTGATTCCACTGGAACTTACGAGGACCAGGACAGCGTTTCAACACGCGCACTCGCATACCGTGTGCTAGCGCACGCCGAAATCGAGTCCTATTTTGAGGATCGGAGCTTGGAGCCAGTTTCCCGCGCGCAAGCTGTTTGGGAAGCAGCCCGCCATGTTTCCCACGTAGCGTTATGCCTCGTGGGTTTCAGCGGCAAAGAGATGGCACTGCCTCCTTCTACACTAGAAGCTCCAACTGACAACAAACGAAAGACGTGGCCTGCCTTTGTCGATATCGGGCAGAGACTTCTTCCAATCATTGCAAATTTCCATCACCATGTCCGCAATGAGAACCATGGCGTGAAGGAAAAGAATTTACTTTCACTGCTTCTTCCGATTGGAGTTGCTCACGGCAAGATTGACCCAGCGTTTTTGGCTGACATGGAGTCGTTCGGCGCGCTACGGGGGTTAGCGGCGCACTCTTCAGGCAAGACAACAGTACGACAGGCCGTAGATCCCGAGGCCGAGCAAAAGCGTGTGCTCGCGCTTATGCCGGGAATTGCAGCAATCGATTCAGAGATCGACGTGCTACTCGCTGCTATGCCCCTGCCGGCATAGGACGTTATTGGTGCAAAAATAACTCCGATCTGTCGCGTAACATAACTTGTTTCGAGTTAAGGTGGATTACTTCGGTGGGTCGTGCGCCTTGCAATAAATTTACGTTTGCAAGTGAATTTTTGGGGTGTCGGGTTTTTTTAGTAAATTCCACCATAACTTTAACTTTTCCTCTTTGACCGCAAAACCTCCTTCAAGTAACGATAAAATCATATAAGACATGTCATTTATATCGTGTCTTATTTTTTCTACGGCTCGTTCGCTATTGGTGATGGTTTCAAAATTTGCATATCTATTGCAAGTATCGAAAGAAAAAATGAGCATTGCTTGGTAATATCTGTAGGTAATTGAGTTCTCAGTGAAGAATTTAATTCGCGGAATATTTGCTCCTAGATTTCGCTGGGCCTTTAGGTAATTGTTCATGAATGAGAAATCATTAATCTTACCGTTATTTAGTTCTGTCAACTCTTTTGAGATTTCTGGCTTATTATATTTTTTAAATATGCTGCCCATAAAGCCGAGATGCCCATCAATTAAGAGCGTAGATAGAAATTCTTTCTCTAATTTAATTGCGGCAATTTCGGGTTGGCTTAAAACTACGTGTGGATTTCGGAATCTGCGCAGCACTGAGTAATTGCGTTTGACTATATGCTCGCTTGGTTTTCCGCATTCTTCACATTTTTCAATTTCCTCCTTAATAAGTTCACTTATGCTCGGGATGTATTCCGAATATTTTGGTCCTGGAGGTAATTTGAAAAATAAACTGGATCGCATTTTCTCGTCTTTTAATATTTCATAGATTAAAGTACCTGAAATTAAAAGCTTATAACTTTTACATAAATCTAAAATATGCTTCTTGTTATATCCTTGCAGATAGCTTTTATCAAGTATTAGTTTCTTTTGGTCAATTTTCATTGTATTCGAAATTATAAAAAATGCCAGTTTGGGGTAAAGCATCGTCTTGATCATGCTCCAGCTCCCATTTTCGCCGCTAGGCGCAGGACAAACGAAGCAACTGATTAAGAGCGCTGCAAAAAATCACTAAATTATGAGGATTTTATTAAATGTGGTTCCATGAGGTGAGGAAAGATTGGTGGCTAAGCAAAGGATGTCGCACTTATTGCACCCCGCCGTCGTCCTACTGCCTCGGATCCGAGTCTTCGGCTCATCCTTTGGCCCGCCAACTGAGACGATAGGCTTCAAATCTGTATCCAGGCAGATCCAAATCTCCTTGAGCCGATTGGGAAATCCAAATGCACCCGCAGGTTGACTTATCGCAATTTGGATTGATTGTCAGAAAGGCCTGCTTCACGTCGGCAACCCGGGTATCGAGCAACTGGTTCGGCCCCGCGCTGGCTCCGCCCGGCACCATCTGCGCCGTGGTGGGCCGGCGCAGTGCGACATACACGCGCTGGATGTCCGGGAAATACCGGTCCGCCGATGCCCAGCCGCAGGTGCCATGCGCCTGCCACTCGTTCTGCATCAGATCGGTGCCAGGCATCATGCAGAGATATTGCCGCACCAATGGCGCCGGCAGGGCGATGGGAGTGGGCTGGCAGTTGCGCGGATGGTCCTCCACTGACCGGCCTTGCCGTTCTGCGGCCACAGGCCATGCACCACCCATTCGAACCGGTTGCCGGAAAAGCACTGGAAGGCATGCCGGTCCTTTGCCGCCCCGGTCTTGTTGCGCTGGCTTTCGCAGTGTTCGGGGGACCAGGAAAGCACCAACGCCATGTAGTCCGCAGGCGCGTTCGGATTGGCATGGTCCACGGGGCGGGGTGGGGAGGGCGTCACGGTGCCTGGAACTGCGCACACTTCCTGCGCCGAACCGGGCAGGCAGACGACGGCGCCCAGGCCACAAAGCAGCAGGGCGCACACCCACGATGGAAGCCGAGACCGACCGCGCATGAATCCCTCCTCGCTGGCACGCGACCTCCGGATCGGGGTGGCGCCTTTTTTATATCTTGCCGATTGGACTCAACTATGGCGCGGCGGGATGAATTGTCAATAGGTATCGTGTGAAGCGGCCGAGCGTGGCAGTGCCTCCCGCCTGCCTGCACTGCTTCTCGTCAATCCAGCGCAGCCCCATCCACCTGCCTGACCGGTATGCAGGACAGGTCCACACCTTCCAGACACCGTGCATTGATCGCCCATCCCACGAACGGCCGCATCCCCTGTGCAAGCTCCTGCGCCGTCGCGGCGCGGGGCTTGCGGAAGGGCATGATCCCGCAGGTGGGGCAGAAGTAGTCCTTGGCGGTGCCGGTGTGCCACTCGTACACGCGCAGGTCCTCCTGCGGCGTGAGCATCCGCAGCGCGGAGAGGGGTACCCGGTGGATCGCCTATGGATCCGTCACCCGGGCCGGGAACGAGAACGCGAATTCGGTGCCGTGGTCGTGGCTGGACTGCACGACCACCTGCCCGCCGTGCGCCTGCGCGATCGCGCGGACGATGAACAGGCCGAGCCCCACGCTGCGTGCGGAGGTGTCGTCCGCGGCCACGCCGCGCACCATGGGCTGGAAGAGGCGGCCCAGCGTGTGCCGGGGGATGGGGTCGCCGTGGTTGTGCACGGCCAGGCGGGCGGTGCCCGATTCCACCGCGGTGGTGACCGTGACGGTGCTGCCCGGCGTGCCGTAGGCCATGGCGTTGCCCACGAGGTTGCCCAGGAGCTGGGCGATGCGGTCCGGGTCGGCACTGATTTCTCCGCCGCCCGTGGCGACATGCTCGATGGTGCGGCCAGGGAAGGCCACCGACAGCTCCTCGATGATCCGGGCCGCGAGCTGGTGGAGGTCCGTGGGGCGGCGCGAGACGCTCAGGCCTGCGCCGAGGCGCACGACCGTGAAATCGAGCAGGTCGGCGATCAGGCGCTTGGCGCGCTGCCCTGCGCGGGTGATGTTGCCCAGCATGCGCGCGGCCGTGTCCGGCGGCGTGGGCATGGGCGAGGCCGCCTGGCGCGTGAGCAGGTCGGTGGCCAGGAGGATGGTGGTGAGCGGGTTGCGCAGGTCGTGGCTGACGATGCCGATCATCTGTTCGGCGAACACGGCGCGGTCTTCGGCGAGGGCACGCCCTTGCTCGGCTTCGGTGATGTCGCTGAAGATGCCCACGAATTCCGTGAGCATGCCGTCGTCGCCCCGGAATCCCTGGCCCGACGAGACGAGCACGCGGCGGTGCCCCTTCGTGTCGATGATGCGGTGCTTGAACTGGTAGGGCTCGCCGGTGCGCAGGGCGCGGTCGAGTGCGGCGCGTTCCGCGGCGCGGTCCTCGGGCACCACGTGGGCCACGAAGTCGTCCTCGCCCACGGGCCGGTCCGGGTCCAGGCCGAGCAGGACGGCGACGTCGGCGCCGAAGCGCCGCCGGCCGGTGGCGGGGTCCAGGTCCCAGACATGGATGGCCCCGGACTGCATGGCCTGCCGCAGGCGCGAGCGGGACGCCTGCAGGGCCTGCTGCGCCTGCCGCTCCTTGGCCACCATGTCGTCGGCGCGCTTGCGGGCGGCCAGCAGTTCGCGCTCGTATTTGTTGCGTTCCTCCGCCACCATCACGGCGATTTCGTCGTAGGTGTCCTCGCCGCTGGTGCGGCGCACCACGTTGAGCAGCGCTGGGAAGGTGCTGCCGTCGCCGCGGCGGATGTCGAGCTTGACCTCCGAGATGGCGCCCTGCATTTCCAGCATGGGTTGCCAGTGGGTCTGGTGGAAGATCCGGCCGCCCACGGTGAAGAGTTCCTGCAGCTTTTTCTGCCGGACCAGTTCGTGCGGGGGGATGCCGGTCCACTGGCACAGGGTCCGGTTGACCTTGAGGATCAGGCCGGACGTGCTGGTCACCAGCAGCCCGCAGGGCATGCGGTCGAAGAGTTCTTCCGCGTCTACCATCCGATCGAGCCGAGGAATTCGTCCATCACGGCGCTGCACGCGCCGGGGGCGCTGAGGTGCGGGCAGTGCCCGACGTTCTCGATCACCCGCAGCGTGCCGCGGGGCAGGTGGCGGAGCATGTAGTCGCCCACCGGGCGGGGCGCGATGATGTCCTCGCTGGACTGGATGACCAGTGCCGGCTCCTTCAGCCGGTGCAGGTCGGCCCGGTTGTCGGAGAGGAAGGTGACGTGCGCGAACTGCCGGGCGATGTCGGGATCGGTGCGGCAGAAGCTGGCCGTGAGTTCTTCGCTCAGTTCGGGGCGGTCGGGCGCACCCATGATGGCGGGGGCCATCTGGCTTGCCCAGCCAAGGTAGTTGGCGTCGAGGGTGTCCAGCAGGGAGTCGATGTCTTCGCGGGAAAAGCCGCCCACGTAGTCGCCGTCGTCGATGTAGCAGGGGGAGGGGCCGACCATGGCGTGGCCGGCGATCCTTCCGGGCCGGTGGATGCCGGCCAGCAGCCCGATCATGGCGCCCACCGAATGCCCCACGAAGACCACGGGGCCGTGCGCGAATTCATCGATGACCTCCAGCACGTCGTCCGCGTAGCCGTGGAGCGATGCGTATTTGCCGGGATCGTAGGCGCCGAGGTCGGACAGGCCGCTGCCCACCATGTCGAAGGTGATGGTGCGGCAGCGCGAGGCATAGCGCGGCGCCAGCAGGCGCCACATGTTCTGGTCGCAGCCGAAGCCGTGGGCGAACACGAGGCTGCCGGCGCCATCGCCCTGGACCTTCACGTTGTTTCTGCGCCCGACCGACATGCAAGCTCCTGGTGATGTCCGGGCGATGCCAGCCACGGTACGACTCGACCATTATGGGACATCTGTCCTGCCGGCCACGGGCCATGACCAGCGGGGCCGTGGGTGAAACGGCGGGGCTGCACGGGTGCGCGATGGCGGTTCCGTCCCGCGGTGTGTTTCGTGCCTGTCCGTCCCGCTTCGCGGGCAGGGCGCGCGGCGGCTTCCCTTGTCCGTAGATTGGGCGGATCGCAGGCGTCCCGCGAGAGCGCGGGAGGCCGTTGTCCGCACTCCATATCTTCATTTGCTGCCATGCCCACTTCGTCTTCCCTGCGTACCGCTTCTGCGTCACCCACCAACGTCGCCGCTGCGCTGTTGCCCCACCGGGGCGTCGACAGCGCGGCCGGGCCCGAGCCCGGGGCTCCGCGCGGCTCCCTGGCGGCCCTGGATGCAGGTTCCCTCCGCAGCCTGCGGCGCGCGAACTCCATGCCATCGCCGCAGGCCGCGGACGCCCTGTTGCGGGCTGGCCTGCCCGCGCGCCCCGCCAGCGATGCCGTGGCGCTGCCGGAGCACGCGCTGCCGGTGCTGCACGCCGCGGAAGGGATCGTCCATGCCCTGATGGCACCCGCCCAGGCGCGGGACGCGGAGGTCGTGCAGCGGCTGCAGCGCAATACCCAGGTATTGCTGGACAAGGGCATCGATACCCCGGAGAAGCTGCGGAGTTTTCTCTCCACGGCCTGGCGCCACGACGCGGTGCTCGGTTTCGCCGGGCTGGGTTTCAGCAACGGGGCGGGGTACATGGCCGGGATCACGGCGGCCAACGAGAAGCTGGTATCGCTGCTGCCCACGGACCTGCTGCGGAACACGCCGCGGCTGGGCTTCGTGGTCGGCGTGGGCGTGGGTGCGCTGGACGTGCTGGTGAGCGCGGTCGGCAATGCGGTGGTCGCACCGCGCCTCTACAACGGCCCCTCCGGGCTGGACCGCCTGCCCGCCGCGCTGCGCCCGGACCCGCATGCCGAGCAGATCCGCAATGCGGGCCTGGCGGCAGGATTCAACGTCGCGAAGAACCTGCCGCGCGTGGTGGCGCCTTTCGTGCAGGCGGCGATCGAGGGCCGGGGCGACAACAGCGTCGACCGCGTGTGGGCCGACCGCATCGACGCGTCGCTGCTCGACGGCTTCGGCGGCATGCTGGCGGCGGGCGCCCGGGGCGTGCACAGGCTCTCGCAGGCGGTGCCCTACGATGCGCGCATGCTGCTGCGCAGCGACCTGGGCGAGGTCATCGACCAGACCCGGCGCCCGTGGAGGGAATCGCTGCAGGGTGTCGGCGCGTCGGCGCTCGAGGGCGCGAAGTCCCTCGTGACGTCCCCCGTGCCCGTGGCGGTGGTGGCCACGGTGGGCTGCTTCATTGCCGAGCTGTTCGCGGCCAATGCGTCCATCGACCGCGGCGGATCGCCCGCTGGATTGCCGGCGGACCGGGCGGACGCCGGCATGCTGTCGGGCAAGCGGGCGTCGTCGGTCCTCATCATGGGGCTGATGTCCGGCACGATCGCACTGGGGGCGCCCTATGCCGCGCAGGGTGGTGCCTACGTGGCCCGCACGATCCGCCAGGGCCTGCAGCAGACGTCCTCCAACCTGATGGCCTGGGCCCAGGCCCGCTTCGGCGCCGCGGAGCCGGACCTGGAAGCGGGCCGGCCGCGGTAGGGCGGGTGGCGAGCGGGCTGGGCCCTGGGCCTGCGCGTTTTCCCTGGGCTGGATGGCATCGCAATTAGTTGACATCTAAATCATCTATTCCTAAAGTTGCTGCAGGCCCGGACGGCCCTGGAGACCTGCGCATGAAGATCGTTTGCATCGGTGGCGGCCCGGCGGGCCTGTATTTCGCGCTGCTCATGAAGCAGCAGGACCCCGCCCACGACGTCACCGTGGTGGAACGCAACAAGCCCTACGACACCTTCGGCTGGGGCGTGGTGTTTTCCGACGCCACCATGGACCACATGCGCGCGTGGGACCGCGAGACCGCCGACGAAATCCAGGAGGCCTTCAACCACTGGGACGACATCGAGCTGCGCTTCAAGGGCCGCACGATCCGCTCGGGCGGCCACGGTTTCGTGGGCATCGGGCGCAAGAAGCTGCTGAACATCCTGCAGGCGCGCTGCGAGCGCCTGGGCGTGAAGCTGGTGTTCGAGACCGAGGCCGCCTCGGACGAGGACTATCCCGATGCCGACCTCGTGGTGGCCTGCGACGGGGTGAACTCCCGCATCCGCGGACGCTACGCCAACGTGTTCCAGCCCGACATCGTCACGCGGCCCAACCGCTACATCTGGCTGGGCACGCACAAGCTGTTCGATGCCTTCACGTTCGATTTCCAGCGCACGGAGCATGGCTGGTTCCAGGCGCATATCTACAAGTTCGACGACCGCACGACCACCTTCATCGTCGAGTGCCCGGAGGTGGTGTGGAAGGCGCACGGGCTGGACCAGGCCGACCAGGACCAGTCCGTCGCCTTTTGCGAGCGCGTGTTCGCGGACACGCTGGGCGGCGCGCCCCTGATGAGCAATGTGCGCCACCTGCGCGGCTCGGCCTGGCTGAACTTCCAGCGCGTGGTGTGCGCGCAATGGTGGCTGCGCAACCCCCGCGGCAGCCACGTGGTGCTGATGGGCGACGCGGTGCACACGGCGCATTTCGCGATCGGCTCGGGCACCAAGCTCGCGATCGAGGATGCGATCGAACTCGCGCGCCAGTTCGGCCGCCTGGGCGGAGGCCGCGAGGGCATCCCCGCCGTGCTCGCGGCCTACCAGGAGGCGCGCCGCGTGGAGACGCTGCGCATCCAGAACGCCGCCTGGAACGCGATGGAATGGTTCGAGGTGTGCGGTGACCGCTACTGCGACCAGCTCGAGCCCGAGCAGTTCATGTATTCGATGCTCACGCGCAGCCAGCGCATCAGCCACGAGAACCTGCGCCTGCGCGATGCGGGCTGGCTGGAGGGCTACGAGCGCTGGTTCGCGCACCGCGCGGGCATCGACGTGCCGGCTGGCAGCCGGCCGCCGCCGCCCATGTTCACGCCGCTCACCGTGCGCGGCGTGACGCTGAAGAACCGCATCGTGGTCTCGCCCATGGCGCAGTATTCGGCGGAGGACGGCCTGGTGGGCGACTACCACCTGGTGCACCTGGGCGCGCGCGCCATGGGCGGTGCCGGCCTCGTGTTCGCCGAGATGGCCTGCGTGAGCGCCGACGGCCGCATCACCCCGGGCTGCCCGGGCCTGTACCGGCCCGGGCACACGGCGGCTTTCCGGCGCATCGCCGACTGGATCCATGCGAACACCGATGCGAAGTTCGGCATCCAGATCGGCCACGCGGGCGCCAAGGCCTCCACGCGCCGGGCCTGGGAGGGCATCGACCAGCCGCTGCCCGAGGGCAACTGGCCCATCGTGTCCGCCTCGCCGCAGCAGTACCTGGAAGGCGTGAGCCAGCGCGCGCGGCAGATGGCCCGCGCCGACATGGATACCGTGCGCGAGCAGTTCGCCCAGGCCGCGCGCGCCGCCGATGCCGCGGGCGCGGACTGGCTGGAGCTGCACTGCGCCCACGGCTACCTGCTGTCGAGCTTTCTCTCGCCGCTCACCAACCAGCGCGATGACGAGTACGGCGGCACGCTGGAGAACCGCCTGCGCTATCCGCTGGAGGTGTTCGCCGCGGTGCGTGCCGCCTGGCCGCATGACAAGCCGCTGTCGGTGCGCATCTCCGCCCACGACTGGGTGGAAGGCGGCACCACGCCGCAGGATGCGGTGGAGATCGCCCGGGCGTTCAAGGCGGCAGGGGCGGACATGATCGATTGCTCCTCGGGCCAGGTGAGCAAGCGCGAGAAGCCGGTCTATGGCCGCATGTTCCAGACACCGTTCGCCGACCGCATCCGGCAGGAGGCGGGCATCGCCACCATCGCCGTGGGCGCGATCAGCGAGGCGGACCATGCCAACAGCATCCTGGCCGCCGGCCGGGCCGACCTGTGCGCGGTCGCACGGCCGCACCTGGCGAATCCGGCCTGGACGCTGACCGAGGCTGCGCGCATCGGCTACACCGCCGTGGAATGGCCGCGGCAGTACCGTTCCGGCAAGCAGCAGCTGGAGGCGCATTTCGAGCGCGAGAAATCCCTGGCGGCGGCCGCGGGCGGGAAGGGCTGAGGATGGACAAGATTCCACGGCATGCCCTGGTGACCGGCGGCACGCGCGGCATCGGCGCCGCCATCGCCCGGCGGCTCGCGGCGGATGGCCTGCATGTGACGGTGCTCGGCCGCGATGCGGAGGCTGCGCGGGCCTTCGCCGCCACCGATGCAGCGCATCTGCACGGCGTGGCCGCCGACGTGGCCGATGCGCGGCAGGTGGCGCAGGCGCTGGCATCCGCCCGGGAGCGGTTCGGGCCGGTGCAGGTGCTGGTCAACAACGCGGGGCAGGCCGAGAGCGCGCCGTTCCTCAGGACCGACGCGCGGCTCTGGCAGCGCATGCTGGACGTGAACCTGACCGGCACCATGGTCTGCACCCAGGCCGCGCTGCCGGCCATGCTGGAGGCCGGCTGGGGCCGCGTCGTCAACGTGGCGAGCACGGCGGGGCAGGTGGGCTATGCCTACGTGGCGGCCTACTGCGCGGCCAAGCACGGCGTGATCGGCCTCACGCGGGCGCTGGCGCTGGAACTGGCCGCGAAGGGCGTCACCGTGAACGCCGTCTGCCCGGGCTACACCGATACCGACATCGTGCGCGAGAGCATCGACCGCATCGTCGCCAAGACCGGCCGCAGCGCCGAGGCCGCGCGCGAGGGCTTCGTGCGCGCCAATCCGCAGGGCCGGCTGGTGGCGCCGGACGAGGTCGCCGACGCGGTGGCCTGGCTGTGCACCGATGGCGCGCGGTCGGTGAACGGGCAGTCCGTCTCGGTCAGCGGTGGCGAGGTCATGTGAGCGGCCGACCGTACAGGACGAAGCACCCCATGGCCACCCGCAAGCAGAGTTTCCGCCTCGTGCAGGCGCTGGGCGACGAGCACATCGGCCTGGAGGCGCGCGCCCAGGCTGGCGACCATCTGGACATCAAGATCTGGCTGCGGCTGCTGGCCTGCAGCACGCAGATCGAGCAGCAGGTGCGGCAGTGGCTGCGCACCCGCTTCGACACGACGTTGCCGCGCTTCGACTACCTCGCCCAGCTGGACCGGCATCCCGGCGGGCTGCGCATGAACGTGCTCTCGCGCTACCTCATGGTCACGGGCGGCAACGTCACGGGCCTGACGGATCAGCTCGTGAAGGAAGGGCTGGTCGAACGCACCGAAGACCCGGAGGACCGCCGCTCCTGGCGCGTGCGCCTGACGGACAAGGGCCGGACCGATTTCGCGGCCATGGCGGCGGAGCACGAACGCTGGCTCTCCGGCCTGTTCGACGGCCTGCCCGCGGCCAGCAAGGACGCGCTCTACGAGCATCTCGGCCTGCTGCGCGTGCACCTCGTGCAGCGGCAGGCCTCGGGCGAGGCGGCCGGCCTTCCGGACACCCCATCGAAACGCAGCAGGAAATCCCTCCCATGACCGAACCCCGCATCGATCCCCGGCTCGTCGCCGGCAACCGCCGGCCACTCGCCGGCTACCAGGCCGAACACTTCCTGTGGGAGGTGCATGCCGGCGTGGCCACGATCACGCTGAACCGGCCCGAGCGCAAGAACCCGCTCACCTTCGACAGCTATGCCGAGCTGCGTGACCTGTTCCACGGCCTGCGGCTGGCCGACGACGTGCGCGCGGTGGTGCTGGTCGGCGCGGGCGGCAATTTCTGCTCGGGCGGCGACGTGCACGAGATCATCGGCCCGCTGGTCGCCTTGAAGGCACCCGAGCTGCTGATGTTCACCCGCATGACGGGCGAGCTGGTCAAGGCCATGCGCACCTGCCCGCAGCCGATCGTGGCCGCGGTGGACGGCGTGTGCGCCGGCGCGGGCGCGATCATGGCGATGGCTTCCGACCTGCGCCTGGGCACGGCGCGCAGCAAGACGGCCTTCCTCTTCAACCGCGTGGGGCTGGCGGGCTGCGACATGGGCGCGTGCGCGATGCTGCCGCGCATCGTCGGCCAGGGCCGCGCGAGCGAATTGCTCTACACCGGCCGCAGCCTGGGCGGGGAGGAGGGCGAGCGCTGGGGCTTCTTCAACCGCCTGTGCGAGGCCGATGCCCTGCTGCCCGAGGCGCAGGCGCTCGCCGCACAACTGGCCGAGGGTCCGGCCTTCGCCAACGGCATCACCAAGACCATGCTGCACCAGGAGTGGGCGATGACCATCGAGCAGGCCATCGAGGCCGAGGCGCAGGCACAGGCGATCTGCATGCTGACCGAAGACTTCTCGCGCGCCTACCATGCGTTCGTCGCCAAACAGAAGCCCCGCTTCGAAGGAAACTGACATGGCGGACGTGACTTATCTCGACTGGCCGTTCTTCGAGCCGCGGCATGCGCAACTGGCCCGCGACCTGGATGCCTGGGCGCAGGCCCATCTGCATGCCGACCATGGCCCCGACGTGGACGCCGAATGCCGCGCCCTGGTGCGCGCGCTCGGCGAGGGCGGCTGGCTGCACCATGCCGTGGGCGAATCGGGCGCCGCCATCGACACCCGCACGCTCTGCCTGATCCGCGAGACGCTGGCGCGTCATTCGGGCCTGGCGGACTTCGCGTTCGCCATGCAGGGCCTGGGCAGCGGGGCGATCAGCCTGCACGGTACGCCGGAGCAGCGCGCGCGCTACCTGGAGCGCGTGGCGCGCGGCGAGGCCATCGCCGCTTTCGCGCTCTCGGAGCCCGAAGCCGGCTCCGACGTCGCGGCCATGGGCTGCACGGCCCGCGCCGAGGGCGACGGGTACGTGCTCGACGGCGAGAAGACCTGGATCTCCAATGGCGGCATTGCCGACTTCTATGTGGTGTTCGCGCGCACTGGCGAGGCGCCCGGCGCGCGCGGCATCAGCGCCTTCATCGTCGATGCCGATGCGCCGGGCTTCTCGATCGCCGAGCGCATCGATGTGATCGCTCCGCACCCGCTGGCCCGGCTGCGCTTCGACGGCTGCCGCGTGCCCGCCGCGCAGCGCCTGGGCGCGCCCGGCGAGGGCTTCAAAGTGGCCATGCGCACGCTGGACGTGTTCCGCACCTCCGTGGCCGCGGCGGCACTGGGCTTCGCGCGGCGCGCGATGGACGAGGCGCTGTCGCGCGCCACCACGCGCCGCATGTTCGGCGGCGTGCTGGCGGATTTCCAGCTCACCCAGGCGAAGCTCGCGCAGATGGCCACGGCCATCGACAGTGCGGCGCTGCTCACCTACCGCGCCGCCTGGCTGCGCGACCGCGGCGCGGTCATCACGCGCGAGGCCGCCATGGCGAAGATGACGGCCACCGAGAACGCGCAGCAGGTGATCGACGCGGCGGTGCAGCTCTTCGGCGGGCTGGGCGTGGTGAGCGGGCAGCCGGTGGAGCGGCTCTACCGCGAGATCCGCGCGCTGCGCATCTACGAAGGGGCGACCGAGGTGCAGCAGCTCATCATCGGCCGCGACCTGCTCAAGTCCGCGGCGGCTGCCGGGGCCGCCGCCGGCTGACGCCGGCCAGCTGTACGACGGCCTTTTCGCACGACGCCCCATCGATCCGGACCCTGGAAAGGACAAGGAAGACGCCATGCATGCCAGCGCCCACGCCGATACTTTCGCGCGCGACCGCCTTCCGCCGGCCGAGCAGCAGCCCGAGTACCTGTTCGACCTGCCGGAACTGCAATTCCCCGAGCGCCTGAACTGCGCCGATCCGCTGCTGGACGTGCATGTGCGCGAAGGACGGGGCGGGCGGTTGTGCATCCGGGCGCCGGGCGGTGTCGCCTGGACCTATGCCGACCTGCAGGACAAAGCCCACCGCATCGCCAACGTGCTGGTGCACCGCATGGGCCTGCAGCCGGGCAACCGCGTGCTGCTGCGCGCGCCCAACAATCCCATGCTCGCGGCCTGCTGGTTCGCGGTGATGAAGGCCGGCGGCATCGCCGTGGCCACCATGCCGCTGCTGCGCGCCAAGGAGTTGAAGGCCATCATCGACATCGCCCAGGTCACGCATGCGCTGTGCGACGCATCATTGGCCGAGGAACTGGCGCTGGCCGCGCAGGAGCCCGGTTCGCCCCTGCGTGCGGTGCGGCATTTCCACGATGCCGGGCCGGAGGGCCTGGAGGCGCTCATGGCCGAGGCCTCTGCCCGGTTCACCAACGTGGATACCGCCTCCGACGACTGCTGCCTGCTGGGCTTCACCTCCGGCACCACGGGGGTGCCCAAGGCGACGATGCACTACCACCGCGATGTGATGGCCATCTGCCACTGCTGGCCGCCGCATGTGCTGCGTCCACGTGCGGACGACGTCTTCATCGGCAGCCCGCCGCTGGCCTTCACCTTCGGGCTGGGCGGGCTGCTGCTCTTTCCGCTGCACATCGGCGCCTCCACGGTGCTGCTGGAAAAGGCCGGGCCGCCGCAGCTGCTGGAGGCCATCCAGCAGTTCGGCGCGACGGTGCTCTTCACGGCGCCCACTTCCTACCGCGCGCTGGCGGCCGACGGTGCGCTGCTGCGCGGCACGCCGCTGCGCAAGTGCGTGTCCGCCGGCGAGGCGCTGCCCGCCTCGACGCGCGCGCTCTGGAAGGAGGCGACCGGCATCGAGCTGATCGACGGCATCGGCGCCACGGAGATGCTGCACATCTTCATCTCCCACGACGAAGCGGGGGCGCGGCCCGGCGCCACGGGCAAGCCCGTGCCTGGCTACCGGGCCCGCGTGGTGGACGAGGCGGGCCGGGAGGTACCGCCGGGCACCGTGGGCCGGCTGGCGGTGCGGGGGCCGACGGGCTGCCGCTACCTTGCGGACGCGCGGCAGCAGGCCTACGTGCAGGACGGCTGGAACCTGACCGGCGACGCCTATCTGATGGATGCGGACGGCTACTTCTTCTACCAGGCGCGCACCGACGACATGATCGTCTCGGCCGGCTACAACATCGCCGCGCCCGAGGTGGAGGAGGCGTTGCTGGCCCACCCCGCGGTGGCGGAATGCGCCGTGATCGGCGTGCCGGACGCGCAGCGCGGGCAGATCGTCAAGGCCTTCGTGGTGCTGCGTCCCGGCACCGCGGCGGACGACGGCACCGTGCAGGCATTGCAGGATTTCGTCAAGCGCACGGTCGCTCCGTACAAATACCCCCGCGCCGTGGAATTCACCGATCGGCTTCCGCGCACGCAAACGGGGAAGCTGCAGCGCTTTAAGCTACATGCCCCGGCATGATGCCGGCGCGCGGGCCACCGGGCCGCGCGCTTTCCTCCCTTCCGTCCACCGCCTGCCGCCCACTGCCAAGGAGCCCTCGATGCCATTCCTCCCGTCCCGCGCGCACCGTTCCTCCACGTCCGCTGCCCTCTGCGCGGCCCTCGCCCTGCTGGCTGGTGGCGCCCAGGCTGCGGACAAGGTCAAGGTCGGCCTGCTGACCACGCTGTCGGGCCCCGGGTCGGGCCTCGGGATCGACATCCGCGATGGCTTCCAGCTCGCGGTGAAGCAGGGCGCGGGCAAGCTCGGCGACCTGCCGGCCGAAGTGACCGTGGCGGACGACCAGCAGAGCCCCGATGCGGCCAAGCAGACGGCCGACCGGCTGGTCAAGCGCGAGCGCGTCGATTTCATGACCGGCATCGTGTTTTCCAACGTGATGCTGGCCGTCGGGCAGCCGGTGTTCCAGTCGCGCACCTTCTACATCAGTGCCAACGCCGGTCCGTCGCAGTATGCGGGCGCGCAATGCAACCCGTACTTCTTCAGCGCCTCCTACCAGAACGACAACATGCACGAGGCCGTGGGCAAGACCGTGCAGGACCGCGGATTCAAGAAGGTGGCCCTGCTCGCGCCCAACTACCCGGCGGGCAAGGACGCGCTGGCCGGCTTCAAGCGTTTCTACAAGGGCGAGGTGGTCATGGAGGCCTACACGCCGCTGAGCCAGCTCGACTACGGCGCGGAGCTGTCCAAGATCCGCGCCTCCGGTGCCGATGCGGTGTTCGTGTTCCTGCCGGGCGGCCTGGGCGTGAACTTCGTCAAGCAGTTCACAGGCGCGGGCCTGGGCAGGGAGATGAAGCTCTTCGCCCCGGGCTTCTCGGCGGACGAGGACGTGATCCGCGCGGTGGGCGATGCCATGGTGGGCATCTTCAACAGCTCGCAGTGGGCGCACGACATGGACAACGCGGCCAACAAGCGCTTCGTGGCCGATTTCCAGAAGGAATACGGCCGCTTGCCGACGCTGTATGCCGCTCAGGGCTACGACGCCGCCCGGCTCATCGACGGCGCGGTGCGCCGCGTGGGCGGCAAGCTGGAAGACAAGGCCGCGCTGCGCAAGGCGCTGGAGGCCGCGCCGTTCGAATCCGTGCGCGGGCCGTTCCGCTTCAACACCAACCACTACCCGGTGCAGGACTACTACCTGCGCGAGGTGGTGAAGGACGGGCAGGGCCGCATCACCAACAAGACCGTCGGCCGCGTGTTCGAGGCGCATGCCGATGCCTACGCCGGCGAATGCCGCATGCCCTCCTGAGGCCGCGGGCCGGTCGCGCGCATGACGGGGCTCCTGCTTCTCGAGCAATCGCTCAACGGCCTGCAGTTCGGGCTGATGCTGTTCCTGCTGGCCGCCGGCCTCACGCTGGTGTTCGGCATCATGGACATGATCAACCTGGCGCACGGCTCGCTCTACATGGTGGGTGCGTACCTGATCGCGGCCATCGCCACGGCGTCCGGCTCGTTCTGGATCGGCCTCGCGGGCGGCACGCTGGCCACGGCGGCGATCGGCGTGCTGCTGGAGGTGTCCGTGCTGCGGCGCCTCTACCGGCGCGACCACCTCTCGCAGGTGCTGGGCACTTTCGCGATCCTGCTGATGGCCAACGAGGCCGTGCGCATGGTGTGGGGTTCGCAGCCGGTACCGCTGAATCCGCCGCCCGCGCTGGCCGGCCCGGTGGAGCTGCTGCCGGGCTTTTCCTACCCCGCCTACCGGCTCTTCATCATCGGCGTGGGGCTGGCGGTGGCGCTGGCGCTCTACCTGCTGGTCACGCGCACGCGCGTCGGCATGCAGGTGCGCGCCGGTGCCTCCAACCGCGAGATGGCGATGGCCATGGGCACCAATGTGCGCCGGCTGTTCACGGGCATCTTCGCGCTGGGCGCCGCGCTCTGCGCGATCGCGGGCGGCATGCTCGGGCCGCTGCTGGCGGTGCAGGTGGGCATGGGCGAGAGCATCCTGATCCTCGCCTTCGTGGTGATCGTGATCGGCGGCATCGGCTCCATCCGCGGCGCGCTGGTGGGCGCGCTGCTGGTCGGGCTGGTGGACACCGCCGGCCGCACCCTCGTGCCGCTGCTCGCCGAGCGCCTGCTGGGGCCCGCGGCCGCGGCCGGCGCGGGTCCGGCCGTCGCCTCGATCCTGATCTACGTGCTGATGGCGGCGGTGCTGTTCTGGAAGCCGCGCGGCCTGTTCCCCTCCCATGGCTGAAAGCACCATGCCGCCGACCCCATCCCATCCCCCCAGCCTGCTGGACCACGGCCTGCACCCGCGCTGGAGCATCCCGCTGCTGGTGCTGCTGGCGCTGCTGCCCACCATCGCGCAGGCGCTGGACGAGGGCTTCTACATCGGTGTCGCGAGCCGCATCCTGGTCTTCGCGCTGGCCGCCACCAGCCTGAACCTGATCCTCGGCTTCGGCGGCATGGTCAGCTTCGGCCATGCGGCCTTCGTGGGCGTGGGCGCCTACGCGGTGGGCATCCTGATGCAGGAGGGCATCGCCTCCGCCTGGATCGCCTGGCCGGCCGCCATCGCCGCGGGCGCGCTGTTCGCGTTCGTGATCGGCCTGGTCAGCCTGCGCACGCAGGGCGTGTACTTCATCATGATCACGCTCGCGTTCGCGCAGATGCTGTTCTACCTGATGGTGTCGCTCAAGGCCTACGGCGGCGAGGACGGCCTGTCGCTCGCGTCGCGCTCGCAGCTCGGCCCCTGGCTCGACCTGGCGGATGACGCGCGCTTCTACTACTGCGTGCTGGCGATCTGCGTGCTGGTCTTCGTGGGCCTGGCGCGGCTGCTCAACGCCCGTTTCGGCCATGCGCTGCAGGGCATCCGCGAGAACGAGACGCGCATGGCCGCGCTGGGCTTTGCCGTCTATCGCACCAAGCTCGCGGCCTTCACGCTGGCGGGCGCCATCGCCGGGCTCGCTGGCGCGCTGCTGGCCAACCAGGCCGGCTTCGTGAGCCCCGCGGCGCTGCAGTGGAGCCAGTCGGGCATGCTCATGGTGATGGTGATCCTGGGCGGGGTGGGGCGGCTCTACGGCGGCTTCGTGGGTGCGGTGGCGTTCCTGCTGATCGAGGAAGTGCTCGCGGCGCACACCATGCACTGGCAGTTCGGACTGGGTGCGGTGCTGCTGGTCGTGGTGCTGGTGGCACCCAACGGGCTGCTGAGCCTCGCGCGGTCCCGCGGTGCGAAAGCGGGGCGGCCATGAGCGCGCGCGTCCTCCTGCGGACCGAGCAGCTGGTGCGCCGCTTCGGCGGCCTGCTCGCCACCGACCATGCGGAACTGTCGGTGCTCGAAGGCGAGGTGCATGCGCTCATCGGCCCCAACGGCGCCGGCAAGACGACGCTGATCCACCAGCTCTCCGGTACGCTGGCGCCCACCAGCGGGCACATCCATTTCGACGGGGAGGATGTCACCGGACTGCCGATCCATGCGCGGGTGCGGCGCGGGCTGGTGCGCTCCTACCAGATCACGAGCGTCTTTCCCCGCCTGCCGGTGCTGGACAACCTCGCACTCGCCGTGCAGGCGCGCACCGGCGGCAGCCGCGGTTTCTGGCGTCCGGCGCGCGCCGAGCGCGAGCGCTATGCCGAGGCGCAGGCCGTGGCGGAGCGCGTCGGCCTGGGCGATCAATCGTCGCAACTGGCCGGTGCGCTGTCCCACGGCCAGCAGCGGCAGCTCGAAGTGGGGCTGGCGCTGGCGCTGCGGCCCCGGCTGCTGCTGCTCGACGAACCGATGGCCGGCATGGGACCGGAAGAATCCGAACGCATGGTCGGCCTGCTGCAGGGGCTGCGCGGCGAGGTGACGCTGCTACTGGTCGAGCACGACATGGATGCCGTCTTCCGCCTGGCCGACCGCATCTCCGCGCTCGTCTCGGGCCGTGTGATCGCCACCGGCACCCCGCAGGCAATCCGCCAGCACCCCGACGTGCGACGCGCCTACCTGGGCGACGAACTGGAGGAGGCCACGCCATGAGCGCATTGCTCGAAGTCGAGGGGCTCGAGGCCGCCTACGGCAGCAGCCAGGTGCTGTTCGGCATCGCGTTCGACATCCGTGCCGGCGAGGTCGCCACGCTGCTGGGCCGCAACGGCATGGGCAAGACGACCACGGTGCGCGCGCTGCTCGGGCTCACGCGCGCCAGGGCCGGATCGGTGCGCTTCCGTGGCGAGCGCATCGAGCGGCTGGCGCCGGACCGCATTGCCCGCATGGGCCTGGCGGTGGTGCCCGAGGGACGGCAGATCTTCCCCAACCTCTCGGTGCGCGAGAACCTCGTGGCCTTCGCCGCGCGCCGCAACGCCGCCGCCGACCCGTGGACGCTCGACCGCGTGCATGCGCTGTTCCCGCGACTGGCCGAGCGGGCCTCGCACATGGGCGGGCAGCTCTCGGGCGGCGAGCAGCAGATGCTGGCCATCGGCCGTGCGCTCATGACCAACCCGCACCTGCTCGTGCTGGACGAGGCGACGGAAGGGCTGGCACCGCTGATCCGCGAAGAGATCTGGCGCTGCCTGGACGCCCTGCGCGCGCAGGGCCAGACCATCCTGGTCATCGACAAATACGTGCGCCGCCTCGTGCGGCTCGCCGACCGCCACACCATCATCGAGCGCGGCCGGGTGGCCTGGCAGGGCGATTCGGGCGCGCTCGCGGCCGACCCGGCGCTGTGGCAGCGCTACGTGGGCGTGTGAGCGCCGCGCAAGAACGATAACGATTTTCGAGAACCGAACGGACAGGAGATTCGCATGCAAGTCCTTCTTCCCCCCGGATGGCCCCGGCCCAAGGGTTACGCCAACGGCGTCGCGGCGCGCGGCCGCATGGTCTTCGTGGCCGGCATGATCGGCTGGGACGCCCAGGGCGTCTTCCATACCGACACGCTGTGCGGCCAGGTGCGGCAGGCGCTGCAGAACATCGTCGAGGTGCTCAAGGAAGGCGGCGCGCGCCCCGAGCACATCGTGCGCATGACCTGGTACGTGACCGACAAGAAGGACTACGTGGCCTCGCTGCGGCAGATCGGCCAGGACTTCCGCGAGATCATCGGCAGCTTCAACGCGGCGATGACGGCGGTGGAGGTCTCGGCGCTGATCGAGGACCGTGCCAAGGTCGAGATCGAGGTCACGGCCGTGGTGCCGGACTGATGCGCGGGTGGCCTCGATGGCGACGGTGTTTCCCCACGGCTTCGCGAACCAGCAGGAAATCGACGAGGCCTACGACCCTCTGAAACGCGCGTACGATGCCGCAGCCTCGAACCGGCATTTCGCCGAACGCAGCGAGGCCACGCGCCAGGCGCTGCCGTACCGGCCCGCCGTGCCCTACGGCCCCACGCGGGCCGAAACGCTGGACATCTTTCCGGCCGGACGTCCCGGCGCGCCGGTCTTCTTCTTCATCCACGGCGGCTACTGGCGCGCCCGCAGCGCGCGCGATTTCAGCTGCGTGGCACAGGGCCCGCATGCGCTGGGCTTCACCACCGTGGTGGTGGACTACGCCCTGTGCCCGGCCGTCACGATCGACGAGATCGTGCGGCAGGTGCGCGCCGCGGCGGCCTGGGTGGTGCGCCACATCGGCGAGCATGGCGGCGACCCGGCGCGCATCGTCGTCGGCGGGCATTCCGCGGGCGGGCACCTGGGCGCGATGCTGCTGTGCTCGCCCTGGGAGGAAGACTACGGCCTGCCGGCCGACCCCTTCGCCGGGGCGGTGCTCGTGAGCGGCCTCTACGACATCGCGCCGCTGCGCTACAGCTACCTGCAGCCCGCGATCCAGCTGGACGAGGGCACGGTGCGCCGCAATTCGCCCGTGCTGCATGCGCGGCCCAGCGCCACGCCGGTCGCGCTCTGCTGGGGCGGGGCCGAGCAGGAGGCCTTCGCCCAGCAATCGCAGGGCTTCCACGCCGCATGGCGCGCGGCCGGCAACGCGGCCGAGCTGCAGCCGATGCCGGGGGCCGACCACTTCGATGCCGTGCAGGCGTTCGAGGACCCGGCCAGCCTGCCGTGCCGCGCCCTGGTGCGCATGGCGGGCGGGTAGAACAGGAGCCACGGATGACCCTCTTCGCCTACGTCATCGAACCGCCCTTCAATGAGCTTGCGGCCGACGGCAGCTTGACCGGCTGCGATGTGGAAGTGGCCCGGACGGTGCTGCGGGCTGCCGGACTATTGCCCTTCCAACCCGTTGAAACCACCTTTGCCGAACTTCTGCCGGGTCTCGCGGCGGGGCGGTGGCAGATGACCACCGGACTATTCGTCACCGAGCAAAGGCAGCGCCTGGTGAGTTTCAGCCGGCCGATCTGGGCGCTGGCCGATGGCATGCTGGTCGCCCGAGGCAATCCGCTGGCCCTGGACGGCTACCGGTCCGTCGCCCTGGATCCCGACTGCCGCCTGGCCGTGGTGCGTGACCAGATCCAGCACCGGACGGCCCACGAAGACTTCGCCATACCGGCCGCCAGGATCCAGCTCTACGACAGCTATGCGGAAGCCGCCGAGGCGGTATCGAATGGCCGGGCCGACGCTTATGCCAGCGTTGCCCGTGCCCATACGGCCTTCGCCCTGCAGAACCCTGCAGCCAGAGTGCAGACGGTGGTCGTCCCCGCGGCGGAAAAGCCGCCGGCGTTCGGCGCCTTCGCCTTCGCCCGGAATGACGGCGATTTGCTCCAACGGGTGGATGCCGTCCTGGACCGTTACCTCGGTAGTCCGGAACACCGCCGGATGCTGGGGCGCTTCGGCTTCACCGACCAGGAAATCGATCTGGTTGTCTAGCAGAGCCTGCGGATACCCCGCTCAGAGCCGGCGCAGCCGCTGCACCGCCTCGCGCAGCGTCTCGTCGCGCTTGGCGAAGCAGAAGCGCACCACCCGCTGGTCGAACCCGTCGCCGTAGAACGGCGACAGCGGGATGGCGGCCACGCCGATCTCGCGCGTGAGCCACTGGCAGAACTCCACGTCGCCCAGGTCGCTCACCTGCGAGATGTCCACGCACTGGAAGTAGCTGCCCGCGCTCGGCAGCAGCTTCAGGCGCGAGCCTTCCAGGCCCTGGCGGAACAGGTCGCGCTTGGCCTGGTAGAAGGCCGGCAACTGCCGGTAGGGCGCCGGATCGGCGAGATAGGCGGCGAGGCCATGCTGCACGGGCGTGTTCACCGTGAACACGTTGAACTGGTGCACCTTGCGGAATTCGGCCATGAGCGGCGCGGGCGCGACCACCGTGCCCACCTTCCAGCCCGTGACGTGGAAGGTCTTGCCGAAGCTCGACACGATGAACGACCGCGCGGCCAGCCCGGGGAAGCGCGCAACGCTCTGGTGCTCCGCACCGTCGAACACCATGTGCTCATAGACCTCGTCGCTGACCACGACCACCTCGGTGGGCGCGAGCAGCGCTTCGAGCGCGCGCATGTCCTCGTCCGTCCATACGGTGGCCGAGGGGTTGTGCGGGGTGTTGACGATGATCGCGCGCGTGCGCGGCGTGAGCGCGGCGGCGATGCGGCCGAAATCCGGCCGGAAGGTGCCGGGCGTGAGCGGCACGCGCACCGCCGTGCCGCCCGCCAGCTCCACGTTGGGCACGTAGCTGTCGTAGCAGGGATCGAGCACGATCACCTCGTCTCCCGCCTGCACCACGGCCAGGATCGCCGTCAGGATGCCCTGCGTCGCGCCCGCCGTCACGGTGATCTCGGTGTCCGGAGAATAGGCCCGGCCGTGCAGCGCTTCGATCTTGCGCGCCACGGCCTGGCGCAGCGCCGGCACGCCCGGCATCGGCGGGTACTGGTTGTGGCCCGCGCGCATGGCGCCGGCCACCGCATCGACCAGGGCCGGATCGCAGTCGAAATCGGGGAAGCCCTGGCCCAGGTTCACGGCGCCGTGCTCCGCCGCCAGGGCGGACATCACGGCAAAGATCGTCGTGCCCACCTGGGGCAGCTTGCTGGGGAGGGCCGGCGTGCGCGCGGCAGCGGTGGTGTTCATGTGCGTGGGAGGCAGGAAATCAAAGCTCGTAGTCGTTCACGTGCCCGGTCATCGCGCGGGCCACGAGTTCGCGGTTCAGCCGGTCGCTGAGCAGCTCCGCGAATTTATAGACGAAGTTGCGCAGGTAGGCGCCGCGCTTGAAGGCCACGCGCGCCACGCTCTGTCCGAACAGGTGGCCGACCGGCCGCACCACCAGGTCGCCCAGCGGATCGTCGCGCATGGCCATCTCGGCCACGATGCCCACGCCCAGGCCCAGGCGCACGTAGGTCTTGATCACGTCGGAGTCGATGGCCTCCAGCACGATGCGCGGCTGCAGCTTGCGCGCGGCGAAGGCCTGGTCGATCTTGCCGCGCCCCGTGAACGAGGGGTGGTAGGTGATGAGGGATTCGTGGGCGATGTCGTCCACGCTGATGCGCTCCTGCTGCGCCAGCGGATGGCCCGAGGGCATCACCAGCACGTGCTGCCATTCGTAGCAGGGCAGGGTGACGAGGTCCGGGTAGTCGGCGAGCGATTCCGTCGCCATGCCGATCTCCGCCACTTCGTCGATCACCATGCGCGCCACCTCGTGCGGCGTGGCCTGGTGCAGGCTCACGTTCACCTTGGGATAGGCCTCGCGTAGCTTCGCCACAGGCACCGGCAGCACGTAGCGCGCCTGCGTGTGGGTGGTGGCGATGCTCAGCGTGCCGCTGTCCTGCGCGCTGAACTGCTCGCCGATGCGCTTGAGGTTGCCCACCTCGCGCATGATCAGCTCGATGCTCTTGAGCACGTGCTGCCCGGGTTCGGTGATGCGCTTGAGCCGCTTGCCGTGGCGCGCGAAGATGTCCACGCCCAGCTCGTCTTCCAGTTCGATGATGGCCTTGGACACCCCGGGCTGCGAGGTGTGGAGCGCCTTGGCGGCCTCCGTCAGGTTGAGGTTGCGGCGGGCGGCTTCCTGGACGAAGCGGAACTGGTGCAGGTTCATATCTGATTGCTGCTAAGGATTCCCTTGATTATGCGGCAATCGTCTAAGCCATCGGCGTGACCCGGACGCAAAAATAATCCACTGCCGCCGGCCATGGCGGCGCGCGCACCGCGTCAATGCCCCGCGGGGGGCTCGACCGAGGCGATCTCCGCCATCAGCGCCGTCATGCGCGCATCCTCGCCGATGGCGCCCTGCACGGTGATGGCCATGTCCGGGTGCTCGGCGCGCAGCGCCTGCACCAGTTGCGGAAGATCTTCCCGCGCATGCTTGCCGGTGCCCAGGAACATCGGCACCACCGTGAGCCGGCGCACGCCCCGCGCCGCCAGTTCGCGCACTGCGGCGGGCAGGTCGGGCTCTGCGAGTTCCAGGTAGGCGCAGCGCACCTCCAGCCCGGGCGACTGCTGCCGCATGCGGGCTTCCACGGCCTCGATCGGGGCGCGCCAGAGCGGATCGCGCGAGCCGTGGGCGAACAGCACCACGCCGCGAGGGCCGCCGGCCCCGGATGTGTCGTGCACCATGTTCATCGCCTCAGCACCAGCCAGCCGAACGCCCCGAGCGACAGCAGCGAATAGATGATGCCCGGCGCGGCCGCGGTGAGCCAGGGCGACCAGTTCTGCAGGTTGCCCGCATAGCCGAACACGTTGTTGAGCAAAAAGAAGCTGATCCCCGCCATCACCCCGCCGAACACATAGCCGGCAATGCCACCGGAGCGGAAGTGCAGGTAGGCGAAGGGCAGCGACAACACCACCATCACCAGGCAGCTCAGGGGATAGAAGACCTTGCGCCAGAACTCGATCTCGTACTTCTGCGCCGCCTGGCCGTTGGATTCCAGGTGGCGGATGTACTGGAACAGGTCGATCGTCGCCATGCGGTCGGGCTTGAGCAGCGATGCCGCCACCATGTCGGCGCTGATGTGCGTGGGCCAGCGGAAGCTGGGCTCCTGCAGCCGCTCCACGTGCGCCTCGGCCTCGCCGCGGCGGTGGAAGACGCTGCGCCTGACGTCGCGCAGTTCCCAGGCGTCCGCGCCGAACTCGCCCGACGCCGCCTGCAGGGTGGAGGCCAGGCGCCCGTCGCCGTCGAATTCGAAGATACGCACGTTGCTCATGCCGCCGTCGTGCCGCAGCGCGCGCACGTTCACCGCCACGGAGCGGTCACCCTGGCGCTCCTTCAGCCAGGCCCCGGTCGCGCCGGTGGTGATCTGGCCCAGGTAGCGGGCCCGCACGAGCTGCGCGAGCCGGTCCGTCGCGGGCGCGAGGTAGTCGCCCACGGCGAAGGTGAGCATCACGAAGCCCAGGCCCAGCACCAGCAGCGTGCGCAGGGCGCGCCACGGCCCCAGCCCGCTGGTGCGCATGATGGTGAATTCGGAGCTCTGTGCGAAGCGCGCCATCACGAAGATCGTGCCGATCAGCACGGTGATCGGCAGCAGCTCGTACAGGTGGCTCGGGATGCCGAGCGCCACGTAGAGCAGCGCGTGCGACATCTGGTAGCCCTCGACGCGGCCGACGTAGCGCAGCTCGTCCACCATGTCGAAGAAGAAGAACAGCGCCAGGAAGCCCAGGGTGACGAAGCCCACGGCGGCCAGGGCTTCGCGGTAGATGAGTCCGCGGATCGTCTTCATGCGGACCTCCGTGCGCGCAGGGACGGCAGCCGCGGCGACCAGCGGTTGTGGCGCGCCACGAGCAGCAGCATCGCCAGCGCCAGCGTGCCACCGTGCAGCGCGACCATGAAGGCGCCCAGGCTCAGGCGGCCCGCACCCACCCAGTTCTGTCCGAAGGTCATGAGGTTGTAATAGACCACGAAGGCGAAGAGCGCGAACACCAGGCTGGTGCTGCGCGCTGCGCGCGGATTGGCGCTGGCCACGGCCAGCCCCAGCACCACGAAGTTGAGCGCGGCGAGCGCCAGGCCGAAGCGCCACCCGAGTTCGGCGCGGAACACCGGATCGCTGGAGGCGAACAGCTGCGCCGTGCTGCGGGTCTTGACCGCGGCGTCGTCGCTGGAATTGCTGGCGGCGCCGCCGATCCGCGTGCCGTACTCGGTGAACTCGCTCACCTTCAGCCCGGGCTTGTCCAGCGTGGTTTCCAGGCGCTGCCCGTCGCTCAGCAGGGCCATGCGCTGGGTGCCCTGGGTTTCCAGGCGCGCGCTGCGGGCCGAGGTGACGGTCTCGCGGCCGTGCTCGCTGGAGGCGATGAACACGTTGGTGGCCTGCTGGTTGTCAGGCGTTTCGCGGTCGATGAAGAACACGCGGGCGCCGTTGGCCGACTCCTGGAACTCGCCCGGGGCGATGCGGTCCACGTCGCTGCGCTGTTCGTACTGCACCTTGAGCTCCTGGATCTGCTGGTTGGCCCAGGGCCAGATCAGCAGCGCCAGCGTGGCGATCGCCAGGATCACCGGCCAGGCGAAGCGCAGCAGCGGCGGCAGCAGGTGCAGCATGCCGCGTCCGCTCGCGAACCAGATGACCATCTCGCTTTCGCGGTACATGCGCGCCAGGGCACCGACCACGGCCACGAACAGGCTGAGGGTGAGGATGGTGGGCAGCTGGCCGAGCACGGTGAAGCCCATCACGAGCATCACGTCCGAGGGGTTCACGCTGCCGCGCGACGCCTGGCCGAGCGTGCGGATCAGCATCATGGTCATGACCACGGTGACCAGCACCACCAGCGTCGCTCCGAAGCTGCGGGCCAGTTCCTTGCGAATGGATGAATCGAATAACATTGGCTCGAAGGAAAACGCCGATTATGAACTTCGATCTGAAGACCCTGTCCCTGGCCTCCGCCGCCGCCGAGAAATGCGACCTGCTCGCCGTGCTGGTACCCGAGGGCTTCAAGCCCGGCGGCGATGCGCTCTCCGCCCTGGTGGCGCTGGCGATCCGCCAGGGGGACTTCGAAACCAAGCCCGGCAAGAGCCTCGCGCTGTACCAGGCGCCTGCCGTCTCTGCGCGGCGCGTGCTGCTGCTCGGGGCCGGCGACGGCGGCGCGCGCGCGGTGCGCCAGGCGCTGGCCGGTGCGGCAGCGCACTGGAAGGCGCCCCAGGTCAAGCGCGCGGCCGTGTGCCTCGCGGCTCTGTCCGACGGCGGCGCGGCGGCCTGCACGGCCGTGCAGGCCGTGGCGGAGGCCAGCTATGTCTATACGGCCACCAAGTCCCAGTCCGAGCCGCGCGCGCTTTCGCGCGTGGTGATCGGCGTGGCCGATGCCGCTGCGGCCAAGGCCGGATTCGCCCGCGGGAGGGCGCTGGCGCTGGGCATCGAATACGCCCGCGAATGGGCCAACCGCCCAGGCAACCACGCCACGCCCACCCTGCTGGCCGGAGCCGCCAAGGCGCTCGCCAAGCACGGCCCCATCCAGGTCAAGGTGATGGGGCCCGCGGAAGTGCAGAAGCTCGGCATGGGCGCCTTCATGGCGGTGGCCAGGGGCTCCGAGGAGCCCCTGCGCTTCATCGAGCTGCGCTACCAGGGCGCGGGCCGCTCCGAGGCGCCCGTGGCGCTCATCGGCAAGGGCATCACCTTCGATACCGGCGGCATCTCGATCAAGCCCGCCGGCGAAATGGACGAGATGAAGTTCGACATGGGCGGCGCCGCCAGCGTGCTGGGCGTGTTCCGCGCGCTGGCCGAACTGCGGCCCGCCATCAACGTGGTCGGCCTCATCCCGGCCTGCGAGAACATGCCCGACGGCCGTGCCGTCAAGCCGGGCGACGTGGTCACCAGCCTGAGCGGCCAGACCATCGAGGTGCTCAACACCGACGCCGAAGGCCGGCTCGTGCTGTGCGACGCCATCGCCTACGCGGCCCGCTTCAAGCCCTCGGCCATGGTGGACATCGCCACGCTGACCGGCGCCTGCGTGGTGGCCCTCGGCGGGGTGCGCAGCGGCCTGTTCGCCAACGACGAGGCCCTGGCGGCCCGGCTGCAGTCCGCGGGCGAGGCGGCGCTGGATCCGTGCTGGCGCATGCCGCTGGACGACGAATACGCCGAAGGCCTGAAGAGCAACTTCGCCGACATGGGCAACGTGGCGGGGCGCGCGGCCGGGGCTGTCACGGCCGCCAAGTTCCTGCAGAAATTCGTGGACGGCAAGCCCTGGGCCCACCTGGACATCGCGGGCACCGCGTGGAAGAGCGGTGGCGCCAAGGGCGCCACCGGCCGTCCGGTGGGCCTGCTGGTGCAGTTCCTGCTCGATTCCGCGCAGGCCCCGGCGCCCCGTGCGCGCTCCGGCGCGGCTGCCGCGCCGGCCTCCGGCGCGGCTGCGGCGCCGGCCTCCGGCGCGGGCCGGGCACGCCGCGCGGCCCGCGCCGCCTGAACACGGATGCCGCTGCCGTGCCCCTGGATCCCGGCATGACCGAGATCGCCTTCCACTTCAACGCGCCCGACAAGCTGGCCTATGCGTGCCGTTTCGCGCGCAAGGCCCTGCGCAACGACGCGCTCCTGGTGATCACCGGGCCCGCGCCCGTGCTCGACGCGATGGACCGCGCGCTGTGGGCCCTGAGCCCGCAGGACTTCCTGGCGCACTGCCGCCAGGAAGACGAGCCCGAGTTGCGCGAGGCCTCGCCCGTGCTGCTGGCTGCCGACCCGCGTACCGTCGCGCGCCCCGATGTCCTGCTGAACCTCGGGGCCTCCGTGCCCGAGGGTTTCGAGCGCTTCGCGCGGCTCGTCGAGGTGGTGAGCGCGCACGACGACGGGGACCGGGCCGGTGCGCGCGAGCGCTGGCGGCACTACGCGCAGCGGGGCTACGGCATCGTCCGCCACGACCTGGTGCTGAAGGGAGGTTGAGCCGTGCCCATGCCGCCGAAGCAGCCCCCCAGATTCGTGCCGACGCTCACCGATGTGGTGCAGGTGACCGGGGCCGTGCCCGGGAGCGGCCCGCTGCCGGGCGTGCAGGCACCGGCACCGGTCCCGGTGGCCCCGCCTGCAGGGCCCGTGCCGGCCGTGGCGCCGTGGCCGGCGATGCCTCCGGCGGGCGAACCGGTCTCCGCCGTGGCCTTGAACCATCTCCCGGCCGCCACACCGGCCAGCGCTCCGGCACCCGCCGCGCCGGTGCCTGCTGCGCCTTCGCCTGCGTCCGCATCATCGCAGCCCGCGCCGGCCCCCGATTTCTCGGGCATCGAGGAAGTGGTCATCCACCGCATCATCCAGCGCGTGGACGTGGTGCTGGACCAGCGCCTGCGCGAAGCCATCGCCACGGTGGTCCAGGAGCAGACCCGCTCCATGGTGCCGCGCCTGCGCGAAGAGGTGGAATCCGTCGTGCGCCACGCCGTGTACGAAGCCGTGGCGGACGAACTGGCGTCGCCCGGCAGCCCTGCGCAACGCTGATACCTGGCGCCCGCGGGCGCGCCCCTAGGGTAACCCCCTGTGGTTTTCGGTCACTTTCCCTCGCATCTACGGGTGCCCTGGCCCATAAATTGCGATATGTTTCCGGCGCTGGGGGAAAAAACAAAGGTTCTCAGCGATCACCCTTTATGGAGATTCATATGCAATTGAAGTTGAAACTGACCGTGGTTGCCGCTATCGCGGCGTTTGCCGGTGTCGCCTCTGCACAAGAACAGGTGGTGAAGATCGGCCACGTGGGACCGGTTTCTGGCCCTCAGGCTCACTACGGCAAGGACAACGAAAACGGCGCCCGCATGGCTGTCGAGGAACTGAATGCCCAGGGGGTCACGATCGGCGGCAAGAAGATCAAGTTCGAATTGCAGGCTGAAGACGACGCCGCAGATCCGAAGCAGGGCACGGCCGCTGCCCAGAAGCTGTGCGACGCCAAGGTCGCCGGCGTGGTGGGCCACCTGAATTCCGGCACCACGATCCCCGCATCGAAGGTGTACAACGACTGCGGCATCCCGCACGTCACCGGCGCCGCCACCAACCCCAACCTGACCAAGCCCGGCTACAAGACCACGTTCCGCATCATCGCGAACGACAACGCCCTGGGCGCCGGCCTGGCCGCCTACGCTTCCGACACGCTGAAGCTCAAGACCGTGGCCATCATCGACGACCGCACGGCCTACGGCCAGGGCGTGGCCGATGTGTTCAAGAAGACCGCCGCCACCAAGGGCATCAAGGTGGTGGACGAGCAGTTCACGACCGACAAGGCCACTGACTTCATGGCCATCCTGACGGCCATCAAGTCCAAGAACCCCGACGCCATCTTCTACGGCGGCATGGACCCGCAGGCCGGCCCGATGCTGCGCCAGATGGAACAGCTGGGCATGGCCAACGTGAAGTACTTCGGCGGCGACGGCATCTGCACGGCCGAAGTGGCCAAGCTGGCCGCTGGCGCCAAGACCCTGGCGAACGTGATCTGCGCCGAAGGCGGCGCCTCGCTGGCCAAGATGCCCGGCGGCACGGCCTGGAAGGCCAAGTACGACGCCAAGTACCCCGGCCAGTTCCAGGTGTACAGCCCCTACACCTACGACGCCACCATGCTGCTGGTCGATGCCATGAAGCGTGCCAACTCCTGGGATCCCAAGGTGTACATCCCCGAGCTGGCCAAGTCCAACTACAAGGGCGTGACGGCCCAGATCGCCTTCGAGCCGAACGGCGAGCTGAAGAACCCCGCCATCACCCTGTACACGTACAAGGACGGCAAGAAGATGCCCCTGAACTGATACGGCTCGCCCGTTTCAGCGAAAAGGCCTCCGCGTGCGGAGGCCTTTTTTCATGGGTCCTGCCCGAGCGGCATGCCGAAGGACAGCCCCAGGTGTTCCCGCACGGCTTCCCGCAGGAGGGAGGCCAGGCGCTCGGAGGCCGTGTCCAGCGGGCTGCGGGCGCGGCCGAGCACCAGGTCCATCGGCGGGAGTTCAGGCAGGCCGCTGGCGAGCGGATCGATCAGGCGCACGTGTGCCGGCAGGCCGAACGCCGTGCGCACCGACAGGCCCAGGCCGGCCGAGGTCGCGGCCCAGAGTGCGGCCAGGCTCGCGCTGTTGAAGGCATGCCGCCAGGGAATGCCGGCGCGCTGCAGGGCTGCCGTCACGATCTGGCGCAGCGGGCAGGGCGCATCGAGCAGCACCAGCGGCAGCGGATGCCGCTCCACTCCATCCGGTCCGGAGAGCCCCAGCCACCAGGGCGCGTCCAGCGTGTCGAGGGCGGCGGGACCGATCCAGTGCAGCGGCAGGCGCATGATGGGCTCGGCCCGTACGCACGACAGGTCGATTCCCGCATCCCACAGCAGCGCCAGGTCGAGCTGGCCCAGCGCGAACCGCTCGCGCAGTTCGGCGCTGCGCGCGACGCAGACCTCGATCCGGACATGCGGATGCGCCCGGGCGAAGCGGCCCAGTACCGCCGGCAGGAGCGTCTCGCCCAGGTCTTCCTGCAGCCCCAGGCGGACCAGGCCGCGCAGCTGGCTGCCGCCGACGGCGGCGACCGCTTCGTCGTTCAGCGCCAGTAGCCGGTGGGCGTAAGCCAGCAGGGTTTCGCCGGCATCGGTCAGCACCAGCCCGCGGCCGGACTTGCGCAGCAACGGTGTACCGGACTGGGCCTCCAGCTTCTTGAGCTGGGCGCTCACCGCCGAAGTCGAGCGGCCCAGGCGGTCCGCCGCGCTGGCGAAACTGCCGAGCGCCACTCCCGTGGCAAAGGTACGCAAAACGTCGAGGTCATACAGGACACGGGTCATGGAGCATGCAGTGTGCAATGTGAATCGTCCCAAAAAACAGGACGATCGATCAAATATTTTCTGATATTCATCATGATCCAGGGCGCGCACACTGCCGGCCATGACAAGCGCCTGCTCCTTGCCCCAGCCCGTGGATCCCTCGCTGGCCATCCGTTCCCGGCACCGCTGGAAGGTGCTGGCCGCCGGCGTCTTCGCCAATGCAGCGTTCTCGGTCGCATTCAGCGGCATTCCGATGACCGCGGTGCTGATGCGCACCAGCTACCAGCTCGACAACGCGACGCTGGGATGGATGCTCGGGATGCTGGGCCTGGGCATCGCCGTCAGCGAGCTGCCTTGGGGGATGCTGACCGACCGCTGGGGAGACAGGCCGGTGCTGTTGGCCGGTCTCATGGGGACTGCGCTGGCATTGGCCGCCCTGGCGCTCTGGGCGGTGCCGTCGCCCGGCCACGTGCCTGCACCCGCCTGGCTGGGCTGCGGGTTGATGCTGGTCGGCCTGACGGGCGGAAGTGTCAATGGCGCCAGCGGGCGGGCCATCATGCTGTGGTTCCCGGACGGTGAACGCGGCCTCGCCATGAGCATCCGCCAGACCGCCGTGCCTCTCGGCGGGGCCATCGGAGCGCTGCTGCTGCCGCTGCTCGCGGTGCGTGGCGGCTTCGTGGCCGTCTACGGCGTGCTCTCGTCACTGAGCCTGGCAGCCGCCGGATTGGCATGGGCGTGGGTCCGGGAGCCGTCACGCACGCAGGCCCGTTCCCGGTGGCCTGCCGCCATCGCAGCAGACCGCACGGGACCACTGCGTAACGCGGGTGCGTGGCGCCTGGCAGCGGGAATCGGGATCCTGTGCGCCCCGCAGTTCGCAGTGCTGTCCTTCGGAACGGTGTTCCTGCACGACTTCGCGCATGCACAGCTGGCGTCCATCTCCATGACGCTGGCGCTTGTCCAGGCCGGCGCCATGGTGATGCGCGTCTGGAGCGGCCGCTGGACCGACCGCAGGCGCAACCGTCCCGCCTATCTGCGCGCCTGCTGCAGCCTGAGCGTGCTGCTGTTCGCCGGCCTGGCGGTGGCCAGCCTCCGGGGCGCCGCCGTGCATTCCGATGGCGTGCCGCTCCGGCTGTTCCTGATGTCATTGCTGGCAGCCTGCGGCATCTGCATTTCCGCATGGCATGGCGTGGCCTATACCGAGCTCGCGGTGCGTGTCGGTGCCACCCATGCCGGCACGGCGCTGGGTATGGCGAACACCAGCGTCTTCGTCGTGTGCTTCGTGGTGCCCCTCGCCATTCCGCATCTGCTGGCCCTGCAGGGGTGGGCCCTGGTGTGGAGCCTTGCCGTGCTGTGCGCGTGGGCCGGGGGACGATTGCTGGTGGGACGTTCGCCCCCGCGGCCTTGAATGGCATATCTTCGTCGGTCCGGGCTATCGGGTGCTGAAGAAAGCGGCAGCCAGATCGTTGCCTGGCACGGCATGCTGCGGCGCGTGCCGCTGGGTGGACCGTCCATGGGGTCTAGGCTTCCCCTGTTCGACAGGGGGGCCGACATACACGGCGCGGGGCCGGATCAGGCCGGGTTGCCCGCGTTGCTCCAGTCCGTGTGCGATCCATCCGATCGACCGGCCCAGCGCGAACAGGCCGAACGCGGCACCCGCGGGAAGCCGCAAGTGCCTGCGCAACGCCACGAGTGCGAGGTCCATGGACGGCTTCTGGCCCACCAGTGCCGTCCCGGCATCGATCATGCGTTTCCATGGGGAATGGCGCGGCAGAATGCGCGCCAACAGATACGCCGCGCGCGCGTCGCCATCGGGGTACAGGGCGTGTCCGAAGCCTGGCAAATCGTCTCCCCTCGCAAGCCTGTCCTGCATTTTCCGTTCGATGTCCCGCGTACCGAGTTCATCCCACAACGCCTCGACGCGCCCCGTGGTGGCGCCGTGCCTTCCGCCGGAGAGGCCGGCCAGGCCGCCGATCACGACCGCCCGCAGGCTCGCGTTGGTCGAGGCCACGCACCGGCCCGTGAAGGTCGATGCGTTGAGCTCGTGGTCCGCGCCCAGCACGAGGGCCATCCTGATCAGTTCGGCTCCCGAAGAATCCACGCCCCACGCCCGCGCGCATTGCTCGTGGATCGGTGCCGTGCCGGGACGGGTGCGCAACAGGCACGCGGCCAGGATCCGCACCAGATCTCCGCAGCCTTGCGCCTGCCGCCCGGCCGCCTTCTGCCAGATGGCGGTGGGCGCATCCGCGCTCGCGACAGCGAAAAGCGGCAGGAGGGCGTCCTCTGCACGTTGATCCTGGTAGTGCCTGAAGAGGGGCCGCAGGACGGCCGGCGCAGTGGCCGCCCGGGGACCGAAGGCCACCTGCCTGTCGCATTGCCAGAGTAGCGCCGCGACGTCCTCGAGGCTCGCGTGGTCGGCGAGTCCCGAAGCGTCCACGCCACGGTAGAAGAGCCGCCCGCCATCGATCAGCGTGATGCCCGATTCGAGCACGGGCGTGCCCCAGTTGAGGGCAGCCTTCGCCACTTCCTTCGGCTTGCGTCCGCGTGCGCGCTGCGCCGCGAACCTGTCGATATCGGCCGCGAAATAACGGCTTTCACGTTGGTTGTCGCCAGGCTCGGCATGCAGCAGGCCGCGGCTGACATACGCGTAGAGCGTTTGCCGCGACACCCCGAGCCTCGCTGCGGCTTCGGTGGAATTCAGGTAGTTCGACATCGTGGAAGAGGGGAGTCGTTCGATCAGTTGACCAAGATAATCAACATTGACAATCAATGCGAGCCCGCCGATCTTCGCCCCACCTGAACCATTCGAGGCGAACATGCGTGTCGATCAAGTGTCACAAAGTACCGTCGTGGACGACGAGAGTCCGGCATCGGACCATTTGCGGGAGTTCTGGGCATCGCTGGGTGGGGCCCCGCAGTCCCTCGATACCTGCAGTTTTGCCGGAGCGGGAGAGCTGTTTTCCCCGTTCCGCGTGACCGACCTGGCAGCGGCGGCCATCGGCGCGGCGGGAACCGCAGTCGCCGAACTGTTGCAGGCCTCGACCGGCAGGCTGCCGGCAGTCCGGGTCGATCGGCGCATGGCGTCGCTGTGGTTCGGCACGTCGCTGCGTCCGCTGGGATGGTCGCTGCCGCCGCTATGGGACCCGATCGCCGGCAACTACCGGGCGCGCGATCGCTGGATCCGGCTGCACACCAACGCGCCGCACCATCGCGATGCCGCGCTGTCGGTACTCGGCTGCGCCGCCGATGCGCAATCCGTCGCGCACGCGGTGGGCCGCTGGGAGGCCGCTGCACTCGAGGACGCCGTGGTCGCGCGCGGCGGCTGTGCTGCCGCCATGTACTCGCGCCAGGAATGGGCCGTGCACCCGCAAGGCCAGGCCGTCGCATCCGAGCCCTTGCTGCACGTCCACACGGCAGGCCGCGTCGCGGCGCGCGATTGGCAGCCGTCCCCGGACCGTCCGCTGCGCGGCATCCGCGTGCTCGATCTGACGCGCATCCTCGCGGGGCCCGTGGCGACGCGGTTCCTCGCAGGATGGGGTGCCGAGGTGCTGCGCATCGATCCCCACGGCTGGGAGGAGCCGGGCACGGTGCCCGAAGTCGTCCTGGGCAAGCGCTGCGCGCGGCTGGACCTGAAGAATGCCGCGGATCTCGATACGCTCCGGCGGCTGTTGTGCAGCGCGGACATCCTGGTCCACGGCTACCGGTCCGATGCGCTCGCCCGCCTGGGTCTCGATGCCGCACAGCGGCGCGAACTGAATCCCGCGTTGATCGACGTATCGCTCGACGCGTATGGCTGGTCCGGTGCGTGGCGCTGCCGGCGCGGCTTCGACAGCCTCATCCAGATGAGCACGGGCATCGCCGAGGCGGGCATGCGCGCGGTGCACGGCGATGAACCGGTCAACCTGCCGGTCCAGGCGATCGACCATGCGACCGGCTACCTGATGGCGGCGGCAGCGCTGCGCGGATTGACGCAGCGGATGGCGCAAGGGGCCGGGACCGAGGTGCGCGCCTCGCTGGCGCGTACCGCCGCGGTTCTGCAACTGCGCCCCGAGCCCGTGAGCGAGGTGGTCAGGTTGGAGGCGGATACCCCGCGCGATCGCGCCGGGCATGTCGAGGAGACATCCTGGGGGCCGGCAGCCCGGCTGCTGCCTCCACTGGAGATCGAGGGGGTGCCGCTCGCATGGCGTCATCCGGCGCGCGCGCTGGGCTCCTGCCCGCCTGAATGGCTGTCTTCGAATGCAGAACTGTGAGCGGGAGGAGGACCCGGTGAACCGGCATCGGCCCTGCCACGGCGAGGTACGTTGCCCGGCGCGATGCACAGGTCGTCCAGGCCGAGCGGTGCCACCCCTTTGCCGTCAGCGCCGCACCTGCAGCGCGCCAGGGTTCACGATGTTCGTGGGCGTGCCGCGGATGTAGTTGATCACGTTGTCGAACGCGGCCCCGAAGTACAGCTCGTAGCTGTCCTGCTCCACGTAGCCGATGTGGGGCGTGCAGATGCAGTTCTCCAGCCGCAGCAGCGCGTGGCCCTGCAGGATGGGCTCGCTCTCGAACACGTCCACCGCGGCCATGCCGGGGCGGCCGCGGTTCAGGGCGGCGATCAGCGCGTCCGGCTCGATCAGCTCCGCGCGCGAAGTGTTCACCAGCAGGGCGTTGGGCTTCATGCCGGAGAGGTCCTCCAGGCGCACGATGCCGCGCGTCTCGTCGTTGAGCCGCAGGTGCAGCGACACCACGTCGCACTGCGAGAAGAACTCCTCGCGCGTGGTGGCCACCTGCAGCCCGTCGCTCAGCGCCTGGGCGCGCGAGGCCTCGCGGCCCCAGACGCGCACGTTCATGCCGAAGGCGCGGCCGTAGCCCGCCACGATCTGGCCGATGCGCCCGTAGCCCCAGATGCCCAGGGTCTTGCCGCGCAGCACCGTGCCGATGCCGAAGTTGGCCGGCATGGAGGCCGCGCGCAGCCCCGATTGCTGCCAGGCGCCGTGCTTGAGGTTGGAGATGTACTGCGGCAGGCGCCGCATGGCCGCCATGATCAGTGCCCAGGTCAGCTCGGCCGGGGCGACGGGCGAGCCCACGCCTTCGGCCACCGCGATGCCGCGCTCGGTGCAGGCGGCCACGTCCACGTGCGAACCCACCTTGCCGGTCTGTGCGATGAGCTTCAGGCGCGGCAGCTTCTCCACGAGCTGGCGCGTGATCTGGGTGCGCTCGCGGATCAGCACGATGATGTCGGCATCCCGCAGCCGCACCGACAACTGGCCGAGGCCCTTGACGGTGTTGGTGTAGACCTTGGCGGAGTAGGCGTCGAGACGCGTGGCGCAATGGAGCTTGCGGACGGCGTCCTGGTAGTCGTCGAGGATGACAATGTTCATGGAGTCCATGGGCCGCGGGCCGGGACCGCGGACGGGCGCCGCGCGGCCGGCACGAAAAAGCGATGAATGTGCGGAAAAGGAAGTGCAGCGCCGGCCGGGCGGGCAGGCTCGACCGTGAGCGCGGGGCCCGGGCGGCGCGCAGCGTAGCCCCCATTGTCGTTCATGGTGGCGCCGCTGCCGCCCGCAAGGCCCCCAAAGGCCCCCCGCGGGGACAAGCCGTTACAAAAACCCGGGCCGCTGCCCGTGCCCCGGGGCCGGGCATTTCCTGTACCGCCGCCGCGTCGCCTGGGTGACGGGCGATTGGGGCCATCCCCAATACGTGCGCGGCCCACGGGCCGCAGGATGCGGGTTCGTACCGATCCACGGAAAACTCCCGCCCTCCCATGCCCGCACACCACGCCTTCTGGCCCAAGCGCCTGCCGCACGCTCTCACTCCGCCCGCCACCTCGCTCTGGAACAACCTGGCCGTCAGCGCCCAGCGCTACCCGGACAAGCCGGCGATGGTGTTCTTCGGCTCGGCGCTGGGCTACCGGGAGCTGGCGCGCACGGCGGAACGGCTGGCTGCCCACCTGCACACGCTGGGCGTGCGCAAGGGCGACCGCGTGCTGCTGTGCATGCAGAACTGCCCGCAGCTCGTCGTCGCCCATTTCGCCATCCTGCGCGCCAACGCCGTCGTGGTGCCCGTGAACCCGATGAACCGCGCCGAGGAGCTCAAGCACTACATCACCGATCCGGACGCGCGCGTGGCCATCACCACCGCCGACCTCGCGCCCGAGCTGGCCGCCGCCAGCCAGGCGCTGCCGCCGGACCGCCGCCTGCGCCACCTCGTGGTCTCGCAGTTCACCGACGCCTTCGACCCGGCCTCGCCCGAAGCGCAGGCCATGCCCGAGGCGTGGCGCGAGTGGCTTTGCCCGGTGCGCCCGCTGCCCGCGCTCGAAGGCGGCGCGGTGCATGCCTGGAGCGAAGCCGCGGCCTGCGGCGCCGAGCCGCCGGCCTGCGAGGCGGGACCGGAAGACCTGGCCGTGCTGCCCTACACCAGCGGCACCACCGGCCTGCCCAAGGGCTGCATGCACCCGCACCGCAGCATCATGCACAACGCCGTCGCCAGCGCGCTCTGGGGCACGGCCACTTCCGAGAGCGTGACGCTGGCCGTGGTGCCCATGTTCCACATCACCGGCATGGTGAGCCTGATGCATTCGTCCATCTATGCCGGCGCCACGCTGGTCATGATGCCGCGCTGGGACCGGGACCTCGCCGGCCGCCTCATCTCCCGCTACCGCGTGACCAACTGGACCAACATCCCCACGATGGTGATCGACCTGATGGCGAGCCCGCGCTTTTCTGAGTACGACCTCTCCAGCCTGGTCTATATCGGCGGCGGCGGGGCCGCCATGCCGCAGGCCGTGGCGCAGCGGCTGCTGGAGCAGTTCGGCCTGCGCTTCTGCGAAGGCTACGGCCTGACCGAGACCGCCGCGCCCTCGCACACCAACCCGCCGGACCACCCCAAGCAGCAGTGCCTGGGCGTGCCGTTCATCAGCACCGATTCGCGCGTGATCGACCCGGACACCCTGCGGGAAGTGCCCGTGGGCGAGCAGGGCGAGATCGTGATCCACGGACCGGGCGTGTTCAGCGGGTACTGGAAGCAGCCTGCCGCGACGGAAGCGGCCTTCATCGAGATCGACGGCAAGCGGTTCTTCCGCTCGGGCGACCTGGGCCGCGTGGACGAGGAGGGCTATTTCTTCATCACCGACCGCCTCAAGCGCATGATCAACGCCAGCGGCTTCAAGGTCTGGCCGGCCGAGGTGGAGGCGCTCATGTTCCGCCACCCCGCCGTGCAGGAAGCCTGCGTGATCGCCGCGCGCGACAGCTACCGCGGCGAGACGGTGAAGGCCGTGGTGGTGCTGCGGCCCGCGCACCGCGGGCAGGTGTCCGAGGCCGACATCATCGCCTGGTGCCGCGAGAACATGGCCGTGTACAAGGTGCCGCGCGTCGTGCAGTTCGCCGAGGCGCTGCCCAAGAGCGGCAGCGGCAAGGTGATGTGGCGGCAACTGCAGGAGACGGAACTGGCCGCGGGCCCGGCCGCCGCGGAGGCCCCGGCGGCCTGACACCGCGCGGAGCGGGACAGGGCGGGCGGCTCAGTGCCCGGTCGCCGGCTGCGCCGGCATGCCCCGGCCGCGGTGCGCCGACACCAGCGTCTGCAGGTCGCGCTCCAGCAGGGCCGGGTCGCCGAGCCGCAGCTCGATCACGCGGCGCAGGTGGGTGGCGCTGTCGAGGTCCATGGTGTGGCCCTGCAGGCCCGCGCAGTGGCCTTCCACGTGCACCAGCTCGCCGGACATCGCGATCTGCTCCTCGCCCGCCATCAAGGGGATGGAGAGCGCGCAGGGCGTGCCCGGCGGCAGGGCCTGGCCGGCGGGCAGCTCCAGCAGCGCGCCGCGCAGGGAAACGTCCAGCACATGCACGTCGAAAGTGCCGTGGCCGCTCACGGCGAGGCGCGCGGGTGCCTCGAAGGCGACTCGGACATAGTGGCGGCGTTCATGGGCCATGGTGTTCTCCTGGAGCGCGCGCCACTGCCGGCGCTGCGCCCACGGATGCTACTGCAGCCGCGTTTGCGGCGGCGCAACCTGTCGCTGAAATTCCAGTGCGGCGCCCTCCCGGTGCGCACACGGCATGCCGGGCGGGGTTAAGCTCGCGCCACATGGCGCACATCACGTTTCCCCCTCCCTACCTGCGGCCCGACCAGGTCGCCGACCACCTGCGCAGCACGGGGTACGCCGTGCTGAGGCCCGAGGACACCGCCGACTGGATCGGCGTGCCGCTCGCGGCGCTGCAGGCGCTGCATGCGGACTGGCCCTCGCTGCCGCCCGATGAATTCCTGAAGGACGGCGGGCGCTATCGCCGCCGGCGGCACTCCTGCTTCGTGGCGGACGGACCCATGCTGCGGCAGGTGCCGCACCGCGCCCACTGGCAGCCGCTGGACTACAACGCCCTGCACGGCGGCATGCAGCGCTGGTTCGCTCCCATGCAGGATGCCACCGTGGCGCAGCCGGCCTGGCAGCAGCTGCTGGCCGCGCTGGCCGGCCTGTCGCAGCAGGCGCTGGCGGAGAAGCCCGAGCGCTGGTTCCTGGAGGCCCACCAGTTCCGCATCGACACCACCGACGGCATCGGCCGGCCCACGCCCGAGGGCGCGCACCGCGACGGCGTGGACCTCGTGGCCGTCTTCCTGGTCGGCCGCGAGGGCGTGAAGGGTGGCGAGACGCGCATCTTCGAGGCGGCCGGCCCCAGCGGCCACCGGTTCACCCTCAGCGAGCCCTGGTCGCTCATGCTGCTGGACGACGCCCGCATGATCCACGAGACCACGCCGATCCAGCCCCTGGGGGATGCCCCGGGCTTCCGCGACACGCTGGTGGTGACCTGCCGGCGCGGCGGGTTCCAGGAAGAGGGCGGAGAAAAGGCCGCGACAACCCCTGCCGCTTGATGCGAATCAACCCGGTGGCGCCGCATTGCGGCACACTGGTCCCATCGGTTCCACACCACCATCGACGAAGGAGAAGTTCATGTTCAAGCACATCCTGATTCCCGTGGACGGTTCGCCCACTTCCATGATGGCCGTCACCAAGGCGGCCGGCCTCGCCAAGACCTTCGGCTCCCAGGTCACCGCCGTCTATGTGGTGGATCCCTATCCGTTCACCGGCGTGGGCGCGGATTTCGCCTACGGCCAGTCGCAGTACATGAATGCCGCCACCGCCGAGGCCAACACCGCGCTGGACGCCACGCGCAAGGCCCTGGAGGAAGCCGGCGTGGCCGTGACCACCGTGATCGGCGAGGGCCATGCCGTGCACGACGGCATCCTGCGCGCGCTGGAGAGCACCGGCGCCGACCTGATCGTCATGGGCTCCCATGGCCGCCGCGGGCTCGAGAAGCTGGTGCTGGGCAGCGTCACCCAGCGCGTGCTGGGCGTGGTCCACGTGCCCGTGCTGGTCGTGCGCGACTGATACACCCCCGGCAGCAGCGGCATCGCGCCGCGGCAGACAGCGGCTCCCTCGTGGAGCCGCTTTTTCATGGAACTGCGCACGGCGCGGATGCCGCTATAGGGCTCGGCTGTTTTGTTTATGCGCCAGATAATTGTTCTTGGCGGTGGGTGGGTTTTTGTTCATGAATAATCCGGTTGCGCAGCGGAGGTATTCTCGGCGCATTAAACCACCGGAGATGATTTTCCGGTGGTTTGTTTTGTGTGTGCGCAATTCAATTGACGAAGAATCGATACAGGGAAATTCATGATCGGTAAAAAACACCTCGCCGGACTCGGCATGCTCGTGGCGCTCATGTCCGGCAATGCCTATGCAGTGAATTGTGGAGCCGGGCAGACCAAGCATTACATCAAGGTTTCATCATCCGGCCAGACCGGCTATAAATGGTCTGTGTTCGCGGATCTGGCGGCTGGCAACGGAGTGAAGGTATATCACTGGGAAGAAACCGACAAAACATACGGAAGCAGCACGTATTGGGAATACTGCGATGGCCATGATAACGGCAGGCTTTACGTGTGGATCCATCCCACGGGTGTCAACCAATTCGAGTACCTCAATCTTCCGCTGGGCACGGACCATTGCTTCGAGATATGGGGGAGCAACAACGTCCTGGTCCCCACGTCGAGAAAGGTCAACTGCTGACACATTCCGGGCGCTCCCCTGGCCGAGCGCCTGCATCCTGTCCGTGCAGTGTCTCCGGGCTACATTTCCGTTTTCGACCCCATCTCCACCACCGCGTTGTTCGGCAGTTTCAGGAAGTCCGCCGCCGAACTGGCGCTGTGGTGCATCTGCGCGAAGAGCTTCTGCCGCCAGACGGCCATGGCGGCGCCCAGTGTGGGCACGACGGTCTCGCGCGCCAGGAAGTAGCTGGTGCGCATGGGGTCCAGCAGGCCCTCCAGTTCCGTGGCCTGATGGAGGGCGCGGGGAATGTCCGGCTCGTCCATGAAGCCGAAGCGGATCCGCACGCTCCAGGCACCGTCGGCGAGCGGCTGGACGGCCACCTGTTCGCGCAGCGGGATGCGGGGCACACCCCCTGCCTGGACGTGGACGAACAGGTTGTGGTCGTGCAGCACCTTGTTGTGCTTGAGGTTGTGCAGCATCGCCCCGGGCACCACGCCGGCATGGGCGGTGAGGAAGACGGCGGTGCCGTCCACGCGGGTGGTGCCGGCCGAGAGGATCGATTGCAGGAAGGGCAGCAGCTCGATCGCCTCGGCGTTCTGGCGCTGGCGCAGCAGGCCGCGGCCGTCGTGCCACGTGGACATGACGAGGTACAGCGCAGCGGCCATCAGCAGGGGGAACCAGCCGCCTTCCGCGATCTTCAGCGAATTGGAAGCGAAGAAGGCGACATCCACGCAAAGGAACGCGCCCGTGGCTGCGATGCACAGCGGCAGGGGCAGTTTCCAGCCGTGGCGGATGACGAAGAAGGTCAATGTGGTGGTGATGACCATGACCAGGCTGACCGAGATGCCGTAGGCCGCGGCCAGGGCGTTGGAGCTGCGGAAGGCCACCACCGCCAGCGCCACCCCGGCGAGCAGCGTCCAGTTCACCATGGGCACGTAGATCTGTCCGGATTCGTTCTCCGAGGTGTGGCGCACCGACAGGCGCGGCAGGTACCCCAGCTGGATGGTCTGCTTGGCCGCGGAGAACGCGCCGGAGATCAGCGCCTGCGAGGCGATGACGGTGGCAGCCGTGGCCAGCACCACCATCGGCAGCGTGGCCCAGCCCGGCATCATGAGGAAGAACGGGTTGGCGGCGGCGGACGGCGTGGCGAGTACCAGCGCGCCCTGTCCCAGGTAGTTCAGCGTGAGGCAGGGCATGACGAGGAGGAACCACGCCAGCCGGATGGGCCGGGCGCCGAAATGTCCCATGTCGGCGTAGAGCGCTTCCGCGCCGGTCACGCACAGGAAGACCGCGCCCAGCGTGATGAAGGCGATGCCGTAGTGGTCCAGGCAGAACGCCAGCGCATGGTGGGGCAGGAGCGCGGCCAGGACCTCGGGGCGCGCGGCGATGTGGGGAATGCCCGCGAGCCCCAGGCACGCGAACCACACGAGCATGGCGATGCCGAAGAACCGCCCCAGCCGCGCCGTTCCCCAGCGCTGCGCGAGAAAGAGCGCGAGCAGCACGGTGAGCGAGATCGGCAGGATGTAGGGCGTGGCGCGCGTGGTGACGACCTCCAGCCCCTCGACCGCGGAGAGCACCGAGATCGCGGGCGTGATGACGCCGTCGCCGAAGAAGAGCGCCACCCCGAAGACCCCGACCGTCATCAGCGCCCGCTTCAGGCGGGGCTGGTCCTGCACCGACTGCGTCGCCAGGGCCAGCAGCGCCATCAGGCCCCCCTCGCCGTGGTTGTCGGCCCGCATGATCAGGGCCACGTACTTGACCGAGACGATCACCGTCAGGGTCCAGAAGAAGAGCGAGAGGATGCCGATCACGTTGGCCGGCGTGATCTCCAGCCGGCCGGCGGCGAACACCTCCTTGAAGGCGTAGAGCGGCGACGTGCCGATGTCTCCATACACCACCCCGATCGCAGCGATGGTGAGCGCCGTGAGCGATGTCGGAGTCTTTGCGTCTGCCATGGCGTGTCTCGTGGGTTCGAATGTGTCGGGGAACGCGTCGGTGCGCGCAGGCCCGCATCAGAACACATTTCGATACGCCATGTCAGAGCCCCGGGGCGCGGCGCGCCCGGGTTGGCCGGCGGTCAGGGCCGGCCGGCCATGTTCACTCGATCTTCGCGCCGGACGCCTCGACGATGCCCTTCCACTTGGCGTAGTCGGCCTTGAGCAGGGCGGAGAACTGCGCGCTGGTCATCGTTTCGGGCTCGGCGCCCTGGGCCTGGATGGCGGCGCGCATGTCGGGCTGGGCGAGCAGCTTGTTGACCTCGGTGTTCACCGTGGCGACCACGTTGGCGGGCGTGCCGGCGGGAGCGAGGATGCCGTACCAGGAGCTCACGTCGAAGCCCTTGTAGCCGGACTCGGCCACGGTGGGCACGTCGGGCAGGGAGGAGCTGCGCTTGATCGAGGTGACGGCCAGGGGGCGCAGCTTGCCGGACTTGATCTGCGCCATGGCGGACGGCACGGACGATACGAGCAGGTCCACGTTGCCGGCCAGCGCGTCCATCAGGGCCGGGTTGGAGCCCTTGTAGGGGATGTGGCTGAGCTTGATGCCCGCGGCCTTCTCGAACAGGTCGCCCGCCAGGTGGATGGTGGTGCCGTTGCCGGGCGAGCCGTAGGTGATCTTGCCGGGCTCGGCGCGCGCGGCGGTCACGACGTCGGCCAGCGTCTTGAAGCGCGAGTTGGCGCCCGTGGCGATGATGACCGGCGTGTAGGCCACGTGCGCGATGGCGACGAGGTCCTTCGTGGGGTCCCACGGCAGGTTCTTGTAGAGGTAGGGCGCGACGACGAGGTTGTCCTTCTGGCCCATGACGAGGTCGTAGCCCGTGGGCGCGGCCTTGACGGTCTCGGTGATGCCGATGGTGCCACCCGCGCCGGCTCGGTTGTCGGGCACCACGGTCCAGTGCAGCGTCTCCGTCAGCTTGGTCGCGACGAGGCGCGAGAGGATGTCCGTGCCGCCGCCGGGCGGGAAGGGCACGATGAGGCGCACCGGCTTGGCGGGATATGCGGCGCCTGCGGGCGCGGGTGCGGCGGTCGGCGCGGTCTGTGCCGTGGCGGCGCCCAGCGCGAAGGCGAGGGCGGTGAACGAAATCAGCGAACGGATCATGGGTGCTTGTCTCCGGGAAAGGAACGCCTGGCTGCGGACGGACAGGCAGTGCCTAGTTTCTCATGCGCGGGGCCGCTCAGGCCTCGCGCACGTCGGCCACCGGCGCGTCGCCGAAGTCGGGCCGCGCGAGCCAGGCCAGCACGCGCGCCGCGGCCTCGTCGGGCGAGGCGAGCGTGCCGTTCGCCTTCAGGTTGGCGAAGTTCTGCAGGTCGGGGAACGCCTCCGGGTCGGCGCCGCGCAAATGGACCTGCATGTCCGTGTCGATCACGCCGGGCGCCAGCGAGCACACCCGTGCGCCGCCGGGCTGCCGCGCCTCGTCCAGCGCCAGGCAGCGCGTGAAATGGTCCATGCCGGCCTTGGCCGCGCAGTAGGCCGATTGCGAGGCCATCGGGCGCCGCCCCAGGCCGGAGGAAATGTTGAGCACCTTGCGTGGCACGCCCCAGGCGCGCGTGGCGGCCAGGAACGCGGCGGTGAGCTGCATGGGCGCTTCCAGCCCGATGCGCAGCGCGTTGGCGAGATCGGCCGGGTCGCTGTCCGCCAGCGGTGCGATGCGCGGCACCACGCCCGCGTTGTTGATGAGCGTGGCGCTGGTGTAGCGGCCGGCCGGCTGGCCTTCCAGCCAGGCCCGCAGCCGCGCGGCGGCCCGGGCGCCATCGGCGAGGTCCTGCGGCCATTGCGCCAGCGGCATGCCGGCGCGCTGCGCGGCGTCCGCCAGCTCGTCGCTCGTGCCGCGCGAGAGGGTGACGAGTGCATGTCCGCCCTGCAGCAGTTGCCGGGCCATGGCCAGGCCCATGCCGCGCGAACCGCCGGTGAGCACGATTAGCGGCAGGGGGCCTGGCGTGGCCGCGAAGGAGGGGGAGGGGGAGGAAGGAGCGGAGGTGTCCTGCATGGTGCCGCGATGGTACTGCGGCACGGCGGCCGGGTCAGAACGGTGCCGGCAGGTCGAAGGCGAGCGGTGCCCCGGTGCGCGGATGGGCGAAGTCGATGTGCTGCGCATGCAGCAGCAGCCGCGGCGCGAGCGCCTGCACGGCCGGCGGGGCGTAGAGCGTGTCGCCGAGGATGGGCTGGCCGATGGCCGCCATGTGCACGCGCAGCTGGTGGGTACGGCCTGTCACGGGCTCCAGCAGTACGCGCAGGGTGCCGTCCGCCGCCGGCCAGGGGCCTGCGCCGTCCCCGGGCGCGGCGGGGCGCCAGCGCGTCAGGCTGGCTTTGCCGACCTGGGCGCCGTGGGGGACCACGATGCGCAGCGGCCGGCGCTCCCAGTCGGCGGCGATGGGCAGGTCGATCTCCCGCCAGGCCGCACAGTCCGCGGCCGGGCCCGGCGCCTGCACAACCGCGACATAGCGCTTGTGCACCTGGCGCGCGGCGAAGGCATCGCCGAGCGCGCGCTGGGCCTGCGCGTGGCGCGCCATCACCACGATGCCGGAGGTGGCCTGGTCGAGCCGGTGCACGATGCAGGCGCCGGGCCAGTGCAGGGCGGCGCGGGCGCTCAGGCAGTCCTGCTTGTCCGGGCCGCGGCCGGGCACGCAGAGCAGGCCGGAAGGCTTGGCCAGCACCAGCAGGTCGTCGTCCGCATGCAGGCAGGCGGGGGGCGCGCCGGCATCGGAATCGGCCGGCGCCAGTGCGGGCAGGGCCGCGCTCACGCCGGCCCGCCGTGGACCAGGCGGTCCACCGTGGCGCACAGCTCATCCACGTCGTTGGGCTTGTGGATCAGCGCGCTCGCGCCTTCGGCCAGCGCCTCGCGCTCGATCTCCGCCGTCACGTGCCCCGAGGCGAGCGCCACGGGCAGGTCGGCGCGGATGCGCTTGGCCTCGCGCACCAGGTCGACTCCGCAGTAGCCGGGCATGTTGTAGTCGGTCACGACCAGGTCGTAGGCCTGCGGGTCCGTGCCCAGCGCCACGGCGGCCTCGCGCGGGTCGGTGAAGCCGGTCACGCGGTAGCCGCGGCGGCGCAGCAGGCGCTGCACGAGGAAGACCAGGGCCTGGTCATCGTCCACGTACATCACGTGGCGCTGGCGTTCGTCGGGGGCGCCCGCCGCAGGCGCGGCGGGGCTGGCCGCGCCGGCTGCCGGTGCGGCATCGCCGGCGGGCGCGGCGGCAGCGGGCTCCGCTCCGGGTCCGGCCTCCGCCGCCGGGAAATACAGCGTGAAGCGGCTGCCCTCGCCGGGCGCGCTCTGCACGTCCACCGCGCCGCCGTGGGTGCGCATCACGCCGTGCACCACGGCCAGGCCCAGGCCCGTGCCCTGGCCGACGGGCTTGGTGGTGAAGAACGGCTCGAAGATGCGCTGCTGCGTGGCGGCGTCGATGCCGGGGCCGTTGTCCACCACGCTGATGGCCACGTATTCGCCATGCGGCAGCGCGAGGCGCTCGCACAGGCGGTGGTCGGGCTGCACGGCCGACGCTTCCACGCACACCGTGCCGCGCGCATCGCCGATGGCATGGATGGCGTTCGTGCAGAGGTTCAGCAGGGCCTGCTCCACCTGGGTGGCGTCGGCCAGCAGGGCGGGCAGGTGGCGGTCCAGGTGCAGGCGCAGTTCGATGGCCGGCGGCAGGGTCACGCGCAGCAGGCGCTCGGTGTCGTGGATGGCCTCGGCCACCGGCACGGCGGTGCGCCGGGGCGGCTCGTTGCGGCTGAAGGTGAGGATCTGCCGGACGAGGTCGCGCGCGCGCCGGCCGGCCTTCTCGATCTCGCGCAGGCTCTCCAGCACCGGGGAGCCTGCGGCGCAGTCCGCCTTGGCCAGTTCCACGTTGCCGAGGATGGCGCTCAGGATGTTGTTGAAATCGTGCGCGATCCCGCCGGCCATGGTGCCCACGGCCTGCATCTTGTGGGATTCGCGCAGCTGCGCTTCCAGTTCGCCGCGGTGCGCCTCGGCCTTCTTGCGGCCGGTGAGGTCGCGCGCGAACACGGTGGTGGTCTCGCCCTCGGCGTGCCGCTCGAACGACACGCTCACTTCCACGGCCAGTTCCTTGCCGCTGGCCGTGAGCGCGACCATCTCGCCGAGCACGGCCTGGGTGGCCAGCTGGGCGAAGGCCAGGGCCTGGACGGCATCGGGCAGGAAGCGGTCCAGCGGGCTGCCCAGCGCGTCGGCCGTGGCGCACTGGAACAGGGCCGCGGCAGTGGGGTTGAAGACGGTGATGCGCTGGTTCTGGTCCACGCAGATGATGGCGTCCAGCGCGGAGTTGATGACGGCCTCCAGGCGGCGCTCGCTGGCGTAGAGCTGGGCGTTGCGCTCCTGCAGGGCCGTGGCGCTCTGCTGGAGCGCGCGGCGCTCGGCCACCAGCGGGCCCTGGTCCACCACGGCGCAGAGGAACTGCCACTGCTCCGGGGCGCCGTCCGCCTGGGGGGCCTCGATGCGGGCGATGTACAGGTCGCCGATGATGCCCGCGTCCCCGTCGCCGATGGGGAACAGCACCTCGCTGGCTTCTCCGTGGCCATGGTCCCGGGCCTGCTCGAACGTGGCGCGCACGCGGGCGGCGTCCGCCGCGCTGACGAAGGGCATGAGCGAGGTCAGGGGGCGGTCGGATTCGGTGGGCTGGAAGCAGCGGTGCGCCATCGAGTTGGCCTGCACCACCATGTCGTGCTCGTCCAGCACCATGAGCGCCAGCGGCACGCTGGCGAACAGCGTCTCGAATCGCTCGGAAGCGCTCTCCGCGGCGGTCTGGCTGTAGCGCAGCACCTTGTTCTGCACTTCCAGCTCGGCCTGGTAGGCGCGCAGTTCCGCGATGAGCGCCGCCACGGGGCCTTCCGGGCGGCCGGACTGGCGGCGGTTGCCGCTGACGTCGCCAGGAAGCACGGCGGGCTCGTCGGCCGTGCCCGCAGGCTCGCCACCGGACGGGGCTCCGCGGTCATCCTCCGGGTCGGGCGGCAGCAGGAAGGACAGGTCGGGGCGGCTCATGGGCGGCTCGGGCGGCCCGGCGGTTCACGCCGGGGCGGTGTGCGGAACGCGGCGGTGCCGCGGGCGAGCCCGCCAGTGTACGCCCCTGAACCGCGCAGCGCGTCGCGGGCCCGGCCCGGACCCGGGCCGCGGCGCGGCCATCGCCCGGGCGGGCAGGGCAGCGCGCCATTCAGGGCGCGGCGTCCTGCATGCGGCGCATCGGCGTGGCCACCGCCGCCAGGGCGGCCAGCAGCACCAGGGTGCCGCCGCACAGCAGGAAGAGGCGGCCCGGCGGCACGGCCTGCAGCAGCCAGCCCGTCGCCGCCGCGGCCACCGGCTGCAGGCCCATGAAAATGAACATGAACAGGCCCATGGTGCGCCCGAGCAGCGCGGGGGGAACGCGCTGCTGGATCCACGTGAACAGCCCCACCTGCATGAAGCCGCCCAGCAGGCCCACGCTGCCCAGGAGCAGCGCCCCCTGCCAGACCGCCGAGATGCTTCCCAGCGGCGCGATCAGCAGGCCCGCCACGGCATCCACCGCCAGCAGGGTGGTGCCCAGGTTGACGATCCGCAGGCGGGGCAGCGCGCCCGCCGCCACCATGCCCGCCAGCGTGCCCGCGCCGTGCATGCCCACCAGGATGCCGAATGCTGCGGCGCCGAGCTGCGGCTGGCCATGGGTGAGCACGGGCAGGGCGATCTGCGTCGGCCCCATCACCAGGATCGACAGCAGCCCCCAGTACAGGAAACAGGTGCGCAGCGGCCGGTCGCGCCAGGCATGGGACAGGCCCTGGGCGACGGCGGCCAGCACCGCGCCGCCGCCCGGAGCCGCGCCGGGCGCGGACGCATGCAGCCGCACCCGGCCGAGCATCCACGCGGACACCACGAAGCTGAGCGCGTCCACCGCGAAGGCGAAGCCGATACCCGCGTGGTCCGCTGCCTGCGTGCCTGCGCCGCCGAAGCCGGCGATCAGCAGGCCGGCGAGGAGCGGGCCGACGGACATGCCGATCTGCCGCAGCCCCATGCCGATGCTGTTGGCCGCGTGCAGCTGTGCCCGGCCGACCACGCGCGGCGTGATGGACGTGGCGGCCGGGATGCTGAAGGCGGTGGAGATACCGAGCGCCAGCGACAGCGCGTAGAGCGCCCAGAGCGGGCAGTGGCCGGCGAGCACCAGCGCGGCCAGCAGCCCGGTCAGCACGGCGTTCAGCCAGCGCGTCAGGCGCAGCACCCGCAGCGGCGAATGCCGGTCCACGATGGCGCCGCCGACGAGGATGAAGACGGCGCGGGGCACGCTCATGAGGGCCAGCACGGTGCCCAGCACGCGCGTGTCGTCCGTGGTCTGCAGCACCAGCCAGGGCATGGCGATCAGCGAGAACTGGTCGCCCAGCAGGGACAGCGCCGAACTGGCGGTGAGCCACCGGAAGCCGGCGTTGCGCGACAGCGGCTCGCCGGGCGGCGCAGGCGCGTAAGAAGGGGAGTTCGATTCAGGAGCCATGGCCCCGACTGTGAAGCCTCACGTTGCGTGAGGGTCAAGCGGGTCCCGGGGCCTGTTGCGCGAATGCCTGCGCGGATTCCAGATAGGCACGTGCCGCCTCGCTCAAGGGGGTGCCTGCGCGCAGAAGGGGCTCGTTGGCCGCCGCCGCGATCAGCTTGCGCCGCAGTTCGGGGTCCTGGTGGGTCAGCGTGTCGAACAGGGCTTTCCAGCGCCGGCATGCCGCCAGGGCGGCGTTGCTGGACGGCGGCACCTGCCGTGCGATCAGTGCCTGCACTTCCTCGTCGAGTGCCGCCCAGTCCGTGTAGGGAACGTGCCCCAGGCGGTACAGGTCCGGCAGGTCGATGTAGCGGGAGAGCAGCGCCACGCGCAGCTGGATGGCGGATTCGATGTAGGCGATCATGTCGCCGGAGGGCGCATGGTTGCGGCCCTGGGTGCCCGGCTCGGTGCGGAACATGTGGCCCCAGCGGTCCAGCAGCGCCATGTCGCCGTCCATCCAGTGCAGCATCAGTGCCATCCAGCGGTAGGCCAGCCGCTGCACCTCCGGGTCATGGGGGGGCAGCCCGCGGTCCATCGCGCTCCGCACGAGGTCGCGCACCACGGTCCAGTCGGCTTCGATGCGTTTCCAGTTGCCGAAAATGCGCTGCAGTTCGGCGGCGTTGAAATACTTGCCGTACGTGCCCATCAGGGCCAGCGTTTCCAGCCAGTCCCCCATGCCGGGCGCCGGCCCGGCCACCAGGCCGTTGCGCAGCAGGGCCAGCCGGCCGCGCAGTTCGGTCGCCTGGGCGATCTGCCGGTCCAGCGCCTGGATCTGCTGGGCGATGATGGATTCCGGGTCCGGCCCGCCGCCCTGCAGCAGGCCGGCGATGTCGCCGAGCGGCAGGCCGAGGTGGCGCAGGGTCTGGATGGCGTGCAGCCGCTGCACGTCTGCCTCGCTGTAGAGGCGGTAGCCGGATTCCGAGCGCGCGGAAGGCCGCAGCAGCCCGATCTCGTCGTAATGGTGCAGGGCACGCACCGTCAGGCCGGTGCGCCGGGCCAGTTCGCCCACCCGTAGCCGCTGCATGCCCGGCACCCCGCTCAGCGGCGCACGGAGACCAGTTCGACCTCGAAGCGCAGCGTGGCGTTGGGCGGAATCACGCCGCCGGCGCCAGCCGCGCCGTAGGCAATGGCGGGTGGGCAGGTGAGGCGGGCCTTGCCGCCCGGCTTCATGCGCTGCACGCCTTCGGTCCAGCAGGGGATCACGCGGTTGAGCGGGAATTCGGTGGGCTCGCCGCGCTTGTAGGAGCTGTCGAATTCCTTGCCGTCCAGGAACGTGCCGCGGTAGTGCACCTTCACGACGTCGGTGGCCTTGGGCGATTCGCCCGTGCCTTCCTTGAGCGACTCGTACACCAGGCCGCTGGCGGTGGTGACGGGTGCCGGTGCGGCCGCGGCCGAAGCGGCGGGTGCCGCGGTCGGCTTCTGGGCGCAGGCGGTACCGGCCAGCAGGACGGCGGCGAGAGCGGGCAGGAAGGTCTTCTTCACGGTAAGGGGTCTCCGGTCAAAAGACGCGATGGTAGCCCGCGCGCGTTCTCAGGCGAAGTCGGACACCGGCACGCAGCTGCAGAACAGGTTGCGGTCGCCATACACGTTGTCCACCCGGCCCACGGGCGACCAGTACTTGGCCTGCCGCAGCGCCGCGACCGGATAGGCCGCCGCCTCGCGCGGGTAGGGGTGCGTCCAGTCGCCGTCCAGCAGGCTGTGCGCGGTGTGGGGCGCGTTCTTCAGGGGGTTGTCGTCCTGCGGCCACTCGCCCTGCTCGATGCGGCGGATCTCGCCGCGGATGGCGATCATCGCGTCGATGAAGCGGTCCAGCTCGGCCAGCGTCTCGCTCTCGGTGGGCTCCACCATGAGCGTGTTGGGCACGGGGAAGGACAGGGTGGGCGCGTGGAAGCCGTAGTCGATCAGCCGCTTGGCGACGTCCTCGGCCATCACGCCGCTGGTCTCCTTGAAGCCGCGCAGGTCCAGGATGCACTCGTGCGCCACGTGGCCGTTGGCGCTCGCGTACAGCGTGGGGTAGTGGTCCTTCAGGCGCGCGCTGATGTAGTTGGCCGAGAGGATGGCCGTCTCCGTCGCGGCGCGCAGGCCGTCCGCGCCCATCATGCGGATGTACATCCAGCTGATCGGCAGCACGGCGGCATTGCCGAGAGGAGCCGCGCTGACGGCTCCCGTGCCGCCCGCCACGCCGGCCGTGGCATGGCCCGGCAGGTAGGGCACGAGGTCTTCGACCACGCAGACGGGGCCGACGCCGGGGCCGCCGCCGCCGTGCGGGATGCAGAAAGTCTTGTGCAGGTTCAGGTGGCTCACGTCGCCGCCGAAGGCGCCGGGCGCCGCCACGCCCACCATGGCGTTCATGTTGGCGCCGTCCACGTACACGCGGCCGCCGTGGCGGTGCACGAGCTGGCAGAGTTCCTTCACCTGCGTCTCGAACACGCCGTGCGTGCTGGGGTAGGTGATCATCACGCAGGCGAGCTTGTCGGCATGCTGCTCGCACTTGGCGCGCAGGTCGTCCATGTCGACGTTGCCGCTGGCGTCGCAGGCCGTGACCACCACCTGCATGCCCACCATCTGCGCGCTGGCCGGGTTGGTGCCATGGGCGCTGCTCGGGATGAGGCAGATGTTGCGGTGGCCCTGGCCCTGCGCCGCATGGTAGGCGCGGATGGCCAGCAGGCCCGCGTACTCGCCCTGCGATCCGGCATTGGGCTGCAGGCTGATGCCGGCATAGCCCGTGGCCTGGCAGAGCCAGGCGCGCAGCTGCTCGTCGAGCTGGCGGTAGCCCTCCAGCTGGTCGGCGGGCGCGAACGGGTGCACCTGCGCGAACTCCGGCCAGGTGATCGGGATCATCTCGCTCGTGGCGTTGAGCTTCATGGTGCAGCTGCCCAGCGGGATCATGCTGCGGTCGAGCGCGAGGTCCTTGTCCGAAAGCTGGCGGATATAGCGCAGCATGCCGGTCTCGGAATGGTGGGTGTTGAACACCGGGTGCGTGAGGAAGGCGCTCGTTCGGCGCAGTTCGGCGGGGATCAGCGGGTTCACGCCGTTCGCGAAATCCTCGACGCGGGGCAGGGCCTGCCCGTCGGCGGCGAAGATCGACCAGAGCAGTTCGATGTCGGCCCGTGCCGTGGTTTCATCGAGCGAAATGCAGAGATAGTCGTCCCAGGCCACGCGCAGGTTGGCGCCGCGCTCCACGGCACGGGCCAGCAGCGCGCCGGTCTGCTCTTTCGTGTGCAGGCACAGGGTGTCGAATGCGGACTCGTGGTGGTGCGCGGTATGGCCGAGCGCCACGAGGCCCTTGGCCAGGATGGCGGTGAAGCTCGCCACGCGCTGGGCGATGCGCTTGAGGCCCTCGGGGCCGTGGTACACGGCGTACATGCTGGCGATCACGGCCGGCAGCACCTGCGCCGTGCAGATGTTGGAGGTGGCCTTCTCGCGGCGGATGTGCTGCTCGCGCGTCTGCAGCGCAAGGCGGTAGGCCGGCTGGCCGTGCACGTCCACGCTCACGCCCACGAGGCGGCCGGGCAGCGAGCGCTTGAAGTCGTCGCGGCAGGCCATGAAGGCGGCGTGCGGGCCGCCCGCGCCCATCGGCATGCCGAAGCGCTGCGTGCTGCCCACGACGATGTCCGCGCCCCATTCGCCGGGCGGCACGAGCAGCGTGAGCGCCAGCAGGTCGGCGCACACGATCGCAGCGGCCTGCTTCGCGTGGATCTTCTCCACGTCGGCGCGCCAGTCGGCGAGCCAGCCGCTGCTGGCCGGGTACTGGATCACGGCGGCGAAGAAGTCGCCCTCGAGCGCCGCGTTCCATTCGGCTTCGGAGTTCGCGATCACCACGCTGATGCCCAGCGGCTCGGCGCGCGTGCGGATCACCTCGATGGTCTGCGGATGCGTGTCGCCCGAGACGACGAGGGTCTGGCTCTTCGACTTGACGGAGCGCCTGGCGAGCGTCATGGCCTCGGCTGCGGCCGTGGCCTCGTCCAGCATCGAGGCGTTGGCGATGGGCATGCCCGTGAGGTCGCACACCATGGTCTGGAAGTTGACCAGCGCCTCCATCCGGCCCTGCGAGATCTCGGCCTGGTAGGGCGTGTAGGCGGTGTACCAGGCGGGGTTCTCCAGGATGTTGCGCAGGATCACTCCCGGCGTGTGCGTGCCGTAGTAGCCCTGGCCGATGAAGCTGCGCAGCACGCGGTTCTTCGAGGCGATCGCCTTGAGCTCCGCGAGCGCCGCGGCCTCGGTGGTGGCGGGCGGCAGCTGCATCGGCTCGGTACGGGCGATGGACGCCGGCACGATGCCACCCACCAGCGCCGCGCGCGACGCCTCCCCGATGACGGAGAGCATGCGCTCCTCGTCCGCCGCATCGATGCCGATGTGGCGGGGCTGGAATTCGGCGGCGTTTTCGAGCGCGGAAAGCGGCGGGAGGGTGGACGTGGGCATGGGAGGGGTCCCGGTCAGCGGAAAGAGGGGAAAAGGGAAAACGAAAAGGGCGCCCTGCGCGGGCGCACCGCGGCGGGCCGGCCCGAAGCCGCCCGCCGCCGGGGCCGGATCAGGCGTTCTTCGAGAACTCGGTGTAGGCGGTTTCGTCCATGAGCGCATCGAGCTGCGACGCGTCGGACAGGCGCACCTTGAAGAACCAGCCGTCGCCCAGCGGCGCGCTGTTGGCGAGCGACGGATCGGCGCGCAGCGCCTCGTTCACTTCCACGATCTCGCCGGACACGGGCATGTACACGTCGGCGGCAGCCTTCACGGACTCGACCACGCCGGCCACTTCGCCCTGGGCGAAAGTCTTGCCCACCTCGGGCAGGTCGACGAAGACGACGTCGCCGAGCGCATCCTGCGCATGGACGGTGATGCCGACGACGGCGGCGCCGGTGTCGGCGGCGTTGATCCACTCGTGGTCGCGGGAAAACTTGACGGTCATGGGGGCTCCTGAAAGAAAGGTCCGCGAAAAGGCGGTGGGAAAACGGAAAAAACGATGCGCGCTCCCGGAACGGGGCCCGCGACTGCGACTGTAGCCGCGGCCGGGGCGCTGCCGGGCGCGGGCTCGCGCGCGCCGCGGTCAGCCGCGGTGGTAGCGGGGCGGCAGGAACGGCATCGGGCTGACCTCCATCGGCACGGCCTTGCCGCGCACGATCGCATGCACCACGGTGCCGGTGGCGGCGAATTCCGGCGCCACGTACCCCATGGCGACAGGCTGGTTCACGCTCGGGCCGAGCAGGCCGCTGGTCACTTCGCCGATGGCCGCGCCATCGGTGCTCTGCAGGGCGGTGTGCTCGCGCACGGGCACGCGCTCGCGCGCCACCAGCCCCACCCTGCGGCGGGTGAGCCGCGAGGGATCGTCGATCTGCGCGAGCACCTTCTCCGCGCCCGGGAAGCCGCCTGCACGGGCGCCGCCGGTGCGCCGGACCTTCTGGATGGCCCAGTTCAACCCGGCCTCGGGCGGCGTGGTGGTGGTGTCGATGTCGTTGCCGTAGAGGCACAGGCCCGCCTCCAGCCGCAGCGAATTGCGCGCGCCCAGGCCGATCGGCTTCACTTCGGGCTGCGCGAGCAGCGCGCGCGCCAGCGCTTCGGCCTGCGCGGCGGGCACGGAGATCTCGAAGCCGTCCTCGCCGGTATAGCCGCTGCGCGTCACGTAGCAGTCGCAGCCGGCGATCTCGAAGTGCCCACCCGTCATGAAGACCAGCGATGCGGTGCCGGGCGCCAGGCGCGCGAGCGCCGCGGCGGCCTGCGGCCCCTGCAGGGCGAGCAGCGCCTGGTCGGGCAGGGGGATGACTTCGCAGCGGCCCCCGATGCGCTCCTGGATGTGGGCGATGTCGCCGGCCTTGCAGGCGCCGTTCACGATCACGAACAGGTCGTCGCCGCGGTTCACGAACATCAGGTCGTCGATGATGCCGCCCTCGTCGTTCAGCAGCAGGCCGTAGCGCTGCTTGTTCAAGCCGAGGCCGATCACGTCCACGGGCACCAGGGTCTCGAAGGCCGCGGCGGCGTCGGGGCCGGCGAGGCGCAGCTGGCCCATGTGCGAGACGTCGAACAGCCCGGCGGCCTGCCGCGTGTGCAGGTGCTCTGCCATCAGGCCGGCGGGGTATTGCACGGGCATGGAGTAGCCGGCGAAGGGCACCATGCGGGCCCCGAGTTCGAGGTGCAGCGCGTGCAGGGGCGTGGTGTGCAGGGAGGCGGATTCGGCGGACATGGGCGGAGCGGGCCTTTCACTCAGGCAGGGACGGACGACGCGCGTGCCGCCACGGGGCGCCACGCCTGTGCCCGCTGTCCGCTTTACCTGAGAGATTCACCACGCCGTGCGCGCTGCCACGGGGGCGGTGCGTTGCGGGGCTTGCTCCTTCGGTGGGCCTGCCAAGTTGGAGGCAGGCCTCTCTCCAGCCGGGGAAACGCCCGCATCCCTGCGGGCGCCTTGCCAGTCCTTTTGCCTGAGCGTTCGGGATTCCCTGCGCCTTCGGCGGCGCCCGCCACCCGTTGCGGGCGCGGCGCTCTCTCCTGACCCGGCGGATTCTAACGGCTGCGCGGTGGCCCGCGGCGCCGGCAGCGCAGGTTTTTCGGGCGGTTGTGCCAAGCACCCCGGTCCGGCGGTAACCGGCCGGGGTCTTGCCATTCGCACGCGCCCCGGTAGGGGCGCCCTGTGGAGGAAATTGTGCCGCCAGGGCCGCCGATGGTTTTTCCGTATTTCCAGAAAATGGCGCAATGCAAAGAAAAATATTCTGCGATCAGGCGAATATCTGCACAATCCTTCCATGGACCGCATCGACCGAAAAATCCTCGCCGTGCTCCAGGCCGACGCGCGCGCCAGCCTGCAGGACATCGGCCAGGCCGTGGGCCTGAGCCCGTCGCCCTGCTGGGCGCGCATCCGCCGCATGGAGGAATCCGGCGTGATCGAGGGCTACACGGTACGCCTCAACGCCCAGGCGCTGGACCTGGCCGATACCGTGCTCGTGCAGGTCACGCTCGACAGCCATTCCGACAACACCCTGGAGAAGTTCGGCGAGACGCTCGCGAGCATCCCCGAGGTGGTGGAGGCGCACCTGGTGTCGGGCGACTACGACTACCTGCTGCGCGTGGTGGTGAAGGACACGCGCGACTACGAGCGCCTGTTGCGCGAGAAGCTCTACAAGATCAAGGGCATCCGCCACAGCCGCTCGAGCTTCGTGCTGCGCACGCTCAAGAAAGCGGACCTGCCCCTGCGCGCGGACTGAGCGGCCGAGCAAGGGCGGGCATCCCGGCAGCGCCGGGGCGGGCGTGGCGCGCCGTCAGCCCAGCAGCAGCGCGTCGTCCGCCAGTTGCTCGCCGCGCACCTTCTCGAACATCTGCAGCAGGTCCGGCACGCCCAGCCGGCTGCGCTCCTCGCCCGACACGTCGAGCACCACCTGGCCCTGGTGCAGCATCACGGTGCGCTGGCCCACGTCCAGCGCCTGGCGCATGCTGTGCGTGACCATCATGGTGGTGAGCTGGTTCTCGGCCACGATGCGCGCCGTGAGCTGCAGCACGAAGTCGGCCGTGCGCGGGTCGAGCGCGGCGGTGTGCTCGTCCAGCAGCAGGATGCGCGAGGGCTGCAGCGCCGCCATGAGCAGGCTGACGGCCTGGCGCTGGCCGCCCGAGAGCAGGCCGATGCGGTCGGTGAGGCGGTTCTCCAGGCCCAGGCCCAGCGTGGCGAGGCGTTCGCGGAAGGTCTCGCGCTGCTGCGCTTTCACCGCGCCGCGCAGGCCGCGCAGCGTGCCGCGCTGCTGGGCGAGCGCCATGTTCTCCTCGATGGTGAGATCCTCGCAGGTGCCGGCCATCGGGTCCTGGAAGACGCGCGCCACGCGCTTCGCGCGCGCCCAGACGGGCTGGCGGGTCACGTCCTCGCCGTCGATGGCGATGCGGCCCGTGTCCACCGACAGGTCGCCCGAAATGGCATTCAGGAAGGTGGATTTGCCGGCCCCGTTGGAGCCGATCACGGTGACGAACTGCCCGGCCGGAATGTCCAGCGACATGCCGCGCAAAGCGCGCGTCTCGATGGGCGTGCCGGGATTGAAGGTGATGTGCAGGTCTTGTGCGCTCAGCATGGTGCGGTTCCTTATCGAGGCTGCTTCGATGCGAGCTTGCGCTTGATCTGGGGGATGACCAGGGCGACGGTCACCAGCACGGCCGTGACCAGGTTCAGGTCCTGCGCCTTCAGGCCGATGAAGTCGCTGTTGAGCGCCAGCGCGATGAAGAAGCGATAGACGATGGCGCCGATGACGACGGCGAGCGTCGCCCACACCAGCCGGCGAGAGGGCAGGATGCTCTCGCCCACGATCACGGCGGCCAGGCCGATCACGATGGTGCCGATGCCCATGGAGATGTCCGAGCCGCCCTGGGTCTGCGCGAAGAGGGCGCCGGCGAGCGCCACCAGCGCGTTCGACACGGCCATGCCCAGCAGCACCATGGCGCCGGTGTTCACGCCCTGGGCGCGGGCCATGCGGGCGTTGGAGCCGGTGGCGCGGATGGCCAGGCCCCGCTCGGTGGCGAAGAACCAGTCCATGGCCAGCTTGGCGGCGACCACGATCACCAGCAGCAGGGCGGGCCGGGCGATGTAGTCGGCCAGGCCCTCGGGCTGCAGCAGCGTGAAGAGGGTCGGATCGTTGATGAGCGGCACGTTGGGCCCGCCCATGATGCGCAGGTTGATCGAATAGAGCGCGATCATCATCAGGATGCTGGCCAGCAGGTCCATGATCTTCAGCTTGACGTTGAGCCAGCCGGTGACGAGGCCGGCCGCCGCGCCTGCCGCGGTGGCCGCGAGCGTGGCCACGTAGGGGTTGGTGCCCGTGGAGATGAGCACGGCGCATACCGCGCCGCCCAGCGGGAAACTGCCGTCCACCGTCAGGTCGGGAAAGCGCAGCAGCCTGAATGAAATGAAGACGCCCAGCGCGACCAGGCTGAAGATCAGCCCGATCTCGACGGCGCCGAGCAGGGAAAAGAGGGACATGGCGGGTGGGGCTTCGGGAAAAACGAAACAGGAGCCGAAGCTCCTGCGGTCGGGGCGGCGTTCCCGGCACAGGGCCGGGAACCGCACCTTACTTCACGATGTGGGCGGCGGACTTCACGAATGCGTCGGAGAGCTTCACGCCCTGCTTCTCGGCCGCGCCGGGGTTCACCGTGAGTTCCAGCTTCGTGCTGATCTCGGGTTGGATGTCGCCGGGCTTCTCGCCCTTGAGCACGCGCACCACCATGCGGCCGGTCTGCTCGCCCAGGTCGCGGTAGTTGATGCCGAAAGAGGCGATCGCGCCGCGCTTCACGCTGTCGGCGTCGGCCGCCACCAGGGGCAGCTTGGCTTCCTGGCCGACCTTGACCAGCGATTCGTAGGCCGACACCACGTTGTTGTCGGTGCTGGTGTAGATCACGTCGGCCTTGCCGATCAGGCTGCGCGCGGCGCTGCCCACATCGACCGAGCGCGGCGCCGCGGCCTCGACCAGCGTCATGCCCATCCTGGGCAGCAGCTCCTTGAGTTCCTTGACGACCACGGCGGAGTTGGCCTCGCCGGGGTTATAGACCACGCCGACGCGCTTCGCATTCGGCACCACCTGCCTGACCAGTTCCATCTGCTTGTCCAGCGCCAGCAGGTCGGACACGCCCGTCACGTTGGTCTTGCTGGGTTCCCAGTTCTTCACCAGCTTGGCGGCGACCGGGTCGGTCACGGCGGAGAAAACCACCGGCACCGTCCTGGTGGCGGCCACCACCGCCTGGGCCGAGGGCGTGGCGATGGCGACGATGGCGTCGGGCTGGTCGCCGACGAACTTGCGTGCGATCTGCGCTGCCGTGCCGGTGTTGCCCTGCGCGCTCTGGTACTGCCACTTGAGCGTCTTGCCTTCTTCATAGCCGGCGGCCTGGAGACTTGCCTTCACGCCGTCGCGGATGGCGTCGAGTGCCGGATGTTCCACGATGGCCGTCACGGCCACGGATTTGGGGGCGGGGGCCTGCTGGGCCATCGCTGCGGGGGAGGCGGCCGCGGCGGCGGCGGCCACGGCCAGCGCCAGGGCGCCGAACGGATGCTGCTTCATGCTCGAACTTTCTCGCCGCCATGCCCGGTATGCGGCAGCGTCCGATGACATCGGGTGCTGCGTCGCGGGTGGCGGCTGCGCAATGCCCGCCGGCAGGCGGGCGCGTTTCTGGCGACAACGGAGCCAGGCCCGCACAGAAACGGATACCGCAGCCTGGAATGTCGAGTGTACCGGCTGCACCATGCGGGTGCGGGGCCGGGGCGTGGCCGGTTCAGCGGGCCGCGGGTTCGGGCGTGGCCGCGTCGGCCTGGGGCACCCACAGGATGCGGCGCATGTCCACGCCCAGCGCCCGTGCCCGGGCCAGCAGCCGCTCGCGCACCGCCATGGGCAGCGTGGGCGTGCGCGAAAGAATCCAGAGCGCATCCAGGCGCGGGCCCACCACCATGGCCCAGCGGTAGTCTTCGTCCAGCGCGGCCACGAAGTAACCCGCATAGAACGGCCCGAAGAACGACACCTTCAGGGCGGCCGTGGACGGATCGCCCAGGAACACGGCGCGGCCCTCGGCCTCGCGCCAGCGGCGGCGGTCGGGGTCGTAGCCGCGGTTCACGACGCGCAGGCTGCCGTCGCCCCGGCGGCTGTAGTGGGCGCTGGTACGGATGAGGCCGCGCTCGAAGCGCTGGTCGATGCGGGCCACTTCGTACCAGTGGCCGGCATAACGGTCCACGTTGAAGTGCTGCACCGGCTGCACGCCCGGCGGCGGGCGCAGGGCAGAGCGGAGGTAGAGGGCCGCGGCGCCGGCGGCAGCGGCCACGGTGGCGGCCGCTGCCCAGGGCACGACCGGGCGGCGGCGCTGGGTGGTGTAGTGCTGGAGGTCGGGACGGGGCATGGCGGTTCGGGGCTCCTGGCGGACCCGGCAGGAAATGCGGACCTCCGCGAGTCTGGCCTGCGGATCCGGACCACCCTGTAGGCCGGAGGCCAACGGGCGGGTCGGAACGGCGGCTGCTGCCGCCGACGCCCGGGCCCCGCGCCTTACATGCCTGAGTAGTTCGGGCCGCCGCCGCCCTCGGGCGTGACCCACACGATGTTCTGCGTCGGGTCCTTGATGTCGCAGGTCTTGCAATGCACGCAGTTCTGCGCGTTGATCTGCAACCGCTGCGCATTGCCGCCCTGGGTCTCGTCCGGCACGAACTCGTACACCGCCGCGGGGCAGTAGCGGGCCTCGGGTCCGGCGTATTTCGCCAGGTTGATGTTCACCGGCACGCCCGGGTCCTTGAGCGTGAGGTGGGCCGGCTGGTTCTCCGCATGGTTGGTGTTGCTGATGAACACGCTGGAAAGGCGGTCGAAGGTGAGCTTGCCGTCGGGCTTGGGATAGACGATGGGCTTGCACTCGGCCGCGGGCTTCAGGTAGGCGTGGTCGGGCTTGTCGCGGTGCAGCGTCCAGGGGATGTTGCCCTTGAGCACGAACTGCTCGATGCCGTTCATCAGCGTGGCCGTGACCAGGCCCTTCTTGAACCACGCCTTGAAGTTGCGTGCCTTGTTGAGCTCTTCGTGCAGCCAGCTGTTCTCGAAAGCCTGCGGATAGGCCGTGAGTTCGTCGTGCTGGCGGCCGGCGCGGATCGCGTCGTAGGCGGCCTCGGCGGCCAGCATGCCGGTCTTGATGGCGGCGTGGCTGCCCTTGATGCGGCTCACGTTCAGGAAACCCGCGTCGCAGCCCACGAGCGCGCCGCCCGGGAACACGAACTTCGGCAGCGACAGCAGGCCGCCGGCCGTGATGGCGCGCGCGCCGTAGCCGATGCGCTTGGCCGGCTTGATGCCCTTGGCCTCGTCGCCTTCCAGGTAGTAGCGGATGTTGGGGTGGGTCTTCCAGCGCTGGAATTCCTCGAACGGGCTCAGGTAGGGGTTGGAATAGTCCAGCCCGGTGATGAAGCCCAGCGTGACCTTGTTGTCCTCGGCGTGGTAGAGGAAGGCGCCGCCGTAGGTGTCGGCATCCATGGGCCAGCCGGCGGTGTGCATCACGAAGCCGGGCTGGTGCCGCTGCGGGTCGATTTCCCACAGTTCCTTCACGCCGATGCCGTAGGTCTGCGGGTCGCGGCCTTCGTCGAGCTTGTAGCGGGCGATGATCTGCTTGCCCAGGTGTCCGCGCGCGCCTTCGGCGAACAGGGTGTACTTGGCGTGCAGTTCCATGCCCAGCTGGAAGTCGCCCGTGGGCTCGCCGTCCTTGCCCACGCCCATGTTGCCGGTGGCCACGCCCTTGACGGAGCCGTCCTCGTTGTAGAGCACTTCGGCGGCGGGAAAGCCCGGGAAGATCTCCACGCCCAGCTCCTCGGCCTGCGCGGCGAGCCAGCGCACCACGTTGCCGAGGCTGACGATGTAGTTGCCGTGGTTCTGGAAGCAGCCGGGCAGCAGGAAGTTGGGGGTGCGCCAGGACGATTTCTCGCCCAGGAAGATCATGGCGTCTTCCGTCACCGGCTGCTTCAGGGGCGCGCCGCGCTCCTTCCAGTCGGGAATCAGCTCGGTGAGCGCGCGCGGGTCCATGATGGCGCCCGAGAGGATGTGCGCGCCGGGCTCGGAGCCCTTTTCGAGCACCACCACCGACACGTCCTGCCCGTTCGTGGCAGCCATCTGCTTGAGCCGGATGGCCGCGGAGAGCCCGGCCGGGCCGCCGCCGACCACGACCACGTCGTATTCCATGGCCTCTCGCGGACCGTACTGGGCAAGGATTTCGTCTTTCGTCATGGGTTGTCTCGTCTCGGCATTTGATAATCGAACGATGTCGCGTCCAGGGCGTGGGGCCCCGCGCGGGCGCTGTGCGGCCCATTGTATGCACCCGGGGCGCAACAATCGAACGATCGTTCTTTTTTCTTTCTTCCGGAGGCTGTTTCCATGGCATACACCATCGATCTGTCGGGCCGCGTGGCCCTGGTGACGGGCGCTTCGAGCGGCCTGGGCGAGCAGTTCGCCCGCACCCTGGCGCGCGCGGGGGCCGGCGTGGTGCTGGCCAGCCGGCGCATGGAAAAGCTCAAGGCCCTGCGCGCGCGCATAGAGGGAGAGGGCGGCGACGCCCACGTGGTGGAGCTGGACGTGACCGACCACGATTCCATCAAGGCCGCCGTAGCCCATGCGGAGACCGAGATGGGCTCGATCGACATCCTCGTGAACAATTCGGGCGTCTCCACCACCCAGCGCATCCAGGACGTCACCCCGGACGACTTCGACTTCGTCTTCGACACCAACGTGCGCGGCGCCTTCTTCGTCGCGCAGGAGGTCGGCAAGCGCATGCTGGCGCGCTCGCGCGGCGCCGCGCCGGGCAGCTTCACGGGCGGGCGCATCATCAACATCGCCTCCATGGCAGGCCTCAAGGTGCTGCCGCAGATCGGCGCCTACAGCATGAGCAAGGCAGCCGTGGTGCACATGACCCGCGCCATGGCCCTGGAATGGGGGCGCTTCGGCATCAACGTGAACGCGATCTGCCCGGGCTACATCGATACGGAGATCAACCACCACCACTGGCAGACCGAGCAGGGCCGCAAGCTCGTGGACATGCTGCCGCGCAAGCGCGTGGGCGAACCGCGCGACCTGGACGCGCTCATCGTCATGCTGGCCAGCGACCAGAGCCATTTCGTGAACGGGGCGGTGATCGCGGCCGACGACGGTTTCGGCGCCTGATGCTGGCCGGCATCCTCGCGGGGCTCGCCGCGGGCGCGCTCTGGGGGCTGGTCTTCATCGCGCCGCGCCTCGCATCGGGGTTCGCGTCCGTGGACCTCACGGCCGGCCGGTTCGTCGCCTATGGCGCGGTCGCCGCGGGCATGGTGCTCTGGGGCGCGGCCCGCCGCCAGGCCGGCCAGCCGCGGCGCCTGCCCACCCTGCGGCAGGCCGGCGCCGCGCTCTGGCTGAGCATCCTGGGATTCACGGGCTACTACCTGCTGCTGGTGCTGGCGATCCGCGATGCCGGCGCGCCGTTGCCGGCCCTCATCATCGGCACGATCCCCGTCTGGGTCATGGTGCTGGGCAAGCCCCGCGGCCTGCGCTGGGGCGCGCTGGCACCGGGCCTGTTGCTCACCATCGCAGGGATCGTGCTGATGGCCTGGGCACCGCACGGCGGGGAGGCGGGGCAGGGCGCGGCCGCCTCGCCCACCTTCTGGCGCGGCATCGGCATCGCCCTGGTGGCGCTGGTGTTCTGGACCGCCTTCGCGATCCTGAATGCGCGCTGGCTGCAGCGGCATCCGGAGGTCGGCGCCACGGACTGGGCCAACTGGCTGGGGCTGGCCACCGGCCTGGGCGGCGTGCTGCTCTGGCTCGTGGCGGGCAGCCCCCTGTCCGCCATCGCGGCGCAGCCCGGCATCGCCACCTTCGCGGCGGTGTGCGCGGCCATCGGTTTCGGATCGAGCTGGCTGGCCACCATCCTCTGGAACGTGGCGAGCCAGCGGCTGCCCGCCAGCCTCTGCGGCCAGCTGATCGTGAGCGAGACGCTCTTCGCCATCGTGTACTCCTTCGCGCTCGAGGGCCACTGGCCCGCGCCCCTGCAATGGGCCGCCTGCGCGCTTTTCACGCTGGGCATCCTGGCATCCATCAACGCCCACCGGTGAGCGGCGGCCGGTAGTAACCAGTTGCTCGGCAGTGCAAGAAGGAATTGCAGATTCCATTTTCATGCTACTGAAAAAATAGCATGAGGATGATTGAATTCGAGGGCTATCCGCTGATGGTGGCAAAGGTTGCAAATTCCACTCATCGGAAAATTTGATGGGCGCCATAGTTCCGGCCCTCTTGCTGCCGAGCTGTCCGCCCGCCGATGATTCGCTCCGTTTTTCACCAACCACGGAGTGGAGTCGTCCCCATGAAATTCCAGAGACTTGTGACCGCAGCCGTCGTGCTGCATGCGGCCATGGCACCGGCCGCGTTCGCGCAATCGGTGCTCACGCGCGACAACGGAGCGCCGGTCGGCGACAACCAGAACTCGCAGACGGCGGGCCCGAACGGACCCAGCCTGCTGCAGGACGTGCAGCTCATCCAGAAGCTCCAGCGCTTCGACCGCGAGCGCATCCCCGAGCGCGTGGTGCACGCGCGCGGCACGGGCGTGAAGGGTGAATTCACCGCGTCCGAAGACATCTCCGCGCTGACCAAGGCCAAGCTCTTCCGCCCCGGCGAGCGCACCCCGGTGTTCGTGCGCTTCTCGTCCGTGGTGCACGGCAACCATTCGCCCGAGACGCTGCGCGATCCGCGCGGCTTCGCCACCAAGTTCTACACGTCCGAAGGCAACTGGGACCTCGTGGGCAACAACTTCCCCACCTTCTTCATCCGCGACGCGATCAAGTTCCCCGACATGGTCCACGCGTTCAAGCCGGATCCGCGCAGCAACCTCGACGACGACTCGCGCCGCTTCGACTTCTTCTCGCACGTGCCGGAGGCCACGCGCACGCTCACGCTGCTCTACTCGAACGAGGGCACGCCCGCGGGCTACCGCTTCATGGACGGCAACAGCGTGCATGCCTACAAGTTCGTGAACGCCCAGGGCCAGGTGCACTACGTCAAGTTCCACTGGAAGAGCCTGCAGGGCCTGAAGAACCTCGACCCGAAACAGGTCGAGCAGGTCCAGGGCAAGGACTACAGCCACATGACGAACGACCTGGTGAATGCCATCCGCCAGGGCGACTTTCCCAGGTGGGACCTGTACATCCAGGTGCTCAAGCCCGAAGACCTCGGCAAGTTCGACTTCGATCCGCTGGACGCCACCAAGATCTGGCCCGGCATTCCCGAGCGCAAGATCGGCCAGATGGTCCTGAACAGGAACGTGGACAACTTCTTCCAGGAGACCGAACAGGTGGCGATGGCGCCGGCCAACATCGTGCCCGGCATCGAGCCGTCGGAAGACCGCCTGCTGCAGGGCCGCGTGTTCTCGTATGCGGACACCCAGCTCTACCGCGTCGGCACCAACGGTCTGTCCCTGCCCGTGAACCGGCCCCGCGTCGCGGTGAACAACGGCAACCAGGACGGCACCCTGAACACCGGCCACACCACCAGCGGCGTGAACTACGAGCCCAGCCGCCTGGAACCGCGCCCGCAGGATCCCACCGCGCGCTACAGCCAGCTGCCGCTCACGGGCACGACCCAGCAGGCGAAGATCGCGAAGGAGCAGAACTTCAAGCAGGCCGGTGACCTGTACCGCAGCTACGGCAAGAAGGAGCAGCAGGACCTGATCCAGAGCTTCGGCGAATCCCTCGCGGGCGCCGATGCGGAGAGCAAGCACATCATCCTGTCGTTCCTCTACAAGGCCGATCCCGAATACGGCACGGGCGTGGCCCGCGTGGCCAAGGGCGACCTGGCGCGCGTGAAGCAACTCGCCGCCGCGCTGCAGGACTGAGACCGCGGCGTTCCACGAAGCCGGCCGCACGCCACCGTGGTGGCGGCCGGCCCCTTGCGAAGGAGGACTCCATGCGCAGCCTTTGCCTTCCGGCCTGGTGCCTGGCCGCGGGTCTCGCGGCCTGTGCCCCGGCCCTGGCGGCCCCGGCCGCCCCCGAAGCTCCACCGCCCCGGGCGGTGGCCCCTGACGCTGCCGCCGCACCCCAGGATCCCGCCCGGCTGCAGGCGCAACTGCGGCAGTATCTTTTCGACGCCGCGCGCCAGGGGCGCTCGGACATGGTGGGCGAGTTCGTGGCGGCGGGCTACGACCTGAACGTGCGCGACGAGAAGGGGTACACGCCGCTCATCCTCGCCGCCTACCACGGCCACCGCGAGGTGGTCGAGCAATTGCTGAAGGCCGGTGCCGATCCCTGTGCGCAGGACCGGCGCGGCAACACCGCCCTGATGGGCGCCATCTTCAAGGGCGAAATGGCGATCGCCCGCCGCCTCGTGCAGACGGCCTGCGCGCCGGACCAGCGCAACAACGCGGGCCAGACGGCCGCGATGTACGCGGCGCTGTTCCAGCGCGCCGAACTGCTGCGGGACCTCGCCGCGAAGGGGGCGGACCTCGGCGCGCGGGATGCCCGGGGCAACGGCGTCGCCGAGCTGCAGCGCGGCGAGTTCGCCGCCACGCGCTGAGCCGCTCAGGCGGCCCGGGCGGCGGGGCCCACGGTGCGCAGCCGGTCGGCATTTGCCGCGAGCCAGCTTTGCGCCAGTTCCGCGGCCCCGGGCGCGGCATGCTCCCGGTCGGGGTGGAAGTCCCGGCGCAGGTAGCGCAGCAGCGCCGGCAGGCTCCGCCAGGCGACACCGTCGCGGCCCCAGAACATGCGCATCGCGCTCACCCACGTGCCCGGGCGCCACAGGCTGCCGTCGCTGCGCAGGTTCACGAGGGTCTGGCGCACCGAGTCCACCATGAACACCATGCCGACATAGAGGTACCAGCGCACCCGCCAGTCGTGGCGGCCGCCGAGGGCCTCGTAGAGCGCGAAGCCACGGCGCGGTGCTCTGTTTCCTCCGCCGCGTGCCAGCGCCAGATGGTCTGCATCCGCGGATCGGCGCCTTCCAGCCAGCGCGGGTAGCGCAGCGTGCCATCGGCCAGCAGGGCGGTGAAATGCTCGTAGGCGCAGGTGATGGCCAGCGCGTGCAGGGGATTGGCGGTGCGCTCGTGCAGCCGGGCGATGCGTGCGCGGGCCCGGTGCTGCCACTGGTTGTCCAGGCCCTGCCGCTCGAGTTCGGCGTTGTAGAGGCCGTGGATGTGGCGGTGCGTGGCCTCCTGTCCGACGAAGCCGCGCACCATGGAGCGCAGGGCGTCGTGGTCGGGGCGGCCGGGTTCGAGCCGGTCCGCCGCGGCACGCACCGAGTCGATGAAGAACTGCTCGCCCACCGGGAAGCTCATCGACAGCGCATTGAAGAACTGGGTGCGGAAGGCGTCCCCGCCGTGCCAGCGGCGCGGGAAGCCCTGCGCCAGGTCCACGGCGAGCTTGCGCACCGGCAGCACGGCGGTGCTGTGGAGTCCGGGGCGGGCGGAGGCGGAAGTGTGCATGGTCGATCCTTTCGGAAAAAACGCGCGGCCCGTGATCGTGGTTGCGGCGTCGCGCATTTCTGAGCATTATTCAGTTTTGAAACGCGTCCGCTACTCGCCTAGCGCTCACATTTTTTCCCATGGCCACGAAACGAACATCCCCCTCCGCAAGCCCCGTGGGCATGCGGCGCCAGCCCACCCAGGAGCGCGCGCGGCAGACCATCGAGGCCATTTTCGGAGCCACTGCTCAGATTGTGGAAAACGATGGCGACACCGCCTTGACCACCAACCGCATCGCCCAGGTGGCGGGGGTGTCCATCGGCACGCTCTACCAGTACTTCCCGTCCCGGGAATCCGTGCTGCTGGCGATGGTGGACCGCGAGCGCGAACGGGTGCAGCGCGAACTGCAGCAGATGCTGGACGACGCGCTGGCCCGGCAGCGGCCCGTGCGCGAGGTGCTGCAGGACATGGTCCGGCTGCTGGTATCGGCCTTCGGCACGGGCGGGCAGTCCCGCGTGCGGCGCGCCATGGTGCGCCTGGGCTGGCGCGTGGACCAGCATGACCGCTTCACCGCCGCGCTGCGCGAGGGCGCCGAGCGCAACGCCATGGCGCTGGCCCGGCTGGTGGAGGCCGGCGATGCCTCGGTGCGGCCGCCCACGCCGGCCATGATGTTCGTGGCCACCCGCGCGGTGATGGGGGCGATCCGCAGCGCATCGCTGGAGAATTCGCCGCTGCTCGGCCAGCCGGCTTTCGAGGACGAACTGGTGCGCATGCTCTGGGGGCTGCTGCGCGCAGGGGAGTGACCGGGGATCACCGCTGCTGCGGCAGGATGCGATCCCACGAGGAGCGCGGCATGCCTGCCTGCGGTCAGTTTGCCGAGGGGACGGTTGCCTGCTGCGGATAGAAGATCGGCTGGGCAGGGTCGCGATGCCAGCCGTATTCGGCGACCAGGGCCGCGGTTTCGGCTACCGCGCGGCCTGCGAGCCGGGACACGAGGTGCCAGGCCATGTCGGTGCCGGCGGAGACGCCGGCCGAGGTGACATGGTGGCCCGCATCCACCCAGCGCGATGTGTTGTCCCAAAGCACCCCGGGGCCGAAGCCGGCCACCCAGCCGAATGCCTGCTGGTTCGTGGTGGCCGGCTGTCCGTCCAGCAACCCCGCTTTGGCCAGCAGGGCCGCTCCGGTGCAGACGGAGGCGAGAACGGATACCCGGCCATCCATGGCGCGGAGCCAGTCCAGCAACTGCGCCAGTTCCTCCGTGCCGCCACCATCCAGCAGGTGGTTCACGCCCCGGCCTTCAGGCACCATCAGCAGGTCCGGCGGCTGCTCCAGCGCCTCGTCGCGGGACCGGTCCGGCACCACGCGTGGACCGTTGAAGCTTCGCACGGGAGCGGGCGTGCCGCCTGCTGCGGATCGGCATTCGTTGGAAATCAGCAGGATTTCGAAAGGGCACGGCCCTGGCGGCTGGCTGTAGCCGGTGCCGATGAAGCGGGCTATGGAGAACGCCTCGATGAAGCCCCAGACATCAAGCGGTTCGAAATCAGGAAACACCAGGATGCCGATGCGTTGCGTGCGTGGGAATTCGTCTGGGAAGTCATGGAGGTGGCCTGGGTGTGAGGGCGTAGGGGATGCGGTGCGGGTGTTGCCTTCCGGGGGCCACGGCACGCGCGGACGGAGGGTCACGGGTGGCGGACCGGCGCCAGAGCGGCGCTTCCCGCGCTGCCGGATCGAAGAGTGCCGAGAAATTGGCGAGGCGCTCCCGGTCGACCGGGCCGCTGATTTCCGAATAGATCTGGCGGATCACATCGGGCCCGACGAGACCGTCCGTGAGCGCATAGGGCCCCGTGAGCGCGTTGCGGTGCGGCATGGCGAACTGCAGGTTGCCCGCAAGCACTGCAGCCGCCCGCTCGTACATGTCCACGAAGCCGCGGCGCCACGGCAGGAAGACCCAGTCCCCGTGCGGGCAGTACTTGCATCGGGTCGTTTTTTCCCTGCATATCGGACCCGCGGCGATGGGCTCAATGCCGGTGGCCCGTGCTGGTGCCGCCGGCGCCGTCGGGCAGCGCCACGCGCACCAGCTGCATCATTCCCTGGTCTTCGTGGTCGAGGATGTGGCAATGCAGCACGTAGTCCCCGATGTAGCGCTGGTAGCGCGTCCGCACGATGACCGTGTACTTGCCCTTCGGATGCGTCTCGGTCGCACTGTTCTTGATCCAGAGCGTGTCCTTCCAGACGCCCTTGAGGCCTGGATACTGCGGATCGGCCGTGCCGTCGGAGGGATCGATGTCCCTGGCACCCGGCAGGGAGACGTCCTTGCCCTCTGGATCCATGATGCGGACCACCTGGAACGGGTTCACGTGGATATGGAAAGGGTGGCTCGCGAGGTCCGACTGGAGGGTCCATTCATCGACGCCGCCCAGGGTGAGCACGCGGTCGATGCGGCCGGGCTCGAATGGCTTGCCGTTCACCTGGAACTGGATCGGCTTCTGGTTCAGGTCGATGTTGAACGCCAGCAGCTGGGTGCCGGTGACTTCGCCATCCCCGATGGCGGGATGGGGCACGAAGCTTGTGAGCTTCAGCCCCTCGCGCAGATCGGAAACCACCTCCGGGCGCACGTCCGCAGGCATGTTGACGGCCGCTGCCGCTGCCAGCTCCCGGGCCAGGTAGGCCGATATGTCCTGTGGCACGGGGTTCCCGGGCGCCACGCCCCGTACCGTCGCCAGCAGCTGGCGTGAGGGCGTGCGCTGGTTCACGCTGGCCGACGGCGGCGCGGCCGCATTGATCACGCAGTAGTCGCCCGGCTCGGGAAAGACCATGAGCGTGTCCCAGCGGTAACCGGGCTGGTAGACGGTTTCCTTCGACGGCATGGCCGCTGCGGTCGTCAAGCCGTCGGCCGCGACCAGGTGCTGGGCAAGGGGGGCGCCCGTGCAGTACTGCGCGATGTAGGTGTCCTGCTCGCCGGGCTTCAGGCCCTCGGCGGTGGGTGCTCCGGAACGCATCTTGCGGAACTGCAGGTTGATGGTGTCGCGCACGCCGCCATGGATGGCGCGCCAGCGCTCGATCTGGCCGGCCCGCGCATTCCGGAACGTGGGCAGCACCTCGCCATTGATGCTGGTATAGCGGCCGGATTTCTCCCAGGTTTTCGGGCCGAACTGCGCCACGTCCCCGGGGCCGACGGCCGCGTAATGCTCGATGCCGCCCACGTCGCCCGGATCGCAGCGGTAGCTGCCATCCGCGTTGCGTTTGATGTAGTCGTTCTGGTCGCGGCAGGCGTACTGGATCTGCTGGAACACCAGTACCCGCTCGCGGAACGACTGCCGGGGCGTGGAGCGCAGCAGCGTGTCCAGGTCGCCGTTCTTCCCGGGGGCCGGGAGGCGGTTGCCGCGGACGACGAGCGCGCCCGCCATGCCGCTGGCGACCTGCAGCGCGGTCGAGCCGTGCCGGTGGGTGTGGTACCAATAGGTGCCCGCAGGGTGGTCCGACGGAATGTTGTATTCGTACTCGAAGCTCACCCCCGGATTGATCGAGATGAGCACGTTGTCGCCGTTGCCCGCAGGATTGACCCACAGGCCGTGGGTATGCAGGTTGGTGCCGTTGAAGCAGTGGGGCGTGTTGACGCCATCCTGCGGCTGGATGCAGCCGGCATCGGGCGGCAACCGGTTGTGGAGCCGCATGCGGATGGTGTCGCCTGGACGGACCTCCAGCATCGGCGAGACGAACGGCGTTCGGGGATTCACGCTCGAGCCCTGGTAGCTGCGCAGCCTGACCCGGTCGCTGCGCTGCGTGGCCGGATTCCAGAGGGTGCCCTCGGTGTAGACGACGTTCAGGTCGAGCGACGCCTCATGCGACGGCGACAGCGAGGCCGCGTTCAGGACGTTCGAGAACGGCTTGAGCCGCAGGGCCCTCGTGGCTGTGCCGGCGGCCTGTCCGCCGGCAGGCGGCTCCTGCAGCACGACGGCCTGGGGCGCCTTGCGCTGGAGCTCCAGCAGTGGGGGGTTTTCGAAGTCCCTGGCCGTGGCCGGATCGGCCTGGGCCCATGCGGGCGCTGTGGTGGTGCCGGCGACGATGGCGGCGATGGCGGCGAGCGATGGCAACGCCGCCCGTGTGCGATGAAGCACGGGTTCCATGGTTTTCCTCCCTCGATATGCAGGTCTTGCACGCGGGAATTCTTCGAGTCCCGTCGTGCAGCCAGTATGGATGAGCCAGGCCCGTCCGGTCAATGTCCTTCGTCAGCGCTGCCGAGGCACCCGCCCCATCAGGTAGAACTCCGGATTGGGCTGCATGCCCGCGAAGCTGGCCATGCGATTGGAGAGCCCGAAGAAGGCCGTGATGGCGGCGATGTCCCAGATGTCCTCGTCGTCGAAGCCGTGGGCATGCAGCGCGGCGAAGTCGTCCTCGCCGATCGCCTGCGACTGCTGGCAGACCTTCATGGCGAAGTCGAGCATGGCCCGCTGGCGCGGCGTGATGTCGGCCTTGCGGTGGTTCACGGCCACCTGGTCGGCCACGAAGGGCTTTTTCTCATAGATGCGCAGCAGCGCGCCGTGGGCCACGACGCAGTAGAGGCACTGGTTGGCCGCGCTGGTGGCGGTGACGATCATCTCGCGGTCGCCCTTGGTGAGCGAGCCTTCCTCCTTGAGCATCAGCGCGTCGTGGTAGGCGAAGAAGGCGCGCCATTCGGCGGGCCGGCGCGCGAAGGCCAGGAACACGTTCGGGATGAAACCGGCCTTGTCCTGCACTTCGAGGATGCGGGCCTGGATGTCCTCGGGCAGCGTGTTCAGTTCGGGAAGGGGGTAGCGGCTCACGGGTGTTGTCTCCTGTCGTCGTTCGAATGGGCGGTGAGCGAAAACGGTATCACGGATGCCAGTGGCTGGCGCGCACGCCGGTGCCCCCGGGCGCTGCCGCGCTGCCGGCCAGCGCGTACGACAGCTGGTTGGCCGCCGCGACCACGGTCTGCGCAAGCGCCTCGAGCTTTTCCGCCTGCAGCCGCGATGCGGGCCCCGAAATGCACACCGAGCCCAGCAGCCGCCAGTGCATCCCGAACACCGGTGCGGAGACCGTCGCCACGCCCTGTTCGCGCTCGCCGATGGACCAGTGGTATCCGCGCTGGCGGATGCGTTCGTACTCCGTGCCTGGCGCGCCGGAGAAGGCCAGGATCACGCGGCCCGGCGATCCCCGGTCCAGCGGAAGGCCTTCGCCCATGCGGGCATGGTGCCGCAGGGCCTGGGGGCCTTCCACGCGCACGAGGCAGGTGCGCACCTCGCCTTCCCGCACATAGAAGGCCGCGCTCTCTCCGGTGGCCTGCGTGAGGGCGCGCAGCGCCGGCTCCAGCACGTTCTGCACGTCGAAGCCCGCCTGGTAGCGCGCGCCCAGCCAGCCCGCGGCGGGCCCCAGCCGCCAGTCGCCGTCCTCGCGCTGCACCAGGTACCCGGACTGCGCCAGCGTGCGCGCGAGCCGCAGCACCGTGGTCTTGTGCAGCGCGCAGCGCCGGCTCAGTTCGGCGAGAGACAACCGGGATTCCCCCACGGCGAAGGCCGCGAGCACCTGCAATGCGCGCGTGACGGCGGTGACGCCGCCGTCGCGGGCGGTGGCGGGCGGCTCGGCGCCGCCGGCGTCGGAGGGCGATGCCTGCGGAGTGGATACGGGCGAAGGGGAGGGGGGCGGAGCGGCGGAGATGGGCCGGGGTCGGGTGCGGGAAGGGTTGCTCATGGCAGTATGCGTTGCATTGTGCGAAACATCATTGTATGCAGCGAAACGTTTTTCTAAAGTCGCATCACGCCGGGCCTGCACCGCCACGGCGCCGGGCCGACAAACACAACGGAGACAACCGACATGCCTTACCTTCCGGCTTCCCGCCTTGCCCTGCCGCGCCGCGGCGCCCTGCTGCTGGCCCTGGCCGCCACCGCCGCCCTGAGCGCCGGCGGCGTGCACGCCCAGGCCGCCTATCCCAGCAAGCCCATCCGCCTCATCGTGCCGTTCCCGCCGGGCGGCGGTACGGACATGATCGCGCGCACCGTGGCGCAGAAGCTCACCGACCAGCACAAGTGGAACGTGGTGGTGGACAACCGCCCCGGCGCCGGCGGCAACCTGGGCGTGGACGCTGCGGCCAAGGCCGCGCCGGACGGCTACACGCTCGTCATGGGCCAGACCAGCAACCTGGCCATCAATCCCTCGCTCTACGCCAAGCTGCCCTACGACCCGCTCAAGGACCTGGTTCCGGTGGCGCTGGTGTCGTCCGCACCGATCGTGATGGCAGCGCCCGCCAATTCGCCCTACAAGACCTTCGCCGACGTGGTGGCCGCCGCCAAGGGCAAGCCCGACGGCATCACGCTGGGCTACTCCGGGAACGGCACCGTGGCCCACCTGGCCGGAGAACTGGCCGAGAACGCCGCCGGCATCAAGCTGCGCCACGTGCCCTACAAGGGCGCCTCGCAGGCCATGACCGACCTGGTGGGCGGGCAGATCGACCTGTACATGTCGGCGGTGCCCACGCTGCTCGGCCAGGTGCGCAACGGCAAGCTGCGCGCGGTGGCGATCACCTCCCTCAAGCGCTCGGCCCAGCTGCCGGACACGCCCACGCTGGCCGAGTCCGGCTACAAGGATTTCGAGGCTGCATCGTGGTTCGGCGTGCTGGCGCCCGCGGGCACCCCCGCGCCGATCATCCAGACGCTCAACAAGGCCATCAACCAGGCGCTCGCCCAGCCGGACGTGGCCGAGAAGCTGAAGTCCGAGGGCGGCGACGTGCTGGGCGGCACGCCCGAGAAATTCAGCGCGCTGCTCAAGGCCGAAGTGCCCCGCTGGGCCAAGATCGTCAAGGATTCCGGCGCCAGCCTCGACTGATTCCGTCCGCCGCAATCCGACGCTGACGCATGACGCTCGCCATGGCCCGCGACGACAGCCCCGCCACGACCGTGCGCTTCTCGGCCGGCACCGCCGCGCCCCTTGCGCCGGTGCCTGCGGGCGCCTGCGACTGCCACGTCCACCTGTATGACAGCCGCTTTCCGGCCCACCCCGCAGCCCGCCTGCGGCCGCCGGACGCGTGCGTGGAAGACCTGCGCGCGCTGCAGCGGCGCATCGGCACCACGCGCGCCGTGCTGGTCACGCCCTCCACCTACGGAACCGACAACCGCTGCATGCTGGAAGGACTGGCGGCATTCGGGGCCGATGCGCGCGGTGTGGCGGTGATCGGCGGCCATGAGAGCGATGCCGAACTGCTGCGCCTGCACCAGGCGGGTGTGCGCGGCGTGCGGCTCAACCTGTCGCTGGGCGTGGCCGGCACGGTGGATTCGCTGCTGCCGCTGGCGCGGCGCATCGCGCCGCTCGGCTGGCATCTGCAACTGCTGATGGCACCGGACCTGCTGGTCGAACAGGCGGGCGTGCTGCGCCAGCTGCCGGTGCCGCTGGTGTTCGATCACTTCGGACGCATTGCGCCCGCGCTCGCCGGCCGCCACCCCGCCCATGCGCTGCTGCTGGAGCTGCTGCAGGACGGGCGCGCCTGGGTGAAGCTGTCCGGCGGCTACATCGTGAGCGAACGGCATGCGGTGGACGACCCGGCGCTGGACGCGCTGGCCGCCGGCTACCTGCGCGCGGCGCCGGAGCGCGTGGTCTGGGGCAGCGACTGGCCCCACGCCACGGCCACGGCCGGCGTTCAGCCGCTGCCCGACGACGCGCTGCAGGTGGACCGCCTGGCCGACTGGGCGCGGCAGACGGGCGATGGCGCCGCGCTGCAGCGCGTGCTGGTGGACAACCCGGCGGCGCTCTACGGTTTCTCCCCCGTGCAGGCCGCGCCCTGAATTCCCTTCACAACAACCACACAGAGACAAGCCATGACCGACTCCCTTCATCCATCGACGTCTCCCGCGGGTGCCGCCGGCATCGGCCGCCGCGGCCTGATCGCCTCCGCGGGCGCGCTGCTGCTCGGCTCCCTGGCCGTGGCGCCCCGGCCCGCGATCGCGCAATCCGACTGGCCCGCCGGCAAGATCATCACCTGGGTCGTGCCGTACCCGCCGGGCGGCGGCACCGACGTGCTGGGCCGCAACGTGGCGCAGCGCCTGGGCCCGGCCCTGAACACCAACGTGATCGTGGACAACCGGGCCGGCGCCACCGGCACCATCGGCGCCGCCTTCGTGGCCAAGGCCGCCCCCGATGGCACCACGCTGCTCGGCACCACGATCGGCCCGCAGGCCATCGCGCCGCACCTCCTGGGCAAACTGCCCTACGATCCGATTTCCGGCTTCGAGCCGGTGGTGACGATCGGCACCATCCCGCACATCCTGGTCGTGAACGCGGACCAGCCCTTCAAGACCGTGGCCGACCTCGTGGCCGCGGCCAAGGCGCAGCCCGGCCAGCTGGCCTATGCGTCCGGCGGCAACGGCACCATCCTGCAGATGCAGGGTGAACTGCTGCAGCAGCAGACCGGCGCGCGCTTCATCCATGTGCCTTACAAGGGCGACACGCCTGCCCTGCAGGACACACTGGCCGGCCAGGTGCAATTCATGTTCGCGCCCGCGGCCGCCGCGCTGCCGCACGTGCAGGCCGGCAAGCTGCGCGCGCTCGCCGTCACCTCCGCGCAGCGGCTCCAGGCGCTGCCCGCCGTCCCCACCATGGGGGAGGCCGGCATGAAGGATTTCGTGGTCGAGCAGTGGCAGGGCGTGTTCGCGCCTGCCAGAACGCCCGCCGCCGTGGTGCAGCGCCTCAACCAGGAAATCAACAAGGTTCTGAAAGATCCGGCTGTCGTGGCCCTGGCCGACAAGCTGGGTGTGACGCTGGTCGGCGGCACGCCCAAGCAGCTGGGCGATCTGCAGAAGGCCGATTCCGCCAAGTGGGCGAAGGTCATCAAGGACGGAAACATCAAGGCCGATTGAAGCCGCAGCCGTTCCTCCCGCGCTCTTTTTTCTTCTCCTCTTTCTCCATCGCATTGGAAACAACCACCATGAGCCAACTCCCCGAAGTCATCCGCGACATCGAGCGCGTGAGCGCCGACGTCGTCGCCAAGGCCGCGACCTTCCAGGCCGCCATCCTGGCCGACGTGGCCGGCCGCCGCGGCACCATGCACGCCCGCGTGTCCCCCGTGCAGCAGGACATGAAGGTGGCGGGCCCGGCCTTCACCGTCGAGGTGCGCCCCGGCGACAACCTCATGATCCACGCGGCCATCGCGCTGGCCAGGCCCGGCGACGTGCTGGTGATCGATGGCAAGGGCGACCAGACCGCCGCGCTGATGGGCACGCTGATGCTCAGCGCCTGCAAGAAGATCGGCCTGGCCGGCGTGATCGTCGATGGCGCGATCCGCGACAAGCTGGAGATCCTGGAACTCGACTTCCCCGTGTTCAGCGCGGGCTTCAATCCTGCCGGGCCCACCAAGTTCGTGCCCGGCCGAATCAACCACCCCATCTCCGCCGGCGGCGCCGTGGTGAACCCGGGCGACCTGGTGGTGGGCGATGCCGACGGCGTGGTGGTGATCGAGCGCGCCAAGGCCCCCGCCATGATGGCCCTGGCCGACAAGAAGGTGGCCGACGAGGCCGCACGCATCGAGGCCATCGCCCGCGGCGACACGGCATCGAAGTGGCTGCCGGCCGCACTGCGCGCCGCCGGCGTGCTCAAGGAAGGGGAAACGCTGTGAGCGCCCGTACCATCATCATCACCGGCGCCGACCTGGCGCAACAGGCCCTGGATCTGCTCGAGGGTTTCGAGATCGTCTATGCCGGCAAGACGCCCACCGAGGACGACCTCGTGGCGCTGTGCCGCCAGCATGACCCGGTAGCCATGATCGTGCGCTACGGCAAGGTGGGCGCGGCCGTGATGGACGCGGCGCCGTCGCTCAAGGTGATCTCCAAGCACGGCAGCGGCACCGACACCATCGACAAGGTCGCGGCGAAAGCGCGCGGCATCGAGGTGGTGGCTGCCGTGGGGGCCAACGCCGCCGCGGTCGCCGAGCAGGCGCTGGCGCTGCTGCTGGCCTGCGCCAAGTCGGTGGTGGAGCTGGATGCGCGCATGCATGCCGGCCACTGGGACAAGGCCACGCACAAGAGCCTGGAGCTGGGCGGCCGCACCGTGGGCCTGGTGGGCCTGGGCGCCATCGGCCTGCGCTTCGCGAAGATGGCCGATGCGCTCGGCATGCGGGTGATCGGCTTCGATCCGTTCGCGAAGAACCTGCCGGACTACGTGCAGAGCGTATCGCTCGAATCCATCTGGCGCGAGTCGGATGCGATTTCGCTGCATTGCCCGCTGACCGACGAGAACCGCGGCATGCTGAACGCGGCCACGCTGGCGCAGTGCAAGCGCGGCGTGATCGTCGTGAACACCGCGCGCGGCGGCCTGATCGACGAGGCCGCGCTGCTGGAAGCCGTGCGTTCCCGCCACGTGATGGCGGCGGGCCTGGACAGCTTCGCCGTCGAGCCGATGACGGCCGGCCACCCGTTCCAGGGAGAGAAGCATTTCGTCCTCTCCCCGCACATCGGCGGAGTGACCAGCGATGCCTATGTGAACATGGGCGTGGGCGCGGCGAAGAACCTGCTGGCTGTGCTGGAGCGTGCTCCGGCCATGGCGGGCTGACCGGCGAAAGACCGGCGGTGACAGGAGGGCGCGCCGCAGGTGCGCGCCCGATCCGGGGCCGGGCCCGTGTCCGGCCCCGGAGCAGAACGAAAACACGAAGAGGCGGCCTTGCGCAGCCCTGGACCGGAGACATCCATGCATTCAAGATTCCATCCGAGATGGCCTGCAGCGCTTGCCGTGCAGGCACTGGCTGCCATCACTGTCGCATTCGGCGCCGCCAGCCCGCAGGCGGTGCAGGCCCAGCCGCAGGGCGCGTGGCCCGACAAACCCATCAAGCTCGTCGTGCCGTACCCGGCGGGCGGCAACGCCGACAACACGGCACGCCTGCTGGCCACGCAGCTGTCCGAGCGCCTGGGCCAGCAGGTCGTGGTGGACAACCGCCCCGGCGGCAGCGGCACCATCGGCGCGGCGGCCGTCGCCAAGTCGCAGCCCGACGGCTACACGCTGCTGCTGGACGCCACGGCCTTCACCGTCAATCCGAGCCTGTTCGCCAAGCTGCCTTACGACACGGCCAAGGACTTCGCCCCCATCTCGCTCGTCATGCAGGCGCCGCTGCTGATGGTGGTGCCCGCCGCGTCGCCCTTCAAGGCCGTGGCCGACGTGGTGCAGGCCGCCAAGGCGAAGCCGGGCCTGCTGACCTACGCCTCGGCCGGCAATGGCGGCGCGCAGCACCTGGCGGGGGAGCTGTTCAAGCAGGGCGCCCATGTGTCGATGACGCACATTCCCTACCGCGGCGGCGCGCCCGCGCTCACCGACCTGATCGGCGGCCAGGTGGATCTGATGTTCAGCGCCACCACGGCCAGCGGCCCGTTCGTCAGGAGCGGCAAGCTGCGAGCGCTCGCCGTGACCTCGGCCCAGCGCGCGCCGGGCTGGGAGCAGGTGCCCACGGTGGCCGAGTCCGGCCTGCCAGGCTTCCAGGTCAATGAGTGGAATGGCCTGTTCGCGCCCGCAGGAACGCCCCAGTCCATCCTGCAGCGCCTGGAGACGGAAACCCGCTCGGTCGTCGCCAGCCCCGAAATGAAGAAGCGCTTCGCGGAACTGGGTGTGCAGGGCGTCGGGTCCAGCGCGCAGGAGTTCAAGGCGTTCGTGCAATCGGAAACCGCGCAGTGGGCCCGGGTGATACGCACGGGCGGCATCCGCATGGACTGAAGCCGCCACGCGCGTTCGCCTCACACACCGAAGGAGACAGATCCCCATGACCCGCATGACATTCCCCCTGGCCGCCGCGCTCGTGCTGGCCTGCACCGCCATGGGCGTGCAGGCGCAGCAGGCCTATCCCGACAAGCCCGTCAAGATCGTGGTGCCCTATCCGCCAGGCGGTGCCGTGGACCAGGTGACCCGCCGCATCGCGCAGAAGCTCACCGAGCAGACCGGCCAGAGCTTTTTCGTGGAGAACAAGGCCGGTGCCACCGGCACCATCGGTGCGGCGCAGGTGGCGCGCTCGCCTGGCGACGGCTACACGCTCATGGCCAACGACACGACCTACTCGATCCTCCCGCAGGTCTTCAGGAAGCTGCCCTGGGACCATGCGCAGGACCTCGTGCCCGTGGCCGGCTTCAATTTCGCACCCACCGCGGTGGTGGTGGCGGCCGGCTCGCCATTCAAGACGCTGGGCGAGATGGTGGCCTATTCGCAGGCCCATCCCGGCAAGCTGAACTACGGCACCGGCGGCGCCGGCACCATGCCGCACTTCGCCACCGCGGCACTGGAGGGCGCCAGCGGGTTGAAAGCCACGCACGTGCCATTCAAGGGCGCGGGCGAGGCCACGATGGCGCTGCTGAGCGGCACCATCGACTTCCAGATCGCCTCCACCCCCGGCGTGATGGGGCAGGTGCGGGGTGGCAAGGTGCGGCTGCTGGCCGTGAGCGGCGACCAGCGCCTCAAGGCGCTGCCCGACGTGCCCACCTTCGCGCAGGCCGGCGTGCCGGGCTACAAGGTCGTCAACTTCACGGGGCTGTGGGCTCCGCGCGGTACGCCCGGGCCCGTGCTGGAAAAGCTCCGCAGCGAGATCGCCACGGCCATGGCCAGCAGCGACGTGCAGGCGTTTGCCGACGATCTGGGCGCGGTGCCCCGCGTGGTAAGCGGCAAGGCGTTCAGCGACAAGCTCCAGGCCGATGGCCAGCTGTGGGAAGCCGTGGCCGCCAGGGTGAGCATCGACAAGCAGTGACCGCCTCGGCCCGGCCAGGAGACAAGACCATGATCCACCGACTTTCCTGCGGACTGCTCGCCGGAGCACTCGCTGCCGCCCTATGGGGCTGCGGCAGTTCGCCGCCGGCCGCGCAGCGGCCATCCGAGGCCAGCATTGCGGCCCATGTCGCAGCGGCCACGCGCGCCGCAGGCAGCGACCTGGGCGAGGTGCTGAAGCTGTGCAAGCCCGTGCCCGCCGTCCGGCCGGGGCAGGGCGAGGATGCCGACCACGGGCTGCGAGCCCTCATCGACCGTCCGGCACCGCCGCCCGGCCGTGCCTTCGACAACCTCTACTTCGTGGGCGGCGACTGGGCCAGTGCCTGGGCCATCGACACGCCCGAGGGCATCATCCTGATCGATGCGCTCAACAACGAGGCCGAGGCCGCCGCGCTGATCGAGGGCGGCCTGCGCAAGCTGGGACTGGATCCGGCGCGCATCCGCTACATCGTGGTCACCCACGGCCATGGCGACCACTACGGCGGTGCGCCCTACCTGGCGCACAAGTACGGTGCCCGCGTGGTGATGAGCGACACGGACTGGACGATTATGGAGACGGGGCTGGAGTTCCGCGCGGCCGTCTGGGGCGCGCCGCCGCGGCGCGATATCACGGTCAGGGATGGAGACCGCCTGACGCTGGGTGGCACGAGCCTGACGCTGTACATGACGCCGGGCCACACCTGGGGCACGCTCTCGCCGGTGTTCGACGTCACCTGGCTGGGCCGCAGGCACCGCGTTCTGCTGTGGGGTGGCACCGGCTTCAATTTCGGTGCCGACATTCCGCGCATGGAGGCCTATGGCCGCTCCACGCAGCGCATGGCGCAGGTGGCGCGCACCGAAGGCATCGACGTGATGCTGTCCAACCATTCGCGCGTGGACGGCTCCCAGGGCAGGCTGGCCCGGCTGCGCGAGGCGGGCGGCACCGGCCCCAACCCCTTCGTGGTGGGCGAGGCGACGGTCGAGCGCACGCTCACCGTGATGAACGAATGCTCGCTCGCCCAGCGAGACCGCTTTGCGCTGCTGCCCTGACGCGCTGGATACCGCCATGTACCTCTCCTCCTTCAAGACCTCGCGCATTCTTGCCGCTGGTGTGTTCGCCGCCTGGGCATTCGCCGCCACGGCCCAGGCGCAGGCGCAGGTCTATCCCGCCAAGCCCGTCAGGCTGGTGGTCGGCTTCGCGGCCGGCGGCCCCACCGACGTGGTGGCGCGCGCCTTCGCCGACCATGCCAGCCGCACGCTGGGCCAGCCGTTCATCATCGACAACAAGCCCGGCGCCAACACGATCCTGGCCGCGCAGGCGGTGGCCAGCGCGCCGGCGGACGGCTACACACTGCTCTTCGGTGCCACCAACCACACGATGATCCCGGGGCTCTACAGCGGCCGGGTGAAGTTCGATGCGGTCAAGTCCTTCAGGCCGCTGTGCACCGTGGCCACCAGCCCCACGGTGCTGGTGGTGGGGCAGGGCCTGCCGGTGAAGACGCTGGCCGACTACATGGCCCGCGCCCGCCAGGAACCGGGCCGCCTCACGGCGGGCACCGCGGGCGTGGGCAGCTCGGGCCACTTCGCCACCGAGATGTTCGCGCGGGCCAATGGCCTGAAACTCAACCACGTGCCTTACAAGGGAGCAGCGCCCGTGGTCACCGACCTGATGGGTGGTCAGCTCGACAGCTCGTTCGCCACGCTGGGCTCGGTGCTGCCGCAGATTCGCAGTGGCAAGCTGGCGGCGCTGGCCGTGGCGTCGCCCCGGCGGTCGTCGCTGCTGCCGGACGTGCCCACCTTCGCCGAAGCCGGCGGCGGCAACTACTCCGCCGATGCGTGGTACGGCGTGCTGGCGCCAGCCGGCCTCCCCGAGCCCGTCGCGCTGCAACTGGAAAAGGTGGCGCGCGAATTCGCAGGCAGCGCCGCTGCTGCCGAGAAGCTGCGCGGCCTGGGGCTCGACGCGGACTCCACCTGCGGCAAGGCCTTCACCGCGCAGGTGGAGCGCGAAGTCGCCACCTACACGCAGATCGCCCGTGATCTGGACCTGAAGGCGGAGTAGCCGCGCACTGCCTGCGCCCGCTGCCACCGCATCGGGACACCTCTTTCCGTTGATTGAAAACCCAGGGAGACCCCATGCACCGTTTCATCAAACCCCTCGTCGCGGCCATCGCCCTGGCCGCCGGACTGGCCCACGCCGCCTTCCCGGAGCGCCCCATCACCATCGTCGTGCCCTATGCCCCGGGAGGCGCCGCCGATGCGGTGGCGCGCGTGATCGCCACGCGCATGGGGGCCAAGCTGGGCGGCAGCGTGATCGTGGACAACAAGCCGGGCGCCAGCGGCACCATCGGCGCGAGCTTCGTGGCCAAGGCGCAGGCCGACGGCTACACCATGCTGTACGACGCCACGCCGTACTCTATCAATCCGCACCTGTTCCCCAGGATGCCGTATGCGGCCAGCGCGCTCCAGCCGCTGTCGCTGGTGCTGCTGGCGCCCAACGTGCTCATCGTGAAGGCCGATTCGCCCCTCAAGAATGTGAACGACCTGATCGCCCGGGCCAAGGCGCAGCCGGGCAAGCTCAACTTCGCCTCCGGCGGCAGCGGCACGGTGCAGCGCCTGGCCTCGGAGCTGTTCCGCCAGAAACTGCAGCTCGACATGGTGCACGTGCCCTACAAGAGCGGCGGCCCCGCGATCGCCGACGTGATGGGCGGGCAGGTGGACTTCATGTTCAGCACCGTGGCGGCCTCCTATCCGCTGGTCGCGGGCGGCAAGCTGCGCGCGCTGGCCGTGTCCGCTCCCGAGCGCTCCAGGCGCCTGCCCGACGTGCCCACCGTGGCCGAGACGGTGATCCCCGGCTACGAGGCCTACGAATGGAACGGCGTGTTCCTGCCCGCCGGCACGCCCGCGCCCGTTGCCGCGCAGTTGCAGCAGGCACTGACCGAAGTGCTGAAGGAAGACGAGGTGCGCCAGCGCCTGAGCGACCTGGGCGCGCAGCCCATCGGCTCCACGCCGGCCGAGTTCGCCGCCTTCCTGAAAAAGGAAGATGCAAAGTGGGGCGAGGTAGTGCGCAAAGGCAACATCCAACTCGACTAGAACACGATGAATCTGCCCGACCTCTCCGAACCCGTGCCCCATTCGGTAGGAACGAACCGTCCCTCGCGCGCGCTGCCCACGCTGGCCTGCGACAGCCACATGCACATCTTCGACCGGCGGTTCGCGCCGTCGCCGCACTGGCCGCGCACGCCGCCCGATGCGCCGGTGGCCGCCTACCGCCGGCTGCAGCAGCGGCTGGGCACGTCGCGCGCGGTGGTGGTCACGCCGTCCACCTACGGCACCGACAACGCCTGCACGCTCGACGCGCTGGACCAGCTGGGCGACAGCGCGCGCGGCGTGGCCGTGGTCGGGCAGGACGTCTCCGGCGCCGAGCTGTCCCGCCTGGCGGCGCGGCGGGTGCGGGGGCTGCGCGTCAACTTCGTCTCGCCGCAGTCCTGGGGCGAGACCACGCCCGACATGCTGGCCAACCTGGCGCGGCAGGTGGCGGGCCACCCGGACTGCGGGGGCTGGCACATCCAGGTGTTCGCGCACCCGGAGCAGATCGTGGCGCTGGCGCCCCTGCTGCGGGCATTGCCCCTGCCACTGGTCATCGACCACCTGGGGCGCATCGACCCGGCCGGAGGCACGGCCGGCGCGGCCTACAGCGTGCTGCGGGGGCTGCTGGACGCCGGCAACACCTGGGTCAAGCTCTCGGGCGCCTACATGCGCTCCACGGTGCACGGTCCCGGCTATGCGGATACGCTGCCCCTGGGCCGCGCCCTGGTGCAGGCCGCGCCGCAGCGGCTGGTGTGGGGCAGCGACTGGCCTCACACCACCGAGGCGCCCGGCACCGTGGACGATGCGGCGCTGGTGGACCTGCTGCGTGCCTGGGCCGGCTCGGACGCCGCGATGGATGGCATCCTGGTCGACAACCCGGCGCGGCTCTACGGTTTCGGCGTCGCGGCCTGAGCGCTGTTTCCAAGGAAAGGAACCCCTCTTCATGTTCTTGCTGCAAGCCCCCCAGATCCGCGAGCTCGAAGCCTTCACGGCCATGCCCGCATCCCTGCGGCGCCCGGAACGCAGCGACTGGGCCGACGCCAACCGCGGCGGCACGGTCACCGATTCGTTCCTCGAAGGCCCGGTGTTCGACGAGGCCGGCAACCTCTACGTGAGCGACATCCCCTGGGGCCGCATCTTCCGCATCGACCCGCAGGGTGCCTGGAGCCTCGTGGCCGAATACGACGGCGAGCCCAACGGCATGAAGTTCCTCGACGCCGGCACGCTGCTCATCACCGACTACAAGAACGGGCTGATGCGGCTGGACGTCGCCACCGGCCAGGTAACCCCCTATCTGCAGCGCCGCAACAGCGAGCGCTTCAAGGGCGTGAACGACCTGGTCTTCGATGCCGAGGGCAACCTCTACTTCACCGACCAGGGGCAGAGCGGCCTGCACGATCCGTCCGGGCGCCTCTACCGCCTGCGCCCCAACGGCCAGCTCGACCTGCTGCTGCACAACGTGCCCAGTCCCAACGGCGTGGCGCTCTCGCCCGACGGCCGCGTGCTGTACCTGGCCGTCACGCGCGGCAACTGCGTCTGGCGCGTGCCGCTGCTGCCCGACGGCAGCGTGGCCAAGGTGAGCCAGTTCTTCACGTCCTACGGGCCCAGCGGCCCGGACGGTCTGGCCGTGGACGCCGAGGGGCGCGTGCTGGTCGCCAACCCGGGCCTGGGGGTGGTCTGGGTGCTCAATGGCCGGGCGGAGCCGGTGCAGGTGCTGCGCGGCGTGCCCGGCAGCTCCACCACCAATCTCGCCTTCGGCGGGGAAGGGCGGCGCACGCTGTACGTGACCGACTCCACGCATGGCCGCGTGCTGCGCGCGTCCATGGACGCGCCGGGGCTCCCGCTGCACGGGGCCGCGCGCTGAGCCATGCCGCAGCCGGGGGCCAGGGAGCCGGTCCAGTCCGTGGCGCGCGCGCTGGCGGTGCTGCGGGCGTTCTCCGGCGACGAGGCCTTCGTGCCGCTGGCCGAACTGGCGCGGCGCACCGGCCTGCACAAGCCCACCGTGCTGCGCCTGGCGCGCACCCTGGCCGACGAGGGGTTCCTCGTGCAGCGCGCTGCCGATGGCGCATGGCGCCTGGGGCCCGGCGCGGGAGCGATCGGTGCACGCTACCAGGCGCAATTCGACGTCAATGCCATCATCGAGCCGCTGCTCATGGAGCTGTCCGCGGCCACGGGCGAGAGCGCGTCCTTCCATGTTTACGAGGGCGACATCCGCAGCTGCCTCGTGCGCTGCGAAGGGCCGCGCGGCATACGCCGCCATGTGCGTCCCGGCGAGCTGCTGCCGCTGGAGCGCGGCTCGGCCGGCCGCGTGATCCTGGCCGCCCTCGGTGAGCACGGCGCCCTCTACGACCGGATCCGGCGCGAAGGCTACGGCATCACGCGCGGCGAGCGCAGCGCGGGCGCGGCCAGCGTGTCGGCCGCCGTGCAGGGCGCGCAGCGCGCGGTGCTGGGCTCGGTCAGCATCTCCGGCCCCATCGACCGCCTGACCCAGGCGCTGCTGCAGGCCTGTGCACCGGCCGTGGTGCGTACGGCGGCGCAGCTGTCCTGGAAGCTGGGGGGCGTCTCGGTGGCGGCGCTGCGCTCCACCTGGCATCCGTGATGCATCAGGGCCCGCATCCAGCCGCGTTACGCCTGCCGTAACGCGCTTCGCGGCGCTCCGCTTCGTTCCTACGATCGCGCCGCGGCCCCACGTCGAGGGCCTTCAGGAGACACACCGTGATGACGAAGCGAGCCCTTTTCGGCGCAGCCCTGTGCGCGTGCACTGCCTTGATCGCCCCGCCGGCCCTGGCCCAGGCGGACCCCTATCCCGCAAAGCCCATCCGCGTGGTCGTTCCGTTCGCCGCGGGCGGCCCTGCCGACGTGATCGCCCGCGAAATGGCGCAATCGCTCGGCAGGGACCTGGGGCAATCGCTGGTGGTGGAGAACCTGGGCGGTGGCGCCGGCGTACCGGCGCTGAACACCGTGGCGCGGGCGCCAGCCGACGGCTACACGCTGCTGTTCGCGGCATCGGGCAACGTGGTGATCCAGCCGTTGCTGACCAGGAACCGCGTGGACGTCCTCACGCAGCTCGCGCCCGTGGGCATGGTGACCACCAGTCCGCACGTGCTGGTGGTGTCCAGCAAGCTGCCCGTGCGCACGGTGAAGGAACTGACCGATTACGCCCGGGCGCATCCCGGAGCGGTGAATTTCGCGTCCGCCGGCGTGGGCGGGCTGGCACACCTGGGTGCCGAGATGTTCAAGCGTGCTGCGGGCATCGACGCGCGGCATGTGCCCTACAAGGGAACCTCCCAGGCGATGACCGACCTGGCCGCGGGCGAGGTCCAGGCCATGTTCAGCAGCCTGCCCTCGATGAAGGGAATGATCGACAAGGGCGCGATCCGCGTGGTGGGGGTCACCGGGCCGTCCACCTCCGCCGCGTACAAGGGCATTCCCCTGATCGGCAAGGCGGGCGTGCCCGGTTTCGAATACACGACGTGGTATGCCCTGTACGCGCCGGCGGGCACGCCCGCACCGGTCATCGCCCGGCTGGGCAAGGCCCTGTCCGGGCTGGCGGCCGACAAGGCGTTCGACAGCCGGCTGGAGGCCCAGGGCGTGGACCTGCACGTGACCTCGGCCAGGGAGCTCGGCGACATCACGCGCAAGGAGTCGGCAGGGTGGGACAAGCTGATCCGCAAGTCCGGCATCGAGCTGAACTGACCCCCCCGGGGCCCGCGCGCCCTGCCACGGAGACCACCTCAATGATCATCGATTGCCACGGCCACTACACCACCGCGCCCAGGGCGCTCAACGACTACCGCGCCCGGCAGGTGGCGCTGCTGGACGAGCCCGGCGCGCCCGCGCTGAGCCCCGACGTGCGCATCAGCGACGACGAGATCCGCGCCAGCCTGGAGCCGCACCAGATCGCCACGCAGCGCCTGCGGGGCGTGGACATGACGATCTTCTCGCCCATGGCCGGCGCCATGGCCCACCACGTCGGCAACGCGGTGACCAGCCGCCACTGGGCGCAGGCCTGCAACGACCTGATCCACCGCGTCACCCGGCTCTACCCGCGCGAATTCGCCGGCGTATGCCAGTTGCCCCAGTCACCGCGCTCCGGCATGGCGGAGTGCGTGGCGGAACTGGAGCGCTGCGTGAACGGGATGGGATTCGTGGGCTGCAACATCAACCCCGATCCGTCCGACGGCTACTGGACCGATCCCCCGATGACGGACCGCTACTGGTATCCGCTCTACGAGAAGATGGTCGAACTGGACGTGCCCGGCATGGTGCATGTGAGCTGCTCGTGCAACCCCAACTTCCACCATACGGGCGCGCACTACCTGAACGGCGACACCGCCGCCTTCATGCAGTTCGTGCTGTCGGACCTGTTCAGGGACTTTCCCACGCTGCGGTTCGTGATACCGCACGGCGGCGGCGCCGTGCCCTACCACTGGGGCCGCTACCGCGGGCTTGCCCTGCAGCTGGGACGCCCGCCGATGGAGGACCTGCTGCGCAATGTGTTCTTCGACACCTGCGTCTATCACCAGCCGGGGATCGACCTGCTGTTGAAGGTGATCCCGGCGGACAACGTGCTCTTCGCCTCGGAGATCTTCGGCGCCGTGAAGGGGGTGGACCCCGAGACGGGCTTTCCCTTCGACGACACACGCCGTTATGTCGATGCGGTGCAGGGCGTCTCCGATGCCGAGCGGCACCTGCTGTTCGAGCGCAACGCGCGCCGCGTGTATCCGCGGCTGGATGCGCTGCTGCGCGCGCAGGGGCGTTGACCGCGCGCGCATGCGCCCGTGTCTCAATCCGCCGTCAGCAACCCGGAGTGGATGAGTGCTGCATAGGTCGCTGCCTGGCGCGCCAGGAACTGCTCGAAATCCGCCGTTGCCATGTGCGTCGGCACGCCGCCGATGTCCTCCACGCGCTTGCGCGTGGCAGCGTCGGCGAGCACGGCGTCGTTGGTGGCGACGATCCGGTCCACGATGGCCTGCGGGACATTGCGCGGCGCCATGACGGCGGTGAACGGCGCGATGTCCACCTCCGGCTGGCGCGCCTCGGCCATCGTGGGCACGTCGGGCAGCGAGGGCACCCGCTGCGGAAAGACCACGCCCAGCGCCCGCAGCTTGCCACCCTTGACGAGCTGCAGGGCGGAGGGCAGGTCGGTGGCCACGGCGTCCAGCTGCCGGCCCAGCAGATCCTGCACGGCGGGGCCGGCGCCCTTGTAGCCGGCAATCACGAACGGGGTGCCGAGCGCCTTCTGGATCTGCAGGATATTGACGTGGCCCGCGGTGCCGTTGCCAGGGTGGCCGATCCGCACTTCCCCCGGGTGCGCCCTGGCGTGAGCCACGAAGTCCTGGTAGGTCTTGAAAGAGGATTCGGCATTCACCACCAGCACGCCCGGCACCAGCGTGAGCAGGGCCACGGCCTTCATGTCCTTGAGCCCGTACGCGGCCTTGCCCGCGAGTTGCCAGCTGGAGACGATGGGCGCCGTCGTGCCCATGAGCAGCGTGTAGCCGTCGGGCTCCGAGCGCACCACCTGCAGCGCGCCGATCATGCCGCCCGCGCCCCCGCGGTTGTCGATCACGAAAGGCTGGCCCAGCCGCTGGGCGTAGGCGTCCGCGAAGATGCGAGCGGTGCTGTCGGCGTTGCCCCCGGGCACGAAGGGCACGACCACCTTGACGGGACGGGCGGGGTAGCCGTCCTTCGCGGATTGGGCCCGGGCAGGCTGCAGGGGGGCGAGCGAGAGGGCGAGCGGGGTCGCGAGCGTGGCGGACAGGGCGGCGCGGCGGGTGATCCGTGGTGGCATGGATGTCTCCTGTAAGTTTCAAGCGGGGATGAGATGGGCGGGATGCAGTTCGGCCAGCGAGGACACGCCCAGCAGGGCCATGTCGCGGTGGATTTCGCCCTGCAGCAGGCCGATGGCATGCGCCACGCCGGCCTGGCCACCCACCGCCGCGGCATAGGCCATCGGGCGGCCGACGAATACGTGGTCCGCGCCCAGGGCCAGGGCCTTGAGCACGTCGGTGCCGCGGCGCACGCCGCTGTCGAGCATCAGGGCCATGCCGCCCTTCACGCGTGCGGCCTCCTGCAGGACGCGCAGCGGCGGTACCGTGCCGTCGAGCTGCCGGCCTCCATGGTTGGACAGGATCACGCCGTCCGCGCCGGCCTGCCCGGCGCGCTCCACGTCCGCCGCCGAAATGACGCCCTTGACGACCAGCCGGCCCTTCCATTGCCTGCGGATGAGGGCGAGGTGCTCCCATTGGAGGTGATCGCGCAGGCCGAACTGGCGCACCACGCTGCGCGAAATGATGGGAACGCCCCGTCCCGCGCCGGCGTTCTCGAAATGCGGCATGCCCCGCTCCAGCAGCGTGCGGGCGAGCGTGCCCACCAGCCAGCGCGGGCGCACCAGCCCGTCCCATGCCAGCCGCGGGCCGGGCCGCAGCGGCGTGGAAAAGCCCACGCGCACATTGTTCTCGCGGTTGGCGAGCGTGGCCGTGTCCACCGTGACCACCAGCGTCCGGAAACCCGCCCGAGCGACCCGCTGCACCAGCCCCTCGATGTGCGCCGGCTCACCCGGGATGTAGGCCTGGAACCAGCCACAGGTGGGCGCTGCGCGCGCCACGTCCTCCAGCCGGGTCAGCGAGGCGCCGCTCAGCACGAACGGGATGCCCGCCGCCTCGGCGGCGCGTGCCAGCACCAGGTCGCCCTCGAACGCGAACAGGGCGCACAGGCCCATGGGGGCGATGCCGAACGGCGCGCGGTAGCGCTCGCCCATCAGCGTGGTGGCCTGGCTGCGGCCCGAAACATCGACCAGCACGCTGGTACGGAACAGCCATTGCCGGAAGGCGGCATGGTTGGCCTGCAGCGTCACGTTGTCTTCCACGCCGCCCTGCAGGTAACCGAAGATCGGCCGTGGCAGCGTGCGGCGCGCGGCGGCCTCGAAGTCGTTCAGCGACAGAATGCCGCGCAGGCGGCGGGGCAGGTGGGCGCGGGCATTCGGCGCGGGGCCGAACTGCGGGCGGGAAGGCTGGGTGGTCATGGTGTCGAAGGGTCCGGGGTCCGTGTCGCCTGCGCTGCGCAGGACGTGGCCGCATTGGAAAACGCCCGGATGCCCGCCGCAACGCGTTACGCATTGCGTAACGGAAGCTTGGAGCTATGCGAGGCGGTATGCGGCGGGTTCCCGGGCGCGGAGTTGCATCACGGGTGCCAGGTCGCACGCAGCGCGGTGGCCGGCATGCCGCCGAGTGCCGCGCCCAGCTGCCGTGCCGCCGCCACGGTGTGGGGCGCATGGGCGCGCAGCACGGCCGTGGTCAGCCGCTCCACGGGGCCCGAGGTGCTGACGGCGCCCAGCACCGCGCCTTGCGCGCCGCGTACGGCAGCCGCCACGCTGGCCGCGCCGGTACTGCGTTCGGCCCGGGCGTGGTGGTAGCCGCGGCGGCGGATGCGCTCGTACAGGTCGCCGGGCTGACCGAGCGCCGCCAGGATGACGTGGCCGGGCGCGCCCAGCTCCAGGGGCAGCAGTTCGCCGGAGCGCGGATGGTCGGGCCGCGCGTTGGGCCCGTCGAAGCGCATGAGGCAACTGCGCAGATTGCCCTCATGCACGTAGAACGACGCACTTTCCCCGGTGAGCATGGACAGCTTCTGCAGGATGGGTTCGATGGCCGATTCCGCATCGAACTGCGCCTGGTAGCGCGAGCCGATCCAGCCGGCCGACGGCCCCAGCCGCCAGGCCCCGTCCTCGCGCTGCACCAGGAAGCGCGAGAGCGCGAGCGTGCGCGCCAGCCGCAGCGCCGTGGGTTTGTGCATGCCCGTGCGCCGGGCCAGCTCGGCGAGCGGCAGGAACTGTTCGTCACCATGGAACGCCGTGAGCAGGCCCATCGCGCGATGCACGGCCTGCACATGGTCGCGGGAAAGCTCCGGCGGCGCGCCGCCGTCCGGCTGCAGCAGGGAGCGCACCGGCGTGCTGGCGGGCGCCGAAGCCGTGCGGGAGGGCGGCCGTTTCGCCGCGTGCCTGGACATGCCGCGATGGTAGCGCCGGCCGGCGTGCCGCCGCGTTCCATGGCCGCAAGCGTTACGCAGTGCGTAATGGATTGGCGGGCGGGCGAGGCTTCGCCATCATCACCGGTCCTGCCGACGGCCCGCCCACAGAAATGCCATGAACCCACCTGATCGCCCGGCCGGCCCCCTTGCCGAACCGGGGGCTGGACCGGCGCTCCCCACGGAGTCTTTTTTCGCGGCGGTCGGCGATCGCCTGGTCCGCCATGCGCTGGATGCGCAGGGCGGCATGCGCGAGATCGACCGGCTGGCCATGCCCTGCGGCGTGCAGTTCGCCTGCCTCGACCGCGAGCGCGGTCTGCTCTACGTCGCTTGCAGCAATGGCGGCGTCGGCCGCCCGGGAGACCGTCACCGGCTGGCCCGGGTGGCCGTGGACGGCCCCATGCGCCTGCTGGAAGCGCCCGCAGCGCTGCCGTACCGGCCCATCCATGCCGCGCTCGATCCGGCCGGGCGCCGCCTGCTCATCGCCTACAACCTGCCGGCGGCATTGACCGTGCATCCGCTGGACGAAGCGGGCAGGGTGGGAGAGTGCCTCGGCCCGTTCGAAGGCGAGGAACTCGTGGGCTGGTTCCCGCACCAGGTCCTTCCCATGCCCGGCAGCGACGAGGTGCTGCTGACCTGTCGCGGCGACGACGCCACGGCGGTGCGCGCGGAAAATCCCGGGTCGCTCAGGCGCCTGCGCATCGGGCCGCAGGGCGGTGCGCGGCCCATGCAGACAGTCGCGCCCTCGGGGGGCTTCGGCTTCGGCCCGCGCAACTGTGCTTTCCACCCAGCCGCGCCCTGGCTGTACGCAGTGCTGGAGCGGCAGAACGCGCTGGCGGTGTTTTTCATCCGTGGCGGGCGCATCGCCGCGCAGCCTGCCCACACGGTGGGCATGCTGCAGCGACCGGATCGCATCCACCGCCCTCAACTGGCCGGGGCGCTGGCGCTGCATCCGGGCGGCGGATTCGCGTACGCCGTGAACCGCTCGCATGCCGTGGTGCAGGAGGGCGCGCACACCGTCTGGGCCGGAGGCGAGAACAGCATCGTCGTCTTCCGCCTGGACACGCGCACGGGCGAGGCGGCGCCGGTACAGTGCCAGCCCCTGCAGGGCCTGCACGCACGCTGCATCGCCCTCGCGCACGGCGGCCGGCTGCTCGTGGCGGCCATCCGGCAGGCCAGCGCGCAGCGCACCCCGGAGGGCATCCGGCACTGTCCCGCCGGCTTCAGTACCTTTCGCATCGGGCAGGACGGCTGCCTGCAGCCTCTGGGGCACCACGCCGTGGAGGTCGGGGCCGAGCAGATTTTCTGGGCCGGCTGCAGCGAAGGACTGCCGTGCAGCGTCTGATCCCGAGCCACCTGGGCCATTGCCGTTCCGTCGAAGTTGTTTGTTAAAAGCTATGAAAGAAATTTGATCAATTGATTTTTTCTTCCTGTCGACTTTGCGTAGCATTCCCTCCATTGCTCAGCCACAAAAGGAGTGCCCCATGACGCAAGACGCAACCAAGTGCCCGTTCCATGCAGCAGCTGCCAATGGCGGCACCATCAACAAGGATTGGTGGCCCAACCAGTTGCGCCTGGACCTGCTCAACCAGCATTCGAGCAAGTCCGACCCGCTGGGAACCTCCTTCAACTACGCCGAAGAGTTCAAGAAGCTGGACTACGAAGGCCTCAAGCGCGACCTGCGCGCCCTCATGACGGATTCGCAGGACTGGTGGCCTGCCGACTTCGGCCACTACGGCCCGCAGTTCGTGCGCATGGCCTGGCATGCCGCCGGCACCTACCGCACCGGTGACGGCCGCGGCGGCGCGGGCCGGGGCCAGCAGCGCTTCGCCCCCCTCAACAGCTGGCCCGACAACGTCAACATCGACAAATCCCGCCGCCTGCTCTGGCCCATCAAGCAGAAATACGGCCAGAAGATCTCCTGGGCCGACCTGCTGGTGCTGACCGGCAACGTGGCGCTCGAAACCATGGGCTTCCGCACCTTCGGCTTCGCCGGCGGCCGCGAGGACACCTGGGAACCCGACCAGGACGTGTACTGGGGCAGCGAGAAGACCTGGCTGGGCGGCGACGCGCGCTATGGCAAGGGCACGCCGGGCGACGGTACCCTCGTGGCCGAGCCCGCCATGCACGGCCACGAGAAGGAGCGCGTGCTCGAGAACCCGCTGGCCGCCGTGCAGATGGGCCTCATCTACGTGAACCCCGAAGGCCCGGAGGGCAACCCCGACCCGGTCGCCGCCGCGCACGACATCCGCGAAACCTTCGCCCGCATGGCCATGGACGACGAAGAGACCGTCGCATTGATCGCCGGCGGCCACACCTTCGGCAAGACCCACGGCGCCGGCGCCGCCGACCACGTCGGCCCCGAACCGGAAGCCGCTGGCCTGGAGCAGCAGGGCCTGGGCTGGGCCAGCAGCTTCGGCTCCGGCAAGGCGGGCGACGCCATCACCAGCGGCCTGGAAGTCACCTGGACCAGCACGCCCGCCCAGTGGGGCAACGAGTTCTTCGAGAACCTGTTCAAGTTCGAATGGGAACTCACCAAGAGCCCTGCCGGCGCCCACCAGTGGCAAGCGAAGAACGCACCCGCGACCATCCCCGACGCGCACGACCCGTCGAAGAAGCGCGTGCCGACCATGCTCACGACCGACCTGTCGCTGCGCTTCGACCCTGCCTACGAGAAGATCTCGCGCCGCTTCCTGGAAAATCCGCAGGCCTTCGCCGAAGCCTTCGCCCGCGCCTGGTTCAAGCTGACGCACCGCGACATGGGCCCGCGCGCCCGCTACCTGGGCCCCGAAGTGCCGAAGGAAGAACTGATCTGGCAGGACCCGATCCCGGTCGTCACCCACGACCTGGTCGAGGCCGCCGACGTGGCCGCGCTGAAAGAGCGCGTGCTGGCTTCCGGCCTCACCGTGCAGGAACTGGTCGGCACCGCCTGGGCTTCGGCCTCCACCTTCCGCGGCTCCGACAAGCGCGGCGGCGCCAACGGGGCGCGCATCCGCCTCAGCCCCCAGAAGGACTGGGCCTCCAACCAGCCCGGGCAGCTGGCCCGCGTGCTGCAGGTGCTCGAAGGCATCCAGCGCGACTTCAACAAGGGCGCCGCTGGCGACAAGCGCATCTCGCTGGCCGACCTGATCGTGCTGGCCGGTGCGGCTGGCGTCGAGCAGGCCGCCCAGGCCGCGGGCGTGGCCGTGACGGTGCCGTTCCACCCCGGCCGCGCCGATGCCCGCCAGGACCAGACCGACGTGGAGTCGTTCTCCGTGCTCGAGCCGTCGGCCGATGGCTTCCGCAACTACACCAAGGCCCGCTACAGCGTACCGGCCGAGGTGCTGCTGCTGGATAAGGCCCAGTTGCTGACGCTCACGGCGCCTGAAATGACGGTGCTGGTCGGCGGCCTGCGCGCCATCAACATCAACGTGGGTGGCGCCACGCACGGCGTGTTCACCGCCACGCCGGGCGCGCTCACGAACGACTTCTTCGCCAATTTGCTGGACATGTCCACCGAATGGAAGCCAGCCGGCGACCTGTTCGAGGGCCGCGACCGCAAGACCGGCGAGAAGAAGTGGACCGGCACCCGTGTCGATCTGGTCTTCGGCTCCAACGCCGTGCTGCGCTCCCTGGCCGAGGTGTACGCCAGCGCCGACGCGAAAGAGAAGTTCGTGCAGGACTTCGTGGCCGCCTGGGCCAAGGTGATGGACCTGGACCGTTTCGACCTGCGCTGATCGACCGGCGCGGCCGCGCCGCCTGCCGCGAAGCCCGCTGCCTGGAGAGGCCGCGGGCTTTTTTCTTGCCGGCCCCCGCGCCGGCGCTGCCTCCCCTACTGCCACTCCCATGGATCACCGGGTTCTGGCGGCATACTCCCGGCCGGTGCCCATGGCACCCGTTTTTTTCATGCAACGGAATCGAAAATGGACAACAAGAAAGTGGGAGTGGCAGCCGCCGTGGTGGCTGCGGTCGCAGCGGCCTACGGTGGCGCGACCTGGTACATGGGCCAGCGCGCCCAGGCGGGCTACCAGGATGCCGTGGCCGAGTTGCGCAATGCGCTCGGCGACGATGCGGTGGTCTCCACCGATTACGACAGGGGCTTCTTCGCATCGAAGGCACGCACGGTGCTGCAATGGGCGCCGGCGCCCGCGCAAGAGGGCCGTCCCGTTTCCCCGCCGCTGCGGCTGGTGGTGGACACCCTGGTACGGCACGGCCCGCTGGCCGGCGCACGGGTCGCAGGGGCGGTGGCGGACTACCTGTTCGCGCTGGAAGGGCTGGACGACGAGGCCCTTGCCCACCTGGGAAAGGCGTCCGCCCCCGTGCTGACGAGCGTGCACCATCTCACGGGCAGCCACGATGTCCATCTGCGGCTGCCGGCCGGCGAGGCGGAGGGCAGCGACGGCGTGACCCTGCGGTGGCAGGAGATGGTCTCCGACTTCGCCATTGGCCGTGACGGCCGCCGGCTGCAAGGTAGCTTTCGCTGGCCGGAGTTCAACATGACGGGCCTACCGGACTCCGCCGCGCAGGCGGCCGCCGAGGATGAGGACGAAAACGACGCCGACGAGACGGCGTCCGCCGAGCCGGTGGACCGCACGTCGATCACCGTGGAGGGCATGGAGGGCACCTTCGACTACGTCCCGATCAACGGACTCTGGGGCATCGGCCCCGGCAAGGGCGACATGCGTTTCGCGCGGGTGGCGGCGAGCGTCCAGCCCGCGGAAGGCCGCGACCCCCGCCCTCTGCTGGACGTCAAAAATGCCACGGGGATCTATCTCATCGACGCGACCGACAGCACGCTCAGCATGACGACGACGATGAGTGCGGCGGGACGCATCGGCGCGCTCGACTTCGAGTCGATCGGCCTGGAAGAGAAAATCCAGCGCATCGACATCGAAGCCATCCGCAGCTTCCAGCGCATGCTGCTCGACGGATACCGCGCGGGCGGTCTTGCGCAGGCGATGGCCTCGATGGAAGAGCGAGGTGCGGCCGTGCTCACCGAGAATGCGCCTCGTCTGGTCGCTGCCTTGCCGGCCTACTCGATGAAGATGAAGGCCACCTACCAGGGGCGCACCGGCCAGCTGGAATACGGCGGCGAAGTGCAGCGCGCGCCTTCCGAAGCGGAGGTGGCGCAGGCGGGCTGGACGTCGGCCCTGATGAGAGCCTCGGTGCTGCAGGCCAGTGCGCGGGTTCCAAAGGCCTGGGCCCTGCCGCTGATGCAGTCCACGGGCCGGCCCGGCGCCCGGGCGCAGGACGTGGATGCCATGGTGGCGATGGCCCAGTCCTCGGGCTACCTGCTCCAGGAAGGCGAGTTCCTGACCAGCACGATCCAGCTGCAGCCGGGCCAGCTGACACTCAATGGCAAGACCCTGCCGCTGCCCTCCGGCCCGGCGCGCTGAACACCGCCGGGCAGCCCGCCCTGAAGCCCGCCGCGGTACGCGGCGGGCTTGTCCTTCGGCATCGGCAGGCCATGGCCGCCCCCGGATGGCGAATCAGGGATTACCGCAATAGACTTCGCCATTGCATTGCATCATTGGAGAGCCATTTCATGCATTCCGACATCGTGATCGTGGGCGGCGGGGCCGGCGGGCTGGAACTGGCGGCGCGCCTCGGGCGCAGCCTCGGTGCGAAGCAGGGCCGCGAACGCGTGCTGCTGGTGGACCGTTCGCCTTTCCACATCTGGAAGCCCACCCTGCACGAGGTGGCCGCCGGCACGCTGGACGCCCACCAGGAAGGACTGTCCTACCCCGTGCTGGCACGGCGCAACCATTTCGGCTTCGCCATCGGCGACCTGGTGGGCCTGGACGCGGCGCGCAAGACCATCGAGCTGGGCGAGATCCGCAACGCCGAGGGCGAACTGCTGGTCCCGCGCCGCACGGTGAGCTACACCCGCCTGGTGCTGGCCATCGGCAGCGGCTCCAACGCCTTCGGCACGCCCGGCATCGAGCATGCCTACCTGCTGGAGAACGTGCGCGATGCGCAGCGCTTCCACACGGACTGGCTGGGCGCCTGCGCGCGGGCCTCGTTCTCCGAAAGCCGGGCGCTGTCGATCGCCATCGTGGGCGCGGGCGCGACGGGCGTGGAGCTGTCCGCAGAATTGCTCGAGGCCTATGCCGAACTGCTCGAAAGCCTGGGCAGCAGCCAGCGCTTTCGCCTGGACATCACCCTGGTCGAAGGCGGCAACCGCATCCTGGGCGGCCTGCCCGAAAAAATCTCCGCGCAGGCCGAAGTGGCGCTGCGCCGCAAGCAGGTGCAGGTGCTCACCGGCACGCGCGTCACCGAGATCCGCCGCGGCGCCCTGGTCACCCCCGCCGGGGAGATCCCGGCCGACATGGTGGTCTGGGCCGCCGGCATCAAGGCGGCGGACGGCAATGCGCGCCTGGGCCTGGAAGTGAACCGCCTCAACCAGTTCATCGTGGACGACCGCCTGCGCACCTCGGCGCCCGACGTGCTGGCCTTCGGCGATTGCGCCGCCTGCCCGTGGGTCGATGGCAAGACCGTGCCCGCCCGCGCGCAGGCCGCGCACCAGCAGGCGGACTACCTCGCGAAGGTGCTCGGTGCGCTGATGCGCGAGCGGGAGGTGACGGAACCCTTCGTCTACAAGGACTTCGGCTCGCTCGTCTCGCTCGGCGACAACAAGGGCGTCGGCAACCTCATGGGCGGCCTGGGCGGGCGCAACTTCTTCGTCGAAGGCCTGATCGCCAAGTGGATGTACATCTCCCTGCACCTGAACCACCACCGCGCCATCCTGGGCACCGGCAAGACGGTGGTGCTGGCCCTGGCTCGGCTGCTGCAGCAGCGCGTGTCCGGCCGGCTCAAGCTCCATTGACGCGGCCCGGGCCCGATCCGGGCCCGCGGCCTGCGGTCACTTCGACGTGTAGGTGATTTTCGTCATCTCGGTCGTCGAGGGGACCCCGTTCGACGAAGAGCTGGCGATCTTGATCGTGCGCCCGCGATAGGGACCGTCCGACACCGTCCACAACTGGAAGTTGGCCTGCACCGTACCGGCATTCGGCGAGACGATGACCTGGTCCGTGTTGAACTTGCAGACGTTGAACGTGCCCATCGCCGTCTGCACCGTCTGCATGCCGGTATAGGTGAAGCGTTCCTGCACCGTGTCCTTGGCCGTCACCGTGCCGTTGTCCGCCTTGGCGACCACCGTGGTCTGGATGGTGTAGTTGCGCTCCACCGTCTGCCCGGGCTGCATGTCCAGGGGCGTGGAGACGGGCGGGTCGTACACCTGCGTCAGGACCTGCGTGGACGTGTCCGACACCACCCCGTAGGCCAGTTCGTTGCCGTTCACCAGATCGCGGAATTCCCGGTTGTCGCCCACGGCGGCGTCGGAGCGCGGTATGAACATCACCGGGCGCGCACCGGCGAAGTCCTGCCGGGCACCCGTGGTGGTCGTGCGCGTGAACGCGATGTCGGCCTGGCCTTGCATTTTGGTGATGCCTTCCTCCACGAGCACGGTGCCTTCGTTGTAGTCCGCCACGTTGTAGCAGGCGGCAGAGCTGCCGGCAGACGGCGCGGGTGCCGGAGCAGGTGAGGGCGACGGAGATGGCGACGGCGAAGGGGACGGAGAAGGCGACGGCGACGGAGACGGAGAGGGGGAAGGGGAGGGAGAAGGCGACGGCGAGCTTCCAGGCGCCGGGGTCAGCTCGCCACCACCGCCACCGCCGCCGCAGGCGGTGAGGGATGCCGCGGCGAATGCGGCGAACGCTGCGAAGGCCGCGGCCTTCCGGAGGGATGCAACAGAATGGGTCATGGCGGTGGGAGGGCCGTGGTTGAGGAAGGCGCGAAAGTTATCTGCCCGCACGGCAGTTCCGAACCCCCCCACAGGGGAGGAGATGCAACCAAGTGTTGTCCAGCCCGGTCCCCGCCCTCAGCCGGCCATCAATTTCTGCACCAGATCGGCGGCGGTCGAGGCGCCGTACTTGCGCATCAGGCGCGCCCGGTAGATCTCCACCGTGCGGTGGCTGATGTCCAGCGCCCGGCCGATCTCCTTGGAGGTCATCCCGTCCAGCAGCCGCGCGGCCACCTCGCGTTCGCGGCCCGTGAGTTCGGCCTTCACCGGGCGCTGCGAACTCAGGTCCTCGAAGCTCCAGATGCCCGATTCGTGCGGGTCCTCGCGGTTGAGCGCCCGGCCCGACACATGGCACCAGAACACCTCTCCGCTGGTCCGGCGCATGATGCGGTTGTCCGCGTAGTGGCCCTTCGCATTCAGGATGGGCTCCATGCGCCGGCCCAGGCGCTCGTACTCGTCGGCACTGGGGTAGAGAATGCGGAACGACTGGCCGATCAACACCTCGCGCGAGGCGCCGAACATCTCGCACACCTGCCGGTTGCAGTCCACCATGGTGCGGTTGCGCGAGATGACCAGGCCCACCGGGGCCATGTCGAACGCGAGGCGGTAATCGGCGACATCCATGGAAGTATTTAGGGAAAACTACGTAACGATATACGTAGTATCGTAGCGGCCATCCACCTTGTTGTTGAGGAGTTTCCAAGTGAACAAGCTTTTCCCCTCCGCGGCCGAGGCGCTCAAGGGCGCCGTGGCCGACGGCCAGTTGCTGGCCGTCGGCGGTTTCGGGCTCTGCGGCATCCCCGAGGCGCTGATCGACGCCCTGCGCGACAGCGGCGTGAAGGGTCTCACCGTGATCTCCAACAATGCCGGCGTGGACGGCTTCGGCCTCGGCAAGCTGCTGGAGACGCGGCAGATCAAGAAGATGATCTCCTCCTACGTGGGCGAGAACAAGGAGTTCGAGCGCCAGTACCTCGCGGGCGAACTGGAGCTGGAATTCACGCCCCAGGGCACGCTGGCCGAGAAGCTGCGCGCCGGCGGCGCGGGCATCCCGGCCTTCTTCACCAGGACCGGCGTGGGCACCATCGTGGCCGAGGGCAAGGAACTGCGTGAATTCGATGGCGAAACCTACGTGATGGAGCGCTCCCTCGTGCCCGACGTGTCGCTGGTCAAGGCGCACCGGGCCGACAAGTCGGGCAACCTGCAGTTCCGCCTCACGGCGCGCAACTTCAATCCCGCAGCGGCCACGGCGGGCAAGCTCTGCATCGTCGAGGTGGAAGAGATCGTCGAAACCGGCGAGATCGCGCCCGACGACGTGCACCTGCCCGGCATCTACGTGCACCGCATCGTACACAACCCGAATCCTGAAAAGCGCATCGAGAAACGCACCGTGAGCGCCGCCGCGCCTGTCGATCCCGTGGCCGCCAAGGTCGAGGCCCAGGCCGTGATCGCCCAGGCCGCCGTCGCGGCCGATGTTCCCGTGGTGCCGACCGTGCCCGCCAACAAGAAAGAAGGAGCCTGAGATGCCCTGGACCCAAGACCAGATGGCCGCGCGCGCGGCGCAGGAGCTGGAAGACGGCTTCTACGTGAACCTCGGCATCGGCATTCCCACGCTGGTGGCCAACCACACCGGCGACAAGGAGGTGTGGCTGCAGTCAGAGAACGGCATGCTGGGCATCGGCCCGTTCCCGACCGAGGACGCGGTGGACGCCGACCTCATCAACGCCGGCAAGCAGACCGTGACCACCATTCCCGGTTCGTCCATCTTCGGCAGCGACCAGTCGTTCGCCATGATCCGCGGCGGCAAGATCAACCTCTCGATCCTGGGCGCCATGCAGGTCAGCGAGAAGGGGGACCTGGCCAACTGGATGATCCCGGGCAAGATGGTCAAGGGCATGGGCGGTGCCATGGACCTCGTGGCCGGGGTCAAGCGCGTGATCGTGCTCATGGAGCACGTGGCCCGGAAGAAGGACGGGACCGAGGACCTGAAGATCCTGCCGGCCTGCACGCTGCCCCTGACGGGCGTGGGCGTGGTGGACCGCATCATCACCGACCTGGCCGTCCTGGACGTGACGCCCGAGGGCCTGAAGGTCGTGGAACTGGCGCCGGGCGTGGACTTCGAGGCGCTGCAGGCCAAGACCGGCGTGAAGCTGCTGCCCGCCTGAGCGGCAGGGCCCGGGCCGCCCGGGAGGGGGCGGTGGGCCCGGCCTTTTTCGCTGTCGTGGGGCCTTCGCAACGGCCCTCGGTCGGGATCTGTTCCGACAGTCCGCGGAGTGGGAAAATGGTTAAATGTCACTACAAGTAACGACGGGCTGCCATTTTGCCCTGACAATGTGATAAACGTGCCGGATCGCGTAGCCCGGCCGCGCACCTGACCCGCTTCATCAAAGGATCCGCCATGCTGTCCACCCCTTCTGCCGCCCAGCACCGCTCCGGCGCCCAAGCCGCCACTCCGCCCGCGGAGTACCTGACTTTCCGCCTGGGCCAGGAGGAATACGGCATCGACATCCTGCGCGTGCAGGAAATCCGTTCCTACGAGCAGCCGACGCGCATGGCGCATGCGCCGGAGTTCATCAAGGGCGTGATCGACCTGCGCGGCGTGATCGTTCCCATCGTGGACCTGCGCCTGAAGCTCAACTGCGCCCAGGCCGAGTACACCGACTTCACGGTCGTCATCATCCTGAACGTCGGCGGAACGGTCCTTGGCGCGGTGGTGGATGCGGTGGCGGACGTGGTGGAGCTCTCCGCCGAGGCGATCCGTCCCGCTCCGCAGTTCCAGGGCCAGGTGGACTCCGCCTTCGTGACCGGCATCGCCACGCTGGGCGAGCGCATGCTGATCGTCATGGACATCGAATCGCTGCTGAGCAGCTCCGAGATGGGCCTCGTGCGCTCCGTCGCGGCCAACTGACGCCATCGGCCCGGCGGCTCGCCGGGCATCCCTCAGTCCCGGTGCCGCGGGCCGTCCGTGGACCGGAAGGGGCTGTGCGCCTCCAGTTCCTGCAGGTAGCCCTGCACCCCCCGGCCTTCGCGGTGCAGGAAATCCTCCACCGCCGCCGCGAACCCGGGATGCGCCAGCCAGTGCGCGCTGGAGGTCGCCACCGGCATCAGCGCCCGGGCCATCTTGTGCTCGCCCTGGGCGCCACCCTCGAAACGGCCGGCGCCATGCGCGATGCACCAGGCCAGCGGCTGGTAGTAGCAGGCCTCGAAATGCAGGCAGTCCACGCGCTCCAGAGCGCCCCAGTAGCGCCCATACGCCACCAGGCGGCCGTGCGGGCCCGCGTCTTCCCCCAGTGCGACCAGGCTGCAGGCGATCGGCTCGCCATCGCGCTCCGCCACGAAGAGCAGCCAGGCCTCGGGCATGTCGCGCTCCATCCGGTGGAAGAAATCGCGCGTGAGGTACGGCGGATTGCCGTGTTCCCAATAGGTGCGCTCGTAGCAGCGGTAGAAGAAATCCCAGTCCTGGGGGGCGATGCCGCTGCCGCGTTCCCAGCGGAAGGTCACGCCGGCGTCCGCCACGCGGCGCCGTTCCTGGCGGATCTTCTTGCGCTTGTCCTGCGAGAGCGTCGCGAGGAATGCGTCGAACGTGGCGAAAGCCGCGCCCGTGGCCGGATCGGCATTGCGCCAGTGGAACTGCACCGTCTGCCGCAGCATCAGCCCCGCCGCGCGTGCGGCCTCCACGTCCTGCGGAGCGGCGAACAGCAGGTGCAGCGACGACATGCCCGCTTCCTCGCACCACTGCACCAGCGCCCGGACGAGCACCTCGCGCGCTGCTTCGTCCACCGCCAGCAGCCGTGCGCCGGGCACCGGGGTGAACGGTACCGCGACCACCGCCTTGGGGTAGTACTCCACGCCATGCCGGGCGTAGGCGTGGGCCCAGGCATGGTCGAACACATACTCTCCGTAGGAATGGGGCTTGGCGTACAGCACGCAGGCGCCCACCAGCACGCCCGACCGGTGCAGGGTGCAGAACACCGGAGACCAGCCGGATTCCGGCACCGCGCTGCCGCTGGCATGCAGCGCGGCCAGGTAGGCGTGCCGCATGAACGGCGTCGGTGCGTCCTGGGCCTGTAGCAGGGCGTCCCATTCCCGGGCATTCACGCCCTCGGGCGAACCATGGCATTGCAGGGTGTAGTCGCCGGGGGATGGCGGAAGATCGTCAGGGGCACTCACGGGGCGGTCCGAAGGTGGAAGCAGGGAAGGGCGGCCGCTGCTGCCGGGCGGCGGCCTGTGCCCATGATGGCGCAAAAACGATCTCCCCCGCCCGCCGCGGAGATGCACGATCCACTGCCCAAAAATACGGCACTGCAACAAATCTGTAATCGTCACAAGGGTTTACCCGCGTCCTACAGCGCAAGCCACGGCTTATCCACAGAGTTGTCCAGCGTACGCGGGGATAACGTGGCGCGCCGTGCGTGGCGGGTACGGATGACATAATCTCCCGAGTCCTTTCCCGCAGCCTTTCCATGCCATTCGTCATCAGCATCGCGCAATTCAACTTCATCGTCGGCGATGTCGAAGGCAATGCCCGCAAGATCATTTCCGCCGCCCAGGAGGCCCGTGCCCAGGGCGCTGCGCTGCTGCTCACCCCCGAACTGGCCCTGTGCGGCTATGCCGCCGAAGATCTCTTCCTGCGTCCCGCGTTCCTCGATGCCTGCGACCGGGCGCTGCAGGACATCGCGCAGGCCACGGCGGCATGCGGCGACCTGGCCGTGGTGGTCGGCCACCCGTGGCGCAGCGTGGCCGGCGGCGCCGAACGGTGCCACAACGCCGCCAGCGTGCTGCGCGGCGGGCGCATCGAGCAGACCTACGCCAAGCAGGAACTGCCCAACTACGCCGTGTTCGACGAGCAGCGGTATTTCGACCCGGGCACGCAATCCTGCGTGTTCGACGTGCAGGGCGTGCGCGTCGGGCTGCTGATCTGCGAGGACGCCTGGTTCCCCGGGCCGGCGGCCCGCGCCGCGCAGGCGGGCGCCCAGTTGCTCGCGACGCTGAACGCCTCTCCCTTCCACCTCGGCAAGAGCGCGGAGCGCGAGCAGATCATGCGCGAGCGGGTCGCGGAAACGGGGCTGCCCCTGGTCTATGCCCACCTGGTCGGCGGTCAGGACGAGGTGGTCTTCGAAGGCCGCTCGTTCGCGCTGGATGCCACCGGCTTCGTCGGTGTCCGCGCACCGGGCTTCACCGAGGCGCTGGTACGGGTGGTGGCGCATACCGAAGAAGGCGTGCTCCGGTTCGAGCCCGACGTGGCCCCCATTCCCGCGCCCGAGGCCGACCTCTGGAGCGCGCTGGTGCTGGGCGTGCGCGACTACGTGGGCAAGAACGGATTCCCCGGCGTGCTGCTGGGCCTGTCCGGCGGCATCGATTCGGCGCTGGTGCTCGCCATCGCGGTGGACGCGCTCGGCGCCGACAAGGTGCGCGCAGTGATGATGCCCTCGCCCTATACGGCCGACATCAGCTGGATCGACGCGCGCGACATGGCCGAGCGGCTCGGCGTGCGCTACGACGAGATCGCCATCGCCCCGCAGTTCGAGGCCTTCAAGGCCGCGCTGGCCTCCGAATTCGCCGGGCGCGCGGAAGACGCCACCGAGGAAAACCTGCAGGCGCGCATCCGGGGCACGCTGCTCATGGCGCTGTCCAACAAGTTCGGCTCGGTCGTGCTCACCACCGGCAACAAGAGCGAAATGGCCACGGGCTATTGCACGCTCTACGGCGACATGGCCGGCGGCTTCGCGGTCATCAAGGACGTGGCCAAGACCGCCGTCTATGGCCTGGCCCGCTGGCGCAATGCGCACGATCCCTTCGGCACCGGCGCTTCGCCCATTCCCGAACGCATCATCACCCGCCCGCCGAGCGCGGAACTGCGGCCGGACCAGAAGGACCAGGACAGCCTGCCGCCCTACGACGTGCTGGACGCCATCGTCGGGCGCTACATGGAAAACGACGAGCCCATCGAGTCCATCATCGCCGCAGGCTATGCGCGCGCGGACGTCGAGCGCGTCACCCGGCTCATCCAGGTCAACGAGTACAAGCGCCGGCAGTCCCCCGTCGGCATCCGCGTCACCCGCCGCAGCTTCGGCAAGGACTGGCGCTATCCGATCACCAACCGTTTCCGGGCCTGACGGCCCGTGACCATCCGTCCGCGGCGCGGCGGCGGCCCCCAGGGCTTGCGCAGCGTCCGCCGGCACCACGTTTCGAGGAGTTCCCGCCATGAAAATGATTACCGCCGTCATCAAGCCCTTCAAGCTCGAAGAGGTCCGCGAGGCGCTGGCCGAATGCGGCGTCACCGGCCTCACGGTGACGGAGGTCAAGGGTTTCGGCCGGCAGAAGGGCCACACCGAGCTCTACCGCGGGGCCGAGTACGTGGTGGACTTCCTGCCCAAGGTGAAGGTGGAGGTCGTGGTCAAGAGCGATGACGTGGACCGCTGCGTGGACGCCATCGTCAGCGCGGCGCGCACCGGGAAGATCGGCGACGGCAAGATCTTCGTGACGGAGGTCGAGCGGGCGGTGCGCATCCGCACGGGCGACCTCGACGACGCAGCCGTCTGAGGCGGCGGCGCGTGCCGGGCGCGAGGGGCGCGCCGCATCGCCCCTGTTGCCCTCAGATCACCGTGCGCAGCGGTACGGAATCCATGTTGGTGCCGGCGGCCTCCACCAGCGTGCGCAGCAGGGCATCGGGGTCGGAGCCTACCGACAGCAGACCCATCTGCCAGTCGCTCATCAGGCCGCTGCGCACGCTGTGCCGCAGGAATTCGAGCAGCCCTCCGTAATATCCGTCCACGTCGAGCAGGCCCAGCGGCTTGTCGTGGTAGCCGAGCTGGCGCCAGGTCCAGACCTCGAAAAGCTCCTCGAACGTGCCGATGCCCCCGGGCAGGGCAACGAACGCATCGCAGCGTTCGGCCATCATGGCCTTGCGCTCGTGCATGGTCTGCACGATGTGCAACTCGTCGCAGGCCTGGTTGGCCAGTTCCTTGTCCACCAGAGCCTGCGGGATGATGCCGACGACCCGCCCGCCGGCGCGGCGCGTGGCCTCGGCCACCGTGCCCATCAGCCCGCTGCGGCCACCGCCGTACACCAGCTGGCCGCCATGGTGCCCGATCCATTCGCCCACGGCGATGGCCGCATCGGTGAAGGCGGGGTTCTCGCCGGGACGCGAGCCGAGATAGACACAGATCGAAAAAGCGGGTGCGGTCATCCGTAAAACCTCTGGAACAATGCCGCGGCCCATACCGCGCCACAGAAGATCAGGCTCAGCAGCACGGCGGCGCTGCCCATGTCCTTGGCGCGCTTGGACAGCGCGTGCCATTCGGGTCCGATGCGGTCGATCGCGGCCTCGACGGCGGAATTCAGCAGTTCCGTGACGAGCACCAAGACCACGGCGCCGCACAGCAGCGCGGCCTCCACCCAGCCGCGCGCGACCCAGAAGGCCAGTGGAAGCAGGATGCAGGCCAGGATGGCCTCCAGCCGGAAGGCCTTCTCGGACCAGCCGGCCTGCAGGCCGTGGAATGAGTGGATGCCAGCGTGCCAGATGCGGCCCAGCCCACGCCGGGCCTTGTGGGGATTGTCGAAGATCGGTGCGTTCATTCGGAAAGAGCAGGAGACCGGGCAGTATCGCGGCGGGCCGTGACGGTGCCGGGACACCGGGTCAGGGGCCGGCAGGCGGTGCCGGCCGGGGTTCCTCCGTCAGGCCTGCACCAGCCGGGTGCCGGCCCAGGCATCGTGCCAGAACTGGCGCTGCGGGTGGAAGCGGCTGAGGAGGGCCCAGACGGCCACCCAGCCCAGGGTGATGACGGTGATCTCCCCCGCACCCAGCCCCAGCGGGGCGACGATGGCCAGCGGAGGCAGGAACCACAGCCAGCTCAGCACGTAGCGCCAGAGCGCGCGTGCCTGAGTCACCGGGGCGCCGTGGCGGTCCCGCAGCCGGATGTGCCAGGTCTTCATGGCGAGCGTCTGGCCCTTGGCCCAGAACCAGGTGAAATAGATGCCGAAGACCACGAACAGGAATCCCATGCGCAATGCGCGGAGATCCAGAGCGTGGCGTGACTGGCTCAGCGAATCGAAGAGATAGCCGGAAATGAAGACGACCCCGAACATCAGGATGCCTTCGTACACCCAGCAGGCCATGCGCCTGCGCAGCGACGGCGCACGCAGCGGGGTGGACGAAGCAGGGCCGGCGTGGAGCGGCGCTTCGGGAAGGGGCGTTTCGAGGCTGGAGGATGTCGTGGAGGGCATCCCCGGATTATTGCGGCGCATACTGCGATTCGCTGTCCCTGGATTCCTGGGCGGAGGGTGCCGCCACGGGTGGAGAGGCCTCGGGGGCCGTGGAAAGCGGTGGCAATGGGCCCGGCACCGCGTTGGGTACCGCCACGGGCTGCGTCTCGACCACGGCCGCGGAAGCCGGAGGCACTGCGGCGGGCGCCACGATCACGGGCAGCGCCTGCATGGGGTGGGAGGCCGGCGGCGAAGGGATCTTGGGGGCGTTGGCGCGGTTCACCGCGGCGGTCGCGGCCGGCACCCGGGCCAGCTTGCGCGGGGAAATCGGGCGTATCGCGGTCGCGGCACCCGCAGGGCGGGGCGCGGCGTGGGCCGCCAGCTGCCTGCGTTCTTCCTCGCTCAGCGCCAGGTAGGCCTCCCACTGGGCGCGCTTGTCATCGACGGACAGCTTGTTCGTCAGGGCGTAGTTCAGCCGGGCCTGGCTGCGCTGCTGGCCGCTGAGGCTGGCCCAGTCGGTGATGCGGGCCTGCAGCTTCTGCTGTTCATGGGGGGAGAGATGCGGGAACGACGCGGCCAACGTCAGCCAGTGGCGCTTCTGCGCCTCGCTCATGGTGGCCCAGCGGACGCCCAGGGGGGCCAGGGCGTGCTTCTGCGCGGCAGTGAGTTCGTTCCACGACGGCCCCGTACCCGCACCGTCCGGGTCGGGGGCGGCGAAGCGGACTTCGGGGCCGCGGGCGGTGTGCTTGCTGGCCAGGGCCTCGGCCGGCAGCGGCGTGCTGGGCGCCATGCCCGCCTGCTTCCACGCCTGCCAGCCCAGCACGGACAGCGCGCCCAGCAATGCGAAAGCCAGCGCGGTGGCTGGCATCAGTCGTGGGGCGGCGAGCGAGGCTATGGGCATGCAGGAAAGGGAGTCAGCGTTTCGGGGTCTGCGCGGTGGTCTTGAGGTATTGCAGGAAGCCCGGATCGGCATAGGCGGACGGGGGGAGGTCGTCGGTGAGCAGGGCAGCATCCACTTCCGCCACCTCGTTCATGCCTTTCTCTTCCTGGGACACGTTGATGACCACGAGGCCGACGGCCAGGGCCGTCAGGGGAATGGCGGACACCAGCGCGCGCCACCAGGTCCGGCCTTCTCCGCCCCCGCCCAGGATGGCGCTGCCCTTACTGCCGAACACGGCGGCCGCGCCCGTGGTCTGCAGCACCGGAACGGACGCCACCCGCTTGCGGCGGGAAACGGCCTGGACGCGGGCCGCCCGCAGGCGTTCCGAAATGTCGTAGGGCATGTCCGCCGTGCCCTCGGACAGGCGCGCGGTGACGCGGCGGGCGAATCGCTCCGCGCCGGCTTCCTGGACGGAAAGGGATTGGGAAGTGGAGTTCATAGTTCGATTCCTCGTGCCTTCAGTGCCTTGCTGAGGGTCTGGATGGCGCGGAAACAATGGGTTTTGACGCTGCCTTCCGAGCAGCCCATGGCCGCAGCTGTTTCCGCAACATCCATCTCTTCCCAGTAACGCATCAAAAAGGCCTCCCGTTGACGGGCGGGCAACTCCTGTATCTCGGATTCGATGTCACGGAAGACCTGGGCACGCCGCACCAGATCTTCCGCGCTCTGCGACGTCTGCCGGTCCTCGGGGCCCGAATAGGCTTCCAGCAGATCGAAATCGTCGCCGTCCTCGCCCGCTCCCTCGAAGTCACTCATGTTCGAAAAGAGCGCATTGCGTGTCTTCTGGCGCCGGAACCAGTCCAGCGTGCAGTTGGACAGGATGCGCTGGAACAGCATGGGAAGCTCCGCCGGGGGCTTGTCCCCGTAGTGCTCGGCCAGCTTGAGCATGCTGTCCTGGACGATGTCCAATGCCGCTTCCTCGTTGCGCACATGGTAGAGCGAGCGCTTGAAGGCTCGCTTTTCCACGCTTTTGAGAAAGTCGGACAGTTCCTGTTCGGTCGCCAAGAGAGGTCGGGGCCCGGGAAGGGCAGGGGATGAGGGCCGTCCGGCGCGCAACGCGACGGCGGGTGTTCGGCATGCATTATCGCATCGGCGTGATGTTTTTTGGACCGGGCGCGGCACCGGGCAGGTCGGCAGTGCCATAATCCGCCCTGCAATTCAAAAAGGCAAACGGGTCCCGGTCCGGCGCGTCCATCATTTCGCCCATGTCCGAGGCCTCAAGTTCCACGCTGGTTCCACAAGAACCTTGCAAGGAGCACCCTAGGTTTTTCGTCAGAGAAATTCACAAAGGTTGATCATGGAAATCTCCAGGGCCGAACTCTCTTCGGCATCCACCGCCGCGCAGGCGGGCGGAACCCACGCCTCCGGCACCTCCGCTGCTCCCCAGGACCTCATGGGGGCCGAAATCCTCATCAAGGCATTGCAGGCCGAAGGCGTGCAGTACATGTGGGGCTACCCGGGCGGTGCGGTGCTCTACATCTACGACGCCCTCTACAAGCAGGACACCATCCAGCACGTGCTGGTGCGGCACGAGCAGGCTGCCGTGCACGCGGCGGACGGCTATGCGCGCGCCACCGGCGACGTGGGCGTGGCGCTGGTGACCTCCGGCCCCGGCCTCACCAACGCGGTGACCGGCATCGCGACGGCCTACATGGATTCGATTCCCATGGTCATCATCTCCGGCCAGGTGCCCACGCCGGCGATCGGCCTGGATGCCTTCCAGGAATGCGACACCGTGGGCATCACGCGCCCCATCGTCAAGCACAACTTCCTGGTCAAGGACACGCGCGACCTCGCGGAGACCCTGAAGAAGGCCTTCCACATCGCCCGCACCGGCCGGCCCGGCCCGGTGGTGGTGGACATCCCGAAGGATGTCTCCTTCAAGAAGGTGCCCTACCACGGCTATCCGCAGAGCGTGGAGATGCGCTCCTACAACCCGGTCCGCCGCGGGCATGGCGGGCAGATCCGCAAGGCGCTGCAGCTGCTGCTGTCCGCCAGGCGCCCCTACATCTATACCGGCGGCGGCGTGCTGCTGGGCAACGCCACGCAGGAACTGCGCACTCTGGTGGACATGCTGGGCTACCCGGTCACCAACACGCTCATGGGCCTGGGCGCCTATCCTGCGAGTTCGCCGAAGTTCCTGGGCATGCTGGGCATGCACGGCACGATCGAGGCCAACAACGCCATGCAGAACTGCGACGTGCTGCTGGCCGTGGGTGCGCGCTTCGACGACCGCGTGATCGGCAACCCCAAGCATTTCGCGCAGAACGATCGCAAGATCATCCACGTGGATATCGACCCGTCGAGCATTTCCAAGCGCGTCAAGGTGGACGTGCCGATCGTGGGCGACGTCAAGGACGTGCTCACCGAACTGATTTCGATGATCCGCGAATCCACGGTGCGGCCCGACGCGGGAGCGCTGGCCTCCTGGTGGGACACGATCGAAGGCTGGCGCCGCCGCGACTGCCTCAAGTACGACCGGGGCAACCAGGAGGTCATCAAGCCGCAGTACGTCGTCGAGACGCTGTGGAACATGACCAGGGATGCGGACACGTACATCACGTCCGACGTCGGCCAGCACCAGATGTGGGCGGCGCAGTACTACCGCTTCGATGAGCCGCGCCGCTGGATCAATTCCGGCGGGCTGGGCACCATGGGCGTGGGCATTCCCTACGCCATGGGCATCAAGCTGGCGAAGCCCCAGAGCGAGGTGTTCTGCATCACGGGCGAAGGCTCGGTGCAGATGAACATCCAGGAGCTCTCGACCTGCCTGCAGTACAACACGCCGATCAAGATCTGCTCGCTCAACAACCGCTACCTCGGCATGGTGCGGCAGTGGCAGGAGATCGAGTATTCCGGCCGCTACAGCCACAGCTACATGGATGCGCTGCCGAACTTCGTGAAGCTCGCCGAGGCCTATGGGCACGTCGGCATGCTCATCGAGCGCCCGCAGGACGTGGAGCCCGCGCTGCGCGAGGCCCGGAAGCTCAAGGACCGGACCGTCTTCCTGGACTTCCGCACCGATCCCACCGAAAACGTGTTCCCGATGGTGCAGGCCGGCAAGGGCATCACGGAAATGCTGCTGGGCTCGGAGGACCTCTGAGCCTTTGAGCGCCGCCGGGGCCGGCTCCCGCCCTGTCGCGCCATCCTCGCGGGTGGTGCCTTTCGACGAATCTATTGTCTGCCGAGCCTGGGGCTTACCGGTCCCAGGGGAGGGCAGCGAAAAGAGGAATCTCCAGTCATGAAACACATCATTGCCGTTCTGCTCGAGAACGAGCCGGGCGCCCTGTCGCGCGTGGTGGGCCTGTTCTCCGCCCGTGGCTACAACATCGAATCCCTCACGGTGGCGCCCACCGAGGATGCGTCCCTCTCGCGGATGACCATCCAGACCACGGGCTCCGACGACGTGATCGAACAGATCACCAAGCACCTCAACCGCCTGATCGAAGTCGTGAAGGTGGTGGACCTGACCGAGGGCTCCTATACGGAGCGCGAACTCATGATGGTCAAGGTCCGGGCCGTGGGCAAGGAGCGCGAGGAGATGAAGCGCATGGCCGACATCTTCCGCGGCCGCATCATCGACGTCACCGAGAAGAGCTACACCGTGGAGCTGACCGGCGACCAGTCCAAGAACGACGCCTTCCTGCAGGCCATCGACCGCACCGCCATCCTGGAGACCGTGCGCACCGGCGCCTGCGGCATCGGGCGCGGCGAACGCATCCTCCGCGTCTGACCGTGAAGCACCCCCTGAGTCGCCTGCGGCGCCTTCTCCCTCCAGGGGGACGGCGCCGGTGGCCCGGCGAAGCCGGTTCCACGGCGCCTGCTGGCGTGGCCCGCTCCGCAGCCTCCGGATTCTCGGGGGAGTGCAGGCCGCCGGCGTTGCATTCCATGCGGGGTTGCATGCGCTGAGGTTTCCTTTTCCGAGCCCTTTTTCCTTTACCGATTTCCCAACCCATTCAACCTGGAGCCCACAACATGAAAGTTTTCTACGACAAGGACTGTGACCTGAGCCTGATCAAGGGCAAGACCGTGGCCATCATCGGCTACGGCTCGCAGGGCCATGCACACGCCCAGAACCTGAACGACAGCGGCGTGAAGGTCGTGGTCGGCCTGCGCAAGGGCGGCGCGTCCTGGGACAAGGTCGGCAAGGCCGGCCTGACGGTGCTCGAAGTGAACGAGGCCGTGAAGTCCGCCGATGTCGTGATGATCCTGCTGCCCGACGAGCAGATCGCCGAGGTGTACAAGAACAACGTGGAACCGAACATCAAGCAGGGCGCTTCCCTGGCGTTTGCCCACGGCTTCAACGTGCACTACAACCAGGTGGTGCCCCGCGCCGACCTGGACGTGTGGATGGTGGCGCCGAAGGCCCCCGGCCACACGGTGCGCTCCACCTACAGCCAGGGCGGCGGCGTGCCCCACCTGGTGGCCGTGCACCAGGACAAGTCCGGCAAGGCCCGTGACCTGGCCCTGTCCTATGCCATGGCCAACGGCGGCGGCAAGGCCGGCATCATCGAGACCAACTTCAAGGAAGAGACCGAGACCGACCTGTTCGGCGAGCAGGCCGTGCTGTGCGGCGGCGCGGTCGAGCTGATCAAGATGGGCTTCGAGACGCTGGTGGAAGCCGGCTACGCTCCCGAGATGGCCTACTTCGAATGCCTGCACGAGCTCAAGCTCATCGTGGACCTGATCTACGAAGGCGGCATCGCCAACATGAACTACTCGATCTCGAACAACGCCGAGTTCGGCGAGTACGTGACGGGCCCCGAGGTCATCAACGAACAGTCGCGCGCGGCCATGCGCAATGCGCTCAAGCGCATCCAGAACGGCGACTACGCGAAGATGTTCATCCAGGAAGGCCGCCTGAACTACCCGAGCATGACGGCCCGCCGCCGCAACACGGCCGACCACAAGATCGAGGTCGTGGGTGCGCAGCTGCGTGCGATGATGCCCTGGATCGCCAAGAACAAGCTCGTGGACCAGAGCCGCAACTGATCCGTGTCCGCCGTGGCGCGCGCCACGCGGTCCCTGGAAGGCCACCCGCCCGGGTGGCCTTTCTTTCTTTGCGGGCCCGGGTCCCGGGCGCTCTACACTCCACGGTTTCATTCGCCTACCCCGTATATCCCATGTCCATGAATCCACTGGTTGAACGCACCGCCGCACCCGCAGCGGCCGGAGGAGCGCCTGATGCATGATGGCAAGGACGCCGAGGGCATCCCGGGCGTGATGACGCGCAAGCGCCGCAAGGGCATCTACATCCTGCCCAATCTCTTCACGCTGGCGGCGCTGTTCGGCGGCTTCTATGCCATCGTGATGGCCATGAACGGCCGCTTCGACCTCGCTGCGGTCGGCGTGTTCTGCGCGATGGTGCTCGACAGCCTCGACGGCCGCGTGGCCCGGATGACCAATACCCAGAGCGCCTTCGGCGAGCAGATGGATTCGCTGTCCGACATGGTGTCGTTCGGGGCGGCTCCCGCGCTCATCGCCTACGAGTGGGCGCTCAAGGGCCTCGGGCGCTGGGGCTGGATCGCGGCCTTCGTCTATTGCGCGTGCGCGGCGCTGCGGCTCGCCCGCTTCAACGTCAACACCGGGGTGGTGGACAAGCGGTACTTCCAGGGGCTGCCATCCCCGGCGGCGGCGGCCCTGGTGGCGGGTTTCATCTGGCTGATGACGGAGCTGGGCGTGCAGCGCGGGGCGGACACCTGGGTCGCCTGGGGCCACATCTGCTGGCTGATGTTCGGCGTCACCCTGTACGCCGGCCTGACCATGGTGACCAACGTGCCGTTCTACAGCTTCAAGGACATCCAGATGAAGCGCAGCGTGCCGTTCGCGACCATCGTGCTGATCGCGCTGGGCATCGCGGTGGTGAACATCCACCCGCCCACGGTGCTCTTCGGCGTCTTCGTGCTCTACGGTCTGAGCGGCTACGGCGTCTATGCCTGGCGCAAGGCCAAGGGCCAGCACAGCAGCGTCATCAGCATCTCCACGGACGAGCCCGACGAGCGCGGCCTGCACAAGTAACGCGGCCCGGCGCCTGCCGGGCTTGTGCTACATTGCCTGCGGAGTGCCCCCTTCCCGCGTCAAGGCACCGCAAGGCATACCGACGAAGGCCCGCATGCACATGGCAGCGGGCCTTTTTCTTGCGGGCCCCGCGCCCGGCGGGGCGGGGTGCCGGCCCACCAACGACAAGGAGCACACGATGTCCGACAAACTCATCATCTTCGACACCACCCTGCGCGACGGCGAGCAGTCGCCCGGCGCCTCGATGACCCGCGACGAGAAGCTGCGCATTGCCCGCCAGCTCGAGCGCCTCAAGGTGGACGTGATCGAGGCCGGCTTCGCCGCCAGCTCGAACGGGGATTTCGAGGCGGTGCAGGCCATCGCGCAGGCCATCAAGGATTCGACGGTGTGCTCGCTGTCCCGCGCGAACGACCGCGACATCGCCCGCGCGGCAGAGGCGCTGAAGGATGCGCAGCGCGCGCGCATCCACACCTTCATCGCCACCAGCCCGCTGCACATGGAAAAGAAGCTCCGCATGACGCCGGAGCAGGTGCTGGAGCAGGCGAAGCAGTCCGTGCGCTTCGCGCGCAATCTCGTGGCCGACATCGAATTCAGCCCGGAAGACGGCTACCGCAGCGAGCCCGACTTCCTCTGCCGCGTGCTGGAGGCCGTGATCGCCGAAGGGGCCACGACGATCAACGTCCCGGACACGGTCGGCTATGCCATTCCCGAGCTCTACGGCCATTTCATCAAGAACCTGCGCGAGCGCATTCCCAACAGCGACAAGGCCGTGTGGTCGGTGCATTGCCACAACGACCTCGGCATGGCGGTGGCCAACTCCCTGGCCGGCGTGAAGATCGGCGGTGCGCGCCAGGTCGAATGCACCATCAACGGCCTGGGCGAGCGGGCAGGGAACTGCTCGCTGGAGGAGATCGTCATGGCCGTGAAGACGCGGCGTGACTACTTCGGCCTGGAACTGGGCATCGATACGCAGCACATCGTGGCCGCGAGCCGGATGGTGAGCCAGACCACGGGCTTCGTCGTGCAGCCGAACAAGGCCGTGGTGGGCGCCAACGCGTTCGCCCATGCCAGCGGCATCCACCAGGACGGCGTGCTCAAGGCCCGCGATACCTACGAGATCATGCGGGCCGAGGACGTCGGCTGGACCGCCAACAAGATCGTGCTGGGCAAGCTGAGCGGGCGCAACGCGTTCAAGCAGCGGCTGCAGGACCTGGGCGTGCAGCTGGAGAGCGAGGCGGACGTGAATGCCGCCTTCCTGCGCTTCAAGGAGCTCGCGGACCGCAAGAGCGAGATCTTCGACGAGGACATCCTCGCGCTGGTCAGCGGCGATGCCACGGCCGGCGCCGGCGAGCGCTACGGCTTCGTATCCCTGTCGCAGCGCAGCGAGACCGGGGAAAGGCCCCATGCCGCGGTGGTCTTCACCGTGGATGGCAAGGAAGTGCACGGCGCATCGGAGGGCAACGGCCCGGTCGATGCATCGCTCAAGGCCATCGAGTCGCACGTCAACAGCGGCGCCGAGATGGTGCTGTACTCGGTGAACGCGATCAGCGGCTCCACGGAGAGCCAGGGCGAGGTGACGGTGCGCCTGCAGGACAGCGGACGGGTCGTCAACGGGGTGGGCGCGGACCCGGACATCGTCGTCGCGTCAGCCAAGGCGTACCTGAGCGCGTTGAACAAATTGCAAAGCAAAGCCGAACGCGTGGCTGCGCAAGGCTGAAACTGGAATTTATAATTCAGCCACTTCATTGAGAAGGTCGCGCAAGATATTGATCTTGCGCGACTTTTTTTGCTCACATACACTGTCATACAATTTTTTGCCGCTTGGAGCATCTGATGCAAGAACGCTGCCGCATCGTCCCCCGGCTCATCCATGCGCTGGCCTTTTGCGCATTGAGCCTTGCACTGGCCGTTCCTGGAGCGCACGCGGCCGAGCGCAAGAAAGCGGGAGCGAAGAAGCCGGCCGCCACGGCCGCCGCCAAGCAGCAGCGCACGGCATCGCGGTCCACCAAGGCCGTGCCCCGCAAGGCCGTGACGCGGGTCAAGGCCACGCGCTCCGTTGCCAGCAGTGCCCGGCTCGCCCCCCGCGTGGCGGCCGTGGTGCCGGAACGCCAGTCCTTCGGCCAGGTCGCCGGACTGCATTCGGTGGCCGATCCCCTCGACCTGAAGTCCAGCGTGGCGCTGGTGATCGACCAGGACACCCAGGAGGTGCTGCTCAGCAAGAACGACCATGCGGTGCTGCCCATCGCTTCGCTCACCAAGCTCATGACGGGCCTGCTGATCTCCGAAGCCAAGCTGCCCATGGATGAGCCGATCACGGTCACCCAGGACGACGTCGATACCGAGAAGTTCAGCAGCTCCCGCCTGGCCGTGGGCACCACGCTCACGCGCGGAGAGATGTTGCACCTGGCCCTGATGTCCAGCGAGAACCGCGCCGCCCATGCCCTGGGCCGTACGTTCCCCGGCGGCCTGGAGGCTTTCGTGGCCCGCATGAATGCGAAGGCCCGCCTGATCGGCATGACGGAAACCCGCTACGTGGAGCCCACGGGGCTGTCCAGCCACAACCAGTCGAGCGCGCGCGATCTCGCCACGCTGGTGAATGTCGCCCATTCCGATCCGCTGCTGCGTGAACTGACCACGTCGCCGGGCTACGAGGTGGCAGTGGGCCGCAGAACGCTGCACTTCAACAACACCAACCGCCTGGTGAAGAATCCCGCGTGGGACATCGGCCTGCAGAAGACGGGCTACATCTCCGAGGCGGGCCGCTGCCTCGTGATGCAGGCCCATATCGCGGGCCGCAAGCTCATCATGGTGTTCCTGGATTCCGCCGGCAAGTTCAGCCGCCTGGGCGATGCCGAGCGCGTGCGCCACTGGGTGGAGAAGCTGCCGTCGCTCGGCTCCGCCAGCACGCTCCATGCATCGGGCGGCACGGCGAGCGCGAAGCTGGACTGACATCCACGGGGATTCCCTCGCACGGCGGGAATCCTTGCATACCGGGCCATGCGCTGAACGGCGCATGGCCTTTTTTCATTTCACCATCGGTGCGCATGAATGCGATACCTCGAGCCCGTTTCCAGCGGCGCTCGGGATCGCCGAGAAGCGGTTCTCCGGGAAGGAGTGCCGACATCAACGGCACAGCGCACGCAGCACGCTTGCCAGTTCTTTGACGGCAACATCCAGCTCGTGCGGGGCGTGGGCGGCGAATCCCATGAGGAAGCCTGCCTCGTGCCTGCTCGACGCATGCAGCGTCGTCAGCCCCAGCAAGTCGATGCCGGCCCGGCGGGCGGATTCCACGGCCTCGCGTTCGGGGATGTGGCGGATGAAAACACAGGGCATTTGCATGCCCCCGGCAGGCACCCGGGGTTCCACGAATTCGGCAAGGTGCTGGCGCACCAGTCGTGCCAGCACGTCGCGCCGTTCGGCATAGACGGCACGCATGGTGCGCACATGGGCGCCAAAGTGGCCGCCTTCGATGAAACGCGCCAGCGTGAGTTGTGGAATCGGTGCGCTGTGCCCATCCAGCAAGGTGCGGGCAGCGGTCATGGGCGCCACCAGTTGCGGCGGCAGCACCATGTAGCCGATGCGCAGGCCAGGAAACAGCGATTTGGTGAAGGTGCCGATGTAGATCGTCCGTTCATTGGGATCGAGCCCCTGCACACATGCCGTGGGCTTGCCCGCGTAGTGGAACTCGCTGTCGTAGTCGTCCTCGATGATCCAGCCCTGGCGCTGTCTGGCCCATTCGATGACGGCCAGACGCCGATCCAGCGACAGCGTCGCGCCCGTGGGAAACTGGTGCGATGGCGTCAGGAACACCGCCCTGGCCGCCTCGCCTGGCGCCTCGCTCGCCTCAGTCAAATACTCCGCCCGCAGGCCGTCGGCATCCAATGGCACGGGCACGCACTCCAGCCCGGCAGCGTCGAACGCCTTGCGGGCTCCGTGATAAGCAGGGTCTTCGATGAAGATGCGGTCGCCAGCATCGAGCAGCACAGTGGCGCACAGTGCCAAGGCTTGCTGGGAACTGGTCAGCACCAACACACGCTCGGGTGTGGCGCGCGCGCCCCGTTCGAGATTGACGTAATCGGCGATGGCCCGGCGCAGCGGCTCCATGCCCTGCGGCGGGCTGTGCAGTAACGCCAGCGTGCCGTATTCCTTCAGCACTTGCCGTTCCAGTCGCTCCCAGGTTTGCAGCGGAAAACTGCGTGTCTCGGGCACACCAGGGGCGAACGGGCGCGGCGTCAGAAAGTCACGCACGCCGCCGCTCTGGAACATGGCGCTGCCGCGCTGGCTGAGGCGCAGCGTCGCCCTGCCTTCCACGCTGGTCCGCCGGGGCTTGCCGCGCCCCGGCAGACGCTGGGCCCGTTCCGACACAAAGCTGCCGCTGCCCACACGCCGTTCGATGAAGCCTTCCGCATGCAACTGGCTGTAGGCCGACTCGACCGTATCGCGGGACACCCCCAGCGACTTCGCCAAGGCGCGTGACGCGGGCAATGGCCTGCCCACGTCCAGCGCGCCATCGAGGATCAATTGGCGAATGGCCCGCTGCACCCGCGCGTGCAGCGGCAAGGCGCCATGCGCCGGGTCACCGACCCACGCTTTGACGGATTCGAGTTGAGCGTGCTTGAACAATTGGCCGGTATGTCCACCAAAAAGTGGTGGGGAGTATCCGTCCATTCTAAAACTATAAATACATCTCGCAACGTGTTCAGTCCCCCGTGTCAGGAGCCGGTGTCAGGCCATGTCATCCATCCCTTCTCATTCATCCGTTCGCTGGAACGATCTCACCCATCCCGTCGTGGCCGGCCTGATCTCGGTCATCGTCAACTACGGCGGCACATTCATCCTGGTGTTCCAGGCCGCCAAGGTCGCGGGCCTCGGCCCGGAACTGACGGCCTCCTGGGTGTGGTCGATTTCCATCGGGGTGGGCGTGACGGGGATCATCCTGAGCTGGGTGTCCCGCGAGCCGATCATCACCGCGTGGTCCACGCCGGCGGCGGCGTTTCTGGTCACCGCGCTGGCGACCACGCCGTATGCCGAAGCCGTCGGGGCCTACCTGATCTCGGCAGCCGCTTTTGTGGCGCTGGGGCTGTCGGGTTGGTTCGAGCGCGTCATTCGCCTGATCCCCCAGGGCGTGGCCGCCGGGCTGTTGGCAGGCATCCTGTTGCCGTTTGGCATCAGGGCTTTCGGCGGCATGAGCGTCGACCCACTGCTGGCCGGATGGCTGATCCTCGCCTACGTGGTGCTCAAGCGATTCTCCACACGTTATGCGGTGGTGGGAATCCTGGTACTGGGGCTGGCCTTCCTCCTGATTCAGGATCGGGTCGATCTTTCGGGGCTGCAACTGAAGCTGGCCACGCCGGTTTTCACCATGCCCGCCTTTTCGCCCAACGCCTTGTTGAGCGTGGCGCTGCCGCTGTTCCTGATCACCCTGACCGGCCAGTACATGCCCGGCATGCTGGTACTGCGCAATGACGGCTTCAGGACCAGTGCCAACCCCATCCTGACCATCACAGGGCTGGGCTCGTTGCTGATGGCATCGTTTGGTTCGCACGCCTTCAACATCGCTGCCATCACGGCGGCCATCGCCACGGGCCGGGAGGCGCACGAAGACCCATCCAGGCGCTGGATCGCGGGCATCGCCGCAGGCGTGTGCTACATCCTCGTGGGCGTGTTCGGGGTGACGCTGGCCGCCGTCTTCATGGCTTTCCCGGCCACCTTCATTACCACGCTGGCGGGCCTGGCACTGCTGGGCACCATCGGCGGCAGCCTGGCCACCGCCCTGGCCGACGCGAAGGCGCGCGAAGCCTCTTTGATGACCTTCCTGGCGGCAGCCGCCAACATCAACCTGCTGGGTATCGGCGGTGCCTTCTGGGGGCTGGTGATCGGACTGCTCGCCCATGCGGTCCTGAATGGCCGTTTGCCGCACAAGGCATCCACGCCCGCCACGGCCCCCGCGCCGATCAGCAGGGGGACGAACTGATGCCAATGCCATCCGGCACGCAGACCGGCCACGAACAGCACGGCCGCTATCCCGAGGCCGTTACTGTCGAGGACTTCCAGCGCAACCTGGAGGCGGTGCAGGCGCGCATTGCGGCCGCCTGCCGCCGGGCGGGACGTGATGCCGCGACGGTGCGCCTGCTGCCGGTCAGCAAGACCAGGCCCGAGGCCAGCCTGCGCCTCGCGCACGCGGCAGGCTGCCGGATGCTGGGCGAGAACAAGCCGCAGGAAGCCCACCGGAAATGGGAGGCCATGCAGGATCTGGCCGACCTGCAATGGTCGGTCATCGGCCACCTGCAAACCAACAAGGCCAGGCTGGTGGCACGCTTTGCCCACGAATTCCAGGCGCTGGACAGCCTGCGCGTGGCCGAGGCGCTGGATCGTCGCCTGCAAGCCGAAGGACGTTCGCTGGAGGTGTTCGTGCAGGTCAATACCTCGGGCGAGGCCGGCAAGTACGGCCTCGCCCCTGGGGACGCGCAGGCCTTCATCCAGGCGCTGCCGGCGTTTTCGGCGCTGCGCGTGCGTGGGCTGATGACGCTGGCGCTGTTTTCCTGCGAGGCTGAACGAGTGCGCCAGTGCTTCGTGCTGCTGCGCACCTTGCGCGACCGGTTGCGCCAGAGCGCACCCGCAGGCATCGGGCTGGATGGGCTGTCCATGGGCATGTCCGGCGACTTCGAGATCGCCATCGAGGAAGGTGCCACCGTGGTGCGCATCGGCCAGGCCATCTTTGGCGCACGCGCCACGCCAGACGGCCACTACTGGCCCGGCGAACCCGGCACAGAGGTGCCGTCCTCATGAAAACCGCCATTGCCATCCGCCATCTGCATTTTGAAGACCTTGGCACGCTGGAGCCGCTGCTGGCGGCGCGCGGGTATGCCGTGCGCTACCTGGATGCCACGACCGCAGACTGGCGCACCGTCGATGCGGCAGCGGCCGATCTGCTGGTGGTGCTGGGCGGTCCGATAGGCGCCTTCGACGACGCGCTCTATCCCTTTCTCGCCGACGAACTGGCCGTGATTTCCGAGCGGCTGCAATGCCGGCGCCCGCTGCTGGGCATGTGCCTGGGCGCGCAACTGATCGCCCGTGCACTCGGCGCGGGTGTCGGCGGCATGGGGGTCAGGGAAATCGGCTTCGCGCCGCTGGCGTTGACTCTGGCAGGCGAGGCGTCACCGCTGGCGGCGCTGGGCGAGGTGCCGGTGCTGCACTGGCATGGCGACCGCTTCGAGATTCCCGCCGGGGCCACGCGGCTGGCGGGCACGCCTGTTTGCGACAACCAGGCGTTCGGCGTGGGGCACCATGTGCTGGCGCTGCAGTGCCATCTGGAGGCGGACCCGCGCCACATCGAGCGCTGGCTGGTCGGCCATGCCTGCGAACTGGCTCAGGCCGGCATCGACCCGCGCACATTGCGCGCCGAAGCACGAGCCCTGCAATCCGGTTTGCCGCTGGCGGCACGAGGGGTGTTTGCTTCCTGGCTGGACGGGATCGAGGCAACTGCACCGAGAGGGGCGGGATGAGCGATTCAACAAAACCGAAGACAGGACTTTTTCCCCCATGTACGACACATCTCTCACACCGATGGACTTCGATCCCGAGCTGGCGCAAGCCCTGCAGATCGCTGTGCGTTGTGCTGATGACAGCGCGTGACCGGGCGCGGGATCAAGTGATGGATTTGTGCCATCGCCATCCCGTGTACCGATAGCGTCATCCGCATGCTTCCGGCCGTGGCTGGCTCCGATGGCATCGAGCGCCGCCACAAGCTGCTGCTGATGTCCGGTGAGTTTCCGGCGCCGTGCTACCGGTGGGTCGAGCCCGCGTCCTTCTTGGCCCGGCCGCGGTCATAGCCCAGTGCGGCGGAGATCTCGTCGGCGGTGGCCTGCAGCTTGGGCAGCCAGTTTTCGTCCAGGCGGTCGGCCGGGGCCGAGATCGACAGGCCTGCGACGAGCTGGCCCTGGTCGTCGAACACACCGGCCGCCATGCAGCGCACGCCCAGCTCCAGTTCCTCGTTGTCGCGGGCGATGCCGTGCTGCCGGGCCTGGCCCAGTTCACGTTCCAGCGCCGGCAGCTGGGTGATGCTGTTGCGCGTATGGCCTGCCAGCCCGGTGCGCACGGCATAGGCGCGCACGCGTTGCGGGTCGTCCACCGCCAGGAACAGCTTGCCGGTGGAGGTCAGGTGCAGGGGCGCGCGGCCGCCGATGGCGCGGACCACCTGCATGCCGGAGCGCTCGCTGTACGCCCGCTCCACATAGACGATTTCGTCGCCCTGGCGCATGCTGAGGTTGACGGGCTGCTGGGTCAGCTTGTGCAGGCTGCGCATGGGCAGGAGCGCGGCGTCCCGCACGCTGAGCCGGGCCTTGACGAGGTTGCCCAGTTCCAGGAGCCGCATGCCGAGCCGGTAACTGCCCGATTCGGGCCGGTCCACGAAGCGGCCGAGGGTCAGGTCGTTGAGGATGCGGTGCGCGGTGGAGGGGTGCAGCCCCGTCTTCTCGCTGATTTCCTTCAGGGGAATGGCTTCTTCCCGCGAGGCGAGCACGTCGATGAGGGTGAACATGCGCTCCAGCACCTGCACACTGGGTTTGGAGGAGGCGCCTGCGTCGTCTTTTTTCATGGTTCTCGGCCAAGGCAATGTGCGGGAATTTTATCTTATGAAAAACCCGGCCGTGGCGTGGAAGCTCAGCCGCCGCGCTGCCACTCGCCGTGCACCCGCAGTTCGTGCGGGTGGAAGCGCGACTTGTAGTTCATCTTGGCGCTCTCGGCGATCCAGTACCCCAGGTAGACGTGCGCCAGGCCGAGCGTGCGGGCCTGCTCGATCTGCCAGAGCACGTTGAACGTGCCGTAGCTGCAGTCCGGATCGGGGTCGTAGAAGGTATAGACGGCCGAAAGGCCATCGTCCAGCACGTCGAGGATGGACACCATGCGCAGCGTGCCGGTCTCGCCGTCGGGCGCCGGATCGCGGAATTCGACGAGGCGCGAATTCACGCGGCTCTGCAGCAGGAATTGCGTGTACTGGTCGATGCTGTCGTGGTCCATGCCGCCGCCGGAATGGCGGGCGCGCTGGTAGTGGAGGTAGAGCTGGTAGTGCTCCGGTTCGTAGCACAGCCGCAGCACGCGGGTCTGGAGGGCGCTGTGCTGCTTCCACGCCCGGCGCTGGCTGCGGTCGGGCCGGAATTCGGCCGCCAGCACACGCAGCGGCGTGCAGGCCTGGCAGCCGTCGCAATAGGGGCGGTAGGTGAACATGCCGCTGCGGCGGAATCCGCGCGCCACCAGGTCGGAATACACATCGCTCTGGATCAGGTGGCTGGGCGTGGCGACCTGGGACCGGGCCTGCCGGTCCGGCAGGTAGCTGCACGGGTAGGGCGCCGTCGCGTAGAACTGCAGGGTCTGCAGCGGAAGGTCGTTGAGTTGCGTCATTGCGGGCCGGGCGAGGGGGGCAGCAATGCGTCCCAGTATAAGGAATCGAACCGCCAGGTGATGGGTGCCAGTGCGGTGGCGGCGTGCACGTTGCGCAGAAAGTGCTCGCGCGGGATTTCCCGGGCGCCCAGCGAGGCGAGGTGGGCGGTGTTCTGCTGGCAGTCGATCCATTCCGCCCCGTGGCGGCGGCACAGGCAGACGAGCGCCGCCAGGGCGATCTTCGAGGCATCGGTCGCATGGGCGAACATGGACTCGCCGAAGACCGCCCGGCCGATGCCGATGCAGTAGAGGCCGCCCACCAGCCGGCCATCCTGCCAGGTCTCGATGCTGTGGGCGTGGCCAGCGCGGTGGAACTCCTCGTAGGCGGCGATCATGTCCGGCACGATCCAGGTGCCGTGCTGCCCGCCGCGCGGCGTCTGCGCGCAGGCGCGGATCACGTCCGGGAAGCTGTGGTCCACGCGGATCTCGCAGCCGGGGGTGGTGCGGAAGCGCTGCAGGGTGCGCCGCAGCGACCGGTGCAGGCGGAACGACTCCACCGCGAGGACCATGCGCGGGTCCGGGCTCCACCAGAGGATGGGCTGCCCTGCGCTGAACCACGGGAAGATGCCCTGGGCATAGGCCTGGCGAAGGTGTGCCGTATCGAGCGCCCCGCCGGCCGCGAGCAGGCCGGGGGCCGGATCCCTTGGGCCCCAGGCGCGGGCGACAGGTGGAAAGGGGTCGTCGGGTTCGAGCCAGGCGAGCGGGGCGGGCGAGGGCATGGCGTGCAGATGGGCGGGCGGAATGGCAGAGCGCCATTGTGCGCCCCGGCGGCAGGTCGCGCCGTGGACTGCCGATGCAGGGGAGGCCGGGGGGGAGGCCGTTGGTGCGGAAAATAAAAAGGCCACCCCTGGGGGTGGCCTTTGATGTGGCTCCTCGACCTGGGCTCGAACCAGGGACCTACGGATTAACAGTCCGGCGCTCTACCGACTGAGCTATCGAGGAATGACTCTTCGAATGTAAGCGGGCATTGTTCGGTTGCAGTGCCCGCTGCAAAAACCTTCTGGCTCCTCGACCTGGGCTCGAACCAGGGACCTACGGATTAACAGTCCGGCGCTCTACCGACTGAGCTATCGAGGAACAAGACTTAGATTATATACACAAAAAACAGCCCGATCGGGAAACTCGCATGTCCGCGTCGAAAGAGTTCACTCGGGGCGACACCAGAGCCACACCAGCACGCAGGCCATGCAGGCCGATGCGCCGATGGCCACCCACCGCGGCGCGGAGCTGACCACGAGCACGACGCCGCACAGTGCCATCATGGCCGTGGCGCTCCATTTCGCGCGGCGGCTCACGCGGCCGCCGTCGGCCCAGTTGCGCAGCATGGAGCCGAAAAGCGGATGCCGCCACAGCCAGGCATGCAGCCGCGGCGAACTGCGTGCCGCTGCCCAGCCGGCCATGAGGACGAACACGGTGGTGGGCAGGCCGGGCACGAAGATGCCGACGATGCCCAGGCCCAGGCTGAGCGCCGCGAAGGCCAGCAGCAGCCAGCGCACCGGCGCCGGCAGGGGCGCATGGGCGGGAGGCGGAGGCAGCGGATCCGTGGGCGGTGCGGGCATGGGGCGATTGTGCCTTCCGATGCGCAGGGCGATATGCTTTCCACATGGCCATCCACGACATCCTCAAGATGGGCGACGAGCGTCTTCTGCGCACCGCCCGGCCCGTCGCCGAATTCGGCACGCCTTCGCTGCTGCAACTGGTGCAGGACATGCGGGACACCATGCGCGCGGTGAACGGCGCGGGCCTCGCCGCGCCGCAGATCGGTGTGGACCTGCAGGTGGTGATCTTCGGCTCCCGGGAGCGCAACCCGCGCTACCCCGACCGGCCGCTGGTGCCGCCCACGGTGCTCGTGAATCCGCGGATCACGCCGCTGGGCGACGAAGAGGAAGAGGACTGGGAAGGGTGCCTGTCCGTGCCGGGGCTGCGGGGCGTGGTGCCGCGCTGGTCGCGCATCCACTACACGGGCTTCGACGAGCACGGCGCGCCGATCGACCGCACGGTGGAAGGTTTCCATGCCCGGGTGGTGCAGCACGAGTGCGACCACCTGGTGGGCAAGCTGTACCCGATGCGCATCCGCGACTTCTCGCGCTTCGGCTACGCGGACGTGCTGTTCCCGGACATCGCGGAACACGAGGACGACTGACGCGCGTCCCGGGCTTTCCGGCCGGGCCGCGCCTCAGCCCGACAGCGCTTCCAGCAGTTCTGTCTCGATCTGGATCTGCCGCGCGTTGTGCTGCAGCTCCGGGCCCTGGATGAGGAAGGTGTCTTCCACGCGCTCGCCCAGCGTGCTGACCTTGGCGAGCTGCACGTTGAGGTGATGGCGCGACAGCACGCGCGCGACCAGGTAGAGCAGGCCGGCGCGGTCGCTGGCGGAGATGTGCAGGATCCAGCGCTGCGCCTTCTCGTCCGGCCGCAGGGCGACGCGCGGGGTGATCGGGAAGCTCTTGACCCGGCGCGAGACGCGCTTGCGGCCGGGTTCGGGCAGTGCTCCGCCTTCCTCGATGGTGCGCGCGAGTTCGCTCTCGACCATGTGGGTGAGTTCGCGGTAGTGGCCGGCCTGCTCCGGCGCGACGATCTGGAAGGTGTCGAGCGCATGGCCGTTGTTGGCGGTGTGCACGCGCGCGTCCAGGATGCTGAATCCGGCACGGTCGAAGTAGCCGCAGATGCGCGCGAAGAGGTCCGGCTGGTCGGGGGCGTACACGGCCACCTGCAGGCCTTCGCCGGCCAGGGACTGGCGGGCGCGGACGACCGAGCGTTCCGTGCCCACGTGGCGGGCCATGTGGCGGGCGTGCCAGGCGATGTCCGCGGCCTCGTGCCGCATGAAGTAGCCGACGTCCAGCGTGTCCCAGAGTTTCTTGTGGCCCTCGAAGGGCTGGGCGTTGAGCGCGAGCAGGACCAGCGCCTCGCGCTTGCGGGCCTCGACCTCGGCGGCGGCGTCGGGAGCGCGCCCGCCCAGCGTGCGCAGCGTGGCGCGGTAGAGGTCTTCCAGCAGCTTGCCTTTCCAGGCGTTCCAGACCTTCGGGCTGGTGCCGCGGATGTCGGCGACGGTGAGCAGGTAGAGCGCGGTGAGGCGCCGCTCGCTGCCCACGCGCCGGGCGAATGCAGCGATGACGTCGGGGTCGGTGAGGTCCTGTTTCTGGGCCACCTGGCTCATGGCGAGGTGTTCGGCGACCAGGAACTCGACCAGGGCGGAGTCTTCCACGCCCACGCCGTGCTGGCGGCAGAAATGGCGCACTTCCTCGGCGCCGATGCGCGAGTGGTCGCCCCCGCGGCCCTTGCCGATGTCGTGGAAGAGGGCCGCGAGGTACAGCAGCCAGGGCTTGTCCCATCCCCCGGCGAGCTGCGAGCAGAAGGGGTATTCGTGCGCATGCTCGGGCATGAAGAAGCGGCGCACGTTGCGCAGCACCATGAGGATGTGCTGGTCCACGGTATAGACGTGGAAGAGGTCGTGCTGCATCTGGCCGACGATGCGCCGGAAGGGCCAGAGGTAGCGGCCCAGCACCGAGGTCTGGTTCATGAGCCGCATGGCGTGGGTGATGCCCACGGGCTGCTGGAGGATGCGCAGGAACTGCTGCCGGTTGACGGGGTCCCGGCGGAAGGCGGCGTCCATGACGCCGCGGGCGTTGTAGAGCGCGCGCAGGGTGCGCACCGACAGGTCCTTCAGTCCTTCCTCTGTTTCGTAGAGCAGGAAGGTTTCCAGGATGGCGTGCGGCTCGCGGTGGTAGAGGTCGTCGCTGGCGACCTCGATGAGGCCGGACTTGTCGTAGAAGCGCTCGTTGATGGGCCGCAGTTCGTGGGAGGGCGGCGAGAGGCGTTCCTCGATGTTGAGCAGCAGGATCTGGCTGAGCTGCGAGACCGCCTTGGCCGCCCAGTAATAGCGGCGCATGAGGCTTTCGCTCGCCCGCAGCCGCTGCCGCTGCCCTTCGGCGGCGGCCTGGTTGCGGTAGCCGAAGGATTCGGCCACGGCGGTCTGCAGGTCGAAGACGAGCCGGTCTTCGTGGCGGCCGGCGATGGCATGCAGGTGCGCGCGGATGAGGAACAGCAGGGCCTCGTTGCGCTCGATCTGCCGTACCTCGAAGTCGGTGGCGAGGCCGTGGGCCGCGAGTTCCTTCCAGTTGCGGCCCAGGCCGCTGGCGCGGGCCACCCAGAGCACCGTCTGCAGGTCGCGCAGGCCACCGGGCGACTCCTTGCAGTTGGGCTCCAGCGCGTAGGGCGTGTTCTCGTATTTGTTGTGCCGCTGGCGCATTTCCAGCGTCTTGGCGACCAGGAAGGCTTCCGGGTCCATCTGTGCGTCGTAGCGCTGCTGGAAATCCGCGACCAGGGCAGCGCTGCCGACGATGCGGCGGGCCTCCAGCAGGGAGGTCTGCACGGTCACGTCGGCGGCGGCCTCGGTCAGGCACTCGGCCACGGTGCGAACGCTGGAGCCGATTTCCAGGCCGGCGTCCCAGCAGCTGCCGATGAAGGCCTCGATGGCCGGGCGCAGCGGGCCTTCGCAGGCGGCCTCGCAGCCGTCGGGCAGCAGCACGAGCACGTCCACGTCGGAATAGGGGAACAACTGGGCGCGGCCGTAGCCGCCCACGGCCAGCAGCGCCAGGGTGTCCGGCAGGCCGGCCCGCTGCCAAAGGGTGCGCAGCAGCCGGTCGGCAAGGGCGGACAGCTTGCCTAGCAGGGGGCGCACGCTGCGGGTGGAGGCTCCCCGGGACTGCAGGCTGGCCAGCAGGGTGGCCTTGTCCTGCCGGTAGGCGTCGCGCAGGGGCTGGAGTTCCGAAAGCGTGGGCGGCATGGCGTGCGGGGAAGAGAGCGATGGGGTCATCGGGGCGCGGTCGGCAGGCATGGCCGCTCCGCAAGCAAGAACCATGCTGCGCCTGTGCGCGCCGGCGCAGCCGTCAGGTCTTCACGGCAGTGACGAACGGAGGCAGCGGAGGGGAGCCGGCAGACAGGGTGAGGACCTCATAGCCCGTCTCGGTCACGAGCACCGTGTGCTCCCACTGGGCGGACAGGCTGTGGTCCTTGGTGACGATGGTCCAGCCGTCGTTGCCGTGCTCCTTGACCTCGCGGCGGCCGGCGTTGAGCATGGGCTCGATCGTGAAGGTCATGCCCGGCACCAGTTCCTCGAGCGTACCGGGGCGGCCGTAGTGCAGCACCTGGGGCTCTTCGTGGAATTTCTTGCCGATGCCGTGGCCGCAGAACTCGCGCACCACGGACAGGCCGTGGCCCTCGGCGAACTTCTGGATGGCATGGCCGATGTCGCCCAGGTGCGCTCCCGGCTTCACCTGCTGGATGCCCAGCCACATCGCCTCGAAGGTGAGCTGGCACAGGCGCTTCGCGGCGATGGAGACGTCGCCGATCAGGTACATGCGGCTGTTGTCGCCGTACCAGCCGTCCTTGGTGATGACGGTGACGTCCACATTCATGATGTCGCCCTTCTTGAGGGGCTTGTCGTTCGGTATCCCGTGGCAGACCACGTGGTTGAGCGAGGTGCAGAGCGACTTGGGGTAGGGCGGGTATCCCGGCGGCTGGTAGCCGATGGTGGCCGAGATGGTGCCCTGCGCGGCCATGCACTCGGCGGCGAGCCGGTCCACGTCGTTCGTGGTGATGCCGGGACGGATGTGGGGCGTGATGTAGTCCAGCACTTCCGAAGCCAGGCGGCAGGCTTCGCGCATGCCGGCGATTTCCTCGGCGGACTTGATGGTGATGCTCATGGCGGGATTATCCCATCGGGGGCCGTCCGGTGCCTCCGGGGGGGCGATGGCATTGGCGGCCGCCCGAAGCTGCGGGCGCCGGTAAAATGGCGGGCTGCGCCGAACGCGCCGCGACGCCCCGGAGGCTGGCCCCATTCAGCGGCCTGCCCGCCGGCCGCGGCCTCCCGCTCCGAGCCCCATCCTTTCCCCGCAACAGGCCGCCAAAGTGACCCTGCACCTTACCTCGTTCGAAGGCAGCAACGCCCTCAGCCCCTTCCGCGTCCAGCAGCTCCTGCCCCGCCTGCAGGCCATCCACGACCGCATCGAGGGAGTCGCGGCCCGTTTCGTGCATCTGGTGGCCACCGACGCCGGGTCGACGCCGGCCGACCGCGAGCGCCTGGCGGCCCTGCTCACCTACGGCGATCCCTATGCCGGCCCGGATTCCGGCCCCGCCATCGTGGTCGCGCCGCGCATCGGCACCGTGTCGCCCTGGGCTTCTAAGGCCACCGACATCGTGCGCAACTGCGGCCTGCACGTGCGCCGCGTGGAGCGGGTGACCGAATACCGTCTGTCGCTGCGCCCGGGCCTGCTGGGCGGCGTGCCCACGCTCACCGACACGCAGAAGCAGGCCGTGGCCGCGCTGCTGCACGACCGCATGACGGAATCGGTGCTCTGGGACCGGGCAGGGGCGGCCGACCTGTTCACAGAACTGCCCGCGGTGCCCATGGAATTCGTGGACGTGCTGGGCGGCGGGCGCGCAGCGCTGGAAGGCGCGAACACCCGCTGGGGCCTGGCCCTGGCGGACGACGAGATCGACTATCTCGTCAACGCCTTCACGTCGCTGCGCCGCAACCCCACCGACGTCGAGTTGATGATGTTCGCGCAGGCCAACAGCGAGCACTGCCGCCACAAGATCTTCAACGCACGGTTCACCATCGACGGCCAGGAACAGGACAGGAGCCTGTTCGCGATGATCCGCAACACCCACCAGCTCGCGCCGCAGCACACCATCGTCGCGTACTCCGACAACGCCTCGATCATGGAAGGCAGCGCCGTCGAGCGCTTCATCGCACCGGCCGCCACCGGGCGCGCGGCGCAGGACGTTCCCGCCTACCGCAAGAGCGACGCCACGCACCATGTGCTCATGAAGGTGGAGACGCACAACCACCCGACGGCGATCTCTCCGTTCCCCGGCGCCTCCACGGGCGCGGGCGGCGAGATCCGCGACGAGGGCGCAACGGGCCGCGGCTCCAGGCCCAAGGCCGGCCTCACCGGCTTCACGGTATCGAAGCTCTGGGGCGGCTGGAGCGACGAGGCGGGCGGCAAGCCGGAACACATCGCGAGCCCGCTGCAGATCATGGTCGAGGGCCCGCTGGGCGGCGCGGCCTTCAACAACGAATTCGGCCGGCCGAACCTGCTGGGCTACTTCCGCGAGTACGAACAGGACGTGGCCGGCGTGCGCCGCGGCTACCACAAGCCGATCATGATCGCGGGCGGTCTGGGCGTGATCGACGCGGGCCTGACGACGAAGATCGAGTTCCCGGCCGGCACGCTGCTGATCCAGCTGGGCGGCCCGGGCATGCGCATCGGCATGGGCGGCGGTGCGGCCAGTTCCATGGCGACGGGCACCAACGCGGCCGAACTCGACTTTGATTCGGTGCAGCGCGGCAACCCCGAGATCGAGCGGCGCGCACAGGAGGTCATCAACCACTGCTGGGCGCAGGGCGCGCAGAACCCGATCCTGGCGATCCACGACGTGGGTGCGGGCGGGCTGTCGAACGCGTTCCCTGAACTGACCAACGATGCGGGCCGCGGCGCGCGCTTCGACCTGCGGGCGGTGCAGCTGGAAGAGTCCGGCCTGGCGCCCAAGGAGATCTGGTCCAACGAGAGCCAGGAGCGCTACGTGCTGGCGATCGCGCCTGAATCGCTGGAGACCTTCCGCGCGTTCTGCGAGCGCGAGCGCTGCCCCTTCGCCGTGATCGGCACGGCCACGGGCGAGCGCCAGCTGGTGCTGGAAGACACGGCCGTGGAGGCGGGCGACCAGAAATTCCCCGTGGACATGCCCATGGACGTGCTGCTGGGCAAGCCGCCCAAGATGCACCGCGACGTGAAGACGGTGCGCCGCGAGGCCGCGCCGATCGAACTCACCGGCGTGCCGCTGCAGAAGGCCGTGATCGACGTGCTGGCGCATCCCACGGTGGCGTCCAAGCGTTTCCTGATCACCATCGGCGACCGCACGGTGGGCGGTCTGTCGCACCGCGACCAGATGGTGGGCCCGTGGCAGGTGCCCGTGGCCGATTGCGCCGTGACCCTGGCCGACTACCGCGGCTTCGCGGGCGAGGCGATGTCCATGGGCGAGCGCACGCCGCTGGCTGCGATCGACGCGCCGGCTTCGGGCCGGATGGCCGTGGCCGAGGCGATCACCAACCTGCTGGCCGCGCCGATCGAGCTGCCGCGCGTGAAGCTGTCGGCCAACTGGATGGCGGCCTGCGGCGAGCCCGGCGAGGACGCCGACCTGTACGCCACCGTGAAGACCGTGGGCATGGAGCTGTGTCCGCAGCTGGGCATCAGCATTCCGGTGGGCAAGGATTCGCTGTCCATGCGCACCGTATGGACGAGCCCCTCCGGTAGCGGGAAGGATGACGGCGGCGCCGCGAAGAAGGTCACCTCGCCGGTGAGCCTGATCGTGAGCGCGTTCGCCACGCTGTCCGACGTGCGCGGCACGCTGACGCCGCAGCTCGATGCGCAGGAAGAGGACACCACGCTGGTGCTGGTGGACCTGGGCAAGGGTCGTTGCCGCATGGGTGGCAGCATCCTGGCGCAGGTGCTGGGCCAGGAGGGCGGCGAGGTGCCCGACCTGGACGACGCGCAGGATCTCGTGCAACTGGTGGATGCCGTGAACGCGCTGCGTGCGCAGGGCCGCATCCTGGCCTACCACGATCGCAGCGACGGCGGCCTGCTGGCCGCGGTGGCCGAGATGGCCTTCGCGGGGCATGTGGGCGTGGCACTGAACGTCGATCTGCTGGTGACGGAAGGCGACGGCATCGCCGACAGCCGCATGGAAACGGGCGACGCCAAGAACTGGGCGCAGCAGGTGAGCGCGCGGCGCGAGGAACTGACGCTCAAGGCGCTGTTCAACGAGGAACTGGGCGTGGTGCTGCAGGTGCGCACCGCCGAGCGCAACGAGGTGATGCAGACCCTGCGCGAGCACGGCCTCTCGAAGTTCAGCCACTTCGTCGGCAAGACGCGCCCGGCCGCATCCGCGATGGACGTGGGCAAGGGCGAACTGCAGGTGTGGCGCGACGTGAAGGCGGTGTTCAGCGCATCCCTGTCCGACCTGCACCAGGTGTGGGACGCCGTGAGCTGGAAGATCTGCCAGCAGCGCGACAACCCCGCCTGTGCCGATGCCGAGCATGCGGCGGCGGGCGCGCCCGAGGATCCGGGCCTGCATGTGGCGCTGACGTTCGACCCGGCCGAGGATGTGGCAGCCCCGTTCCTGAACCTCGCACGGCCGAAGGTGGCCATCCTGCGCGAGCAGGGAGTGAATTCGCACATCGAGATGGCCTATGCCTTCAACGAGGCGGGTTTCGACGCCTACGACGTGCACATGACCGACCTGCAGTCGGGCCGCGCGCGGCTGGCCGACTTCAAGGGCGTGGTGGCCTGTGGCGGCTTCAGCTACGGCGACACCCTGGGCGCCGGCATCGGCTGGGCGCGCTCGATCACGTTCAACCCGGTGCTGTCCGAGCAGTTCCAGGGCTTCTTCGGCCGCGCCGATACGTTCGGCCTGGGCGTGTGCAACGGCTGCCAGATGTTCGCCGAACTGGCCGACATCATCCCGGGCGCCGGGGCCTGGCCGCGCTTCACCACCAACCAGAGCGAGCGCTTCGAGGCCCGCCTGTCGCTGGTGGAAGTGCTGGAGTCGCCCAGCCTGTTCTTCGCAGGCATGGCCGGCAGCCGGCTGCCGATCGCCGTGGCGCACGGCGAGGGCTATGCGAACTTCGCGCGCCGCGGCAATGCCGCCCAGGCGATCGCGGCGATGCGCTTCGTGGACCACCACGGCGCCCCCACCGAGCAGTATCCGTTCAACCCCAACGGCAGCGCGGGCGGCCTCACGGCGGTGACCACGGCGGACGGCCGCTTCACGGCCATGATGCCCCACCCCGAGCGCGTGTTCCGCAACATCCAGATGAGCTGGACCAGCGGCGACCGCAGCGCGCTGAGCCCGTGGATGCGCATCTGGCGCAACGCGCGCAAGTGGGTGGGGTAAGGCGGCGGGAATTGCTGGTCTGGGGGAGGCTGCTGGCGTTTTTCCTCGCATGCACTGCGCCAGCCGCTTTCGCGGCAGAGGCGCAGGATGCGTCGGGTGGCCGCCCCTACGCCCACGCAGAGATCCGCAAAATCGTCATCCAACGCCCTGCAGCCCAGGCGCGATTCGCGCCGGAAGTGGATTGCCGCGGCCTGGCGCTGGACGCCAGGCGGGTGAAGTTTTTCCTGCAGCATGCCGCCCTCACGGACAGTGGTTCGTACCGGCGCAATGCCATCCTGGACGATTGCTCGGCCGATGCCACCGTGGTGTTTTCGGATGGCAGGACCGCGACCGTATCCATCGACAGCGGGACGGGATGGGGCGCGGTGAGCCATGGGCAGCGGTCCCGGTTCCTGGCCTGCGAGGCGTGCGTGGACATCCTGCAGCCGGACTTTCCCTTCGATCCGAGGCGAAGGCCCTCTGACGCGGAGCGTTAGCTGTCGGCGCGGTGCGGCGCTGCGCGGCCTGCCGGGACGCTGTTCCCGCCCGTTCAGTCCTGCTCGAGCGTGACGAGCTGGTTCCAGCGGTGCACGAAGGTGAAGGCCTCGGCGGGTGGCAGGGGGCGGCTCAGGTAATAGCCCTGCACCTGGTCGCATCCCAGTTCCATGAGCTGGTCGAACACTTCGGCGGTTTCCACGCCCTCGGCCAGGAGGCGGTAGCCCAGGGTGTGGCCGAGCTGGACCATGCCGCGCACGACATCCAGGGCGCGGGCATCGGTGCCGATGGGCCGGATCAGGGCCTGGTCGAGCTTGAGCACCTCGGCCGAGAGGTCGTACAGGCATCCGAAGTTGCAGTAGCCGGTGCCGAAATCGTCGAGCGCCACGCGCACGCCCATGGCACGGGCCGCCTTGATGCCTTCCAGGGTGGGACCTTCCGTCAGCACCGCGTTCTCGGTGCATTCGATCTCGAGGCGCGACGGGGCGAGCCGGTGCCGGGCGAAGGCATTCTGGAGCATGCCGGCGAATCCGGGCTGCTCCAGGTTGCGCGGCGACACGTTGATCGCCACGTCCACCTCCAGGCCGGCGTCTTCCCACGCGCGCACCTGGGCCAGCGCCGTGTTCAGCACCCATTCCGTGACGGCCTGGATGTAGGTGGTCTTCTCCAGCAGGGGAATGAAATCGCCGGGCGACACGGGGCCCAGCTGGGGGTGGTCCCAGCGAAGCAGGGCCTCCAGGCAGGTGTAGCGTGTGGAAGCACGCTCGAACTGCGGCTGGTACACCAGCCGGAATTCTCCCGCCATCAGCGCGCGGGGAATGCTGCCCATGAGCTCATAGGAGCGGCGGTAGCTGAGGTCCACCGCGGCGTCGTAGCTGCACACCGCCGTGCCGGACATCGGTTGGTGGTAAAGCGCGGCGTTGGCGCGCCGCAGGGAGTCGACGGCGTCCGCAGCCTCCAGGGTGAAGGGGGCCACCCCGATGCGCCGCCGCTGGTTGATGACGATGCCCGAGCCCGTCGGCAGCGGCGCGACCAGGGTGTCCAGCAGTTGCTGCGTGAACTGCGCCACTGTCCGTTCGTCGGAGTCCCGCAGCACGAGTGCCAGCCGCGCGACGCCGGTGTGGTACACGCGGGACTGGCTGCCGACGAAGAAGGCCAGCCGCCTGCCGGCCTCATAGGTCAGATGTTCGATGGGCTGCATGCCGATGGCCCGGGCGGCATCCATGATGCCGTCGTGCGGCAGGAGTTCGATCAGGACCAGCACGCGCTGCTCGCCGGGCGCCGCCCTGCACAGTCCATGGAGGTCATGCAGCAGTTGCGTCCGGTTGGGCAGCAGGGTGGATTCGTCCACGCGCGCGGCGGCGCACTGCAGGTCGATCTGGGCCATCACCAGCGCGGCCAGGTCTTCCAGCTGCCGCTGCTGTGCGGTGTCGAAAGTGCGGGGAACGGTGTCGATGAGGCACAGGCTGCCCAGGTGGTGGTGGCCCCGCAGGATCAGGGGGGCTCCGGCGTAGAAGCGGATGTACGGCGGCCCCTGGACGAGCGGGTTGGCGGCGAAGCGCGGGTCCAGGAGCGCGTCTTCCACCACCATGACCTCGGAGGAGCGGATGGTGTGGTCGCAGAAGGCATCCTCGCGGCAGGTTTCGCGCACAGGCAGCCCGACTTGCGACTTGAACCATTGCCGGTCCGCGTCCACCAGGCTGACGAGCGCGATGGGGACATCGAAAAGGCGGCTGGCCAGCCGCGTGATGCGGTCGAACTCCTCGGTCGGCGGAGTGTCCAGCAGACCGGTGGCCCGCAGGGCCGTCAGCCGTTGCTGCTCTGCGCTGATCGGAGGGGTCATGAGGAGGACGCGAATACGTGGTGCCGCAGAGGATATTCAATTATCTCAGCCTTGGTTTTTGCAAGGGTGTTCCCTGGCTCCATTCCGACGCCGCGCCGCCCGCTTCCGCGCACCGCCGGCCGGGCGCAGGGCTCCATAATCGGCGCCTCTCAACCAAGGAGCTTCGCATGGCCGGCGCCAGCCTTTTGACCCTGCTCGACGATATCGCCGCGGTGCTCGACGACGTCGCCCTCATGACCAAGGTGGCTGCGAAGAAGAGCGCCGCGATGGCCGACGACGTGTCGGTGATGACGAAGACGGCCGCGCAGAAGACCGCCGGGGTGCTCGGCGATGATCTCGCACTGAACGCCCAGCAGGTGACCGGTGTGCGCGCCGAGCGCGAACTGCCGGTGGTCTGGGCGGTGGCCAAGGGGTCGCTGGTGAACAAGGCCATCCTGGTGCCGGCGGCGCTGCTGATCAGCGCGTTCGTTCCCTGGGCCGTCACCCCCTTGCTGATGCTGGGAGGGGCGTTCCTGTGCTTCGAGGGGGCGGAGAAGCTGGCGCACCGGTTCCTGCACCAGGACGCCGCAGGCAGGGACGCGGACCGGGAGGCCCATGCCCAGGCTGCCGCGAATGCCGCCGTGGACATGGCGGCCTTCGAGAAGGACAAGGTACGCGGAGCGATCCGCACGGACTTCATCCTGTCCGCGGAGATCATCGCGATCACGCTGGGCACGGTGGCTGGCGCGCCTTTCGGCCAGCAGGTGGCGGTGCTCTCGGTGATCGCGCTGGTCATGACCGCCGGGGTGTACGGGCTGGTCGCCGGCATCGTGAAGCTCGATGACGCCGGCCTCTGGCTCAGCCGTCGCTCCCTCGGCGCCCTGCGTGTGCTGGGCCGCGGCATCGTGGCGGCTGCGCCCTGGCTGATGAAGGTGCTCTCCGTCGCGGGAACGGCCGCCATGTTCCTGGTCGGGGGCGGCATCCTGGTGCACGGCCTGCCGCCGCTGCACCATGCGGTGGAAGGGTGGGCCTCGGCGGCTGCGCAAGGAGGCGGCGGGTTCCTGCAGGTGGTGGTGCTCAATCTGCTCAATGCCGCGAGCGGCATCGTCGCGGGCGCGCTGGTGCTGGCCGGCGTGACTCTGGTGCAACGCTGGCGCTGGCGCAAGGCCGGCGCGCATTGAGGGCACGCGTGGCCCTTTGATCTGTGGCAAGGCGGACGGGGCGTTTTGGAAGCCCAATGCGTTCACGGGGGCCGTCCCCGTTCAACCGCATCGAGTTCTCCTATGAAAAAGAATCTGCTCGCCCTGGCTGCCCTGTGCGTTCTGACCTCCGGCGCTGCCTACGCGCAGGCTGCCGACGGCCAGGGCCCCTGGATGGTCCGCGTCCGTGCGGTCCATCTGGACAGCGCCAACAAGGACAGCACCGGACTGGGCCTGTCGATCAACAACAAGACCATTCCGGAAGTCGATATTTCGTACTTCTTCGACAAGAACATCGCCGCGGAACTGGTGCTGACGGTGCCGCAGAAGCAGAAGGTGTATTCCAGCGCGCTGGGGGCCCAGATCGGTACGCTGAAGCACCTGCCTCCGTCGCTGATGCTGCAGTACCACTTCGACGCCCCGGGCTTCCGGCCGTACGTCGGCGCAGGCATCAACTACACCCGCTTCTCCAGCGTGCGCCTGCCCGCCGGCGTGAGCATCGACAAGAGCAGCTGGGGCGGCGCCCTGCAGCTCGGCGTGGACATTCCGCTCACCAAGAACCTGTCGCTGAACTTCGACATCAAGAAGGTGTACATCCGCACCGATGTGGCTGCCAACGGTGCCACGCTGGGCACCCTGAAGATCGATCCGGTGCTGGCCGGCGTGGGTCTGGGCTGGCGCTTCTGAACGAACAGGCAGGATGGGGGCCGGCGCGCATGCGCCGGCCCTTTTTCTTTCCGCGGCCGGAATGCAGGCTGATGCCGCTGCGCAGGCGGCGGGCGAAGCGTCAGGCCGTGGGCGGGGGGGCCGGCACCGGCGCCGGCATGGGCAGCTCCAGCGTGAAGCAGGCGCCCTGGCCGGTTTCGGAGGCTACGGTGAGCCGGCCGCCCATGAGCTCGGCGAGCCCGCGCGAAAGCGCCAGGCCCAGGCCCGTGCCGCCGTGCTGGGTGCTCACCTCGGCACTGCCCTGGCTGAATTTCTCGAAGATGACCTCGTGCAGGTCGGCGGGAATGCCGGGGCCCGTATCGATGACCCGGAAGCGCAGGGCGGGGCCGTCGGCGGTGTCCACCTCCAGCCGCACGCCCCCGCTCCGGGTGAACTTGAGCGCATTGCTCAGCAGGTTGTTGAGGATCTGCTTGAGCCGCAGGCCGTCGCACCGCAGCATGTGGGGTACGCCGGGGGCGATGTGCTTTTCCAGCGTGAGCCCTTTCTGCGCGGCGGAGATGGCGAAGAGGTCCACGGTGGTGCCGACGAGTTCGCGCACGGCATGGTCCCCGGACACGATGGGCATGGCGCCGGCCTGCACTTTCGCAAGATCCAGGATCTCGGACAGCAGGGTGTTGAGGTGCTCCGCTGCGCTGCGGATCAGGCCTGCGGCTTCGCGGTAGGACGGCTGCTCCAGCCGCTGTTCCATGAGTTCCGCAAAGCCGTGGATGCTGGTGAGGGGCGTGCGCAGTTCGTGAGAAATGGCCGTCAGGAACTCGCTCTTCGCGCGGTTGGCGGAGCGGGCCTGGGCTTCGCTCGCCGCCAGTGCCACGTTCTTCTGCTCGAGCTGGCGCAGCCCCCGCAAAAAGCCCGCGCACAGGGCGACCAGCGCCGCGGAAAAAAGCCCGGCGAACACCATGGTGAAGTTCCGCATGGTCCGCCATTCCGCCAGGGCTTCATCGTCCGCGGTGGACACCAGGACCGTCAGCGGATACCCGGGCACGCGATGGAAGGCGGTGATGCGGCTCAGTCCGTCGATGTGGCTGACCCGCTGGTACGTACCCTGCATGCGGGTGGCGTCCTTGAGGGGATGGTCGGGCGGGAAGTCGATGACCTGGTCGATGTTGCCCGCCTGGGTGCCTATCACCCGGGCCAGCATGCCGAAGTCCGCCCCCATCAGCACGACCGCTCCCTGGGCGCCGATGTCCACGCCGCCATACACCTTGTCGAAATAGTTCGGATTGAGCGAGGCGACCACCACGCCGTGCAGGTAGCCGTTGCTGCCGATGATGGGCCGGCTCAGCTGCATGGTCCGGCGGCCCGAGACCCGGCCCGTGACGGGCTTGCCGATGAAGAGGCCCGATGCGGACATCTGCGTCCGTGCGCGGGGCACTTGCGAGGGCTCGAGGTGCACCCGGATGTGCTCGCGCTCGCTCAGGTCGGTATCCTGGTTGCGTGCGCCGGAAGGATCGAGGTTGCTGCCCACGAACCTGCCGTCGGGGCCCACGATGGACAGTTGGGTAAGGATGTCCGGCGCCAGGCCGGTCTCGTTGGCGAACAGGGCGTAGTCCTGCTCGGTGAACTCTCCGCTGCGCACTTCCGCCACCACGCGCAGCGTGGCCTGGTCGGCTGCCGCCAGGACCCGCAGCGTCTGCTCTTCCAGCACGCGGGCCAGGTTGGCATTCTGCCGTTGCTGGGACTGCACGGCATCCTGCCATTTGGTCTGCAGCGAGATGGCGACGAGCGCCCAGGTGGCCGTGAGCGCCAGGAGCAGGGTGCCGATCACCAGGGCGCGCAGCCGCCGCCCGCCCTGGGCCGTGTGCGCAGGCACTGCCGGCAGGTGCTCGGAGACCCGGGGGGATGAGGGTTCGGACATGAGGGCCTAGCTTGCCACGTTCTGGTGCGTCGCGGAGCGCATCAGGGCTGGGTGGCGGTGCCGAAAATGCCGTCTCCGCCACCCTGGCCGAGGATCCGGCGCCCCAGGGCCGGCAGGGCGGTGGCTGCATCGGGGCGCTGCCATGCCTGGGCCACGGCGGCGCGGCCGGCCGCGAGATCCGCGGGCGTGCCCAGATCGAAGTGGAAGGTGTAGTCGGGCTCCTGGCCCATGCGCAGGTCCGTGACCTGGACGTGCCCACCGTGCTCGCGCATGCGGTAGAAGCCATGGCTGAAGGCGGCTACGCGCTGCACGGGTGGCTGGGCCGCGAACTGCGCGATCAGTGCTTCGCCGCGGTCATGTATGGTGAAGTGGATGGGCCGGCCGCGGTCGGCAAGTGCGTAGAAGCCTTCCGCATACTGCCCGGGCGCCATCGCCACCACCCGCCAGGCGAGGGTGTTGAACGGCGTGGGCGTCACGAGCACCTGGTCCGCCGGCCAGCCGATGGCTGCGAGCGATGCCCGAGCGACCCCCGTGACATGCTGCTGTACCCCGAAGCCCCAGGCCAGGTAGGCGGTGCTCAGCCACAGCCCGGCCGTGTTCCAGCGCAGGCCCCGCGGGCCTGCAAGCGCCAGCGCCGAGACCACCCCGACGATCAGCGGCACGGTATAGAGCGGATCGATGATGAAGATGCTGCCGACCCCGTAGGGCTGGTCGGTGAACGGGCGCAGCAGTTGCGTGCCGTACACCGTCATCCAGTCGAGCAGCGGATGGGTGGCGAGCGCGAGCCAGAGGGCCAGCCACCAGCGCTTCCACTGGAAGCTCTCGCGATGGATGCGTGCTGCCAGCGCGCCCAGCAGCGGCGCGAGCAGCGAAAGGTAGAGCAGGGCGTGGCTGTCGGCACGGTGCAGGACCATGTTGGCGATCGGGTCGCCATGGTCGATCAGCGCGTCGAGATCGGGCAGCGTGCCCGCCACGGCCCCCCACAGCGCGGCCTTCCAGGCGGCCGTGCGGCGGCCCATGGCGGCCAGGGAAACGGCGGAGCCGAGGGCGATCTGGGTCAGGGAGTCCATGCGGTGGCGGCGTGCGTCGTGCGGGTCGGGATGTCCGTGCGGGCGGCGGGGCAGGGCTTGGCGCCGCAGCGGCCGAATTCTAGGGCGAACGATGCGCAGGCGTCCTACATGCCCGGCGGAAGCTCTCTGCAATGCTGGGCACCGGCCATCGCGCCCCAGCGCCGCAGCCGCCGCCCGGCATGGCCTGCGAATTCCGCCGGCTGCCCTGCCGCACCGGCGGCCCTTTCCCCTTCAGGAAAAGAGATCCCGATGAACGCCCATGCCCTCCAGCGGTCCGAACCCGCCCATTCCGACATCATCCCCGGGCTGCTTCGGCACCCGGCCTGCATTTCGCCGAAGTACTTCTACGACGGGCGTGGATCGGAACTCTTCGAGGAGATCACCCGGCTGCCGGAGTACTACCCCACCCGAACCGAGCAGGCCGTGATGGCGCGGCACGGCGACGACATCGCACAGGCGGTGGGCGCGGTCGAGACGGTGATCGAGCTGGGCGCCGGCAGTTGCGAGAAGGTGCAGCCGCTGTGCCGCCTGCTGCGGCCGCAGCGTTTCGTGGGGGTGGATATTTCCGCGGATTTCCTGCGCGGCGCGGTGGCGCGGCTGCAGGAAGCGCTGCCCTGGCTGCGGGCGGAGGCCGTGGCGGGCGACCTCACGCGGCCCGTGGTGCTGCCCCAGGACATTCCGCGCGCGCGCCGGCTGGTGTTCTATCCGGGCTCCTCCATCGGCAACTTCGATCCGCCCCAGGCACTGGCGCTGCTCTCGCGCATGCGTGGCCTGGTGGACCGCGACGGCGGCGTGCTCATCGGATTCGACCTGCCCAAGGACGTGGCGGTGCTCGAGGCGGCGTACGACGACGCGGCCGGCGTGACGGCCGCATTCAACCGCAATGCGCTCGAGCACGTGAACCGGCTCATCGGCAGCGACTTCGTGGCGCAGGACTGGGAGCACCGCGCCTTCTTCGACCGCCGGCTGTCGCGCATCGAGATGCACCTGGAGACGCCCCGCGGCGCCCACGTGCGCTGGCCCGGTGGCGGACGCGTCTTCGCGCCCGGCGAGCGCATCCATACCGAGAACAGCTACAAGTACACGCTGCCGGCCTTCCAGGCCCTGCTGGCGCGGGCAGGCTTCTCCCGTGCGCGGGTCTGGACCGACGAGCGCGGATGGTTCGCCGTGGCCTATGTGCGGCCCTGACCCCCGGAGACCCCTGCCATGACCCCTCCCCTGAGCCTGGTGCGCCGGATGGCGCCGGGCGGTACGCCCGCCGTGGCGGCAGCACTGCAGGACCGTTATGCCGAAGTGCGCCGGGCCTCGCTGGCGCTGGCCTTGCCGCTGTCCGACGAAGACTGCTGCGCGCAGTCCATGCCCGACGCGAGTCCCGTCAAATGGCACCTGGCGCACACCACGTGGTTCTTCGAGACTTTCGTGCTCGAGCCGCGCGAGCCCGGCTTCGCCCCGTTCCATCCGGCGTTCCGCGTGCTGTTCAATTCCTATTACAACGGCGTCGGTGACAAACACCCCAGGCCGCAGCGCGGGCTGCTCACGCGCCCGGCGATGGCGCAGGTGCTGGAATACCGGCAGGATATCGACACCCGCATGGGACGGATCCTGGCCGGGCTGCAGGAGCAGCCGGATCCGGCACTGCAGGCCCTGGTGGAGCTCGGGCTGCAGCACGAGCAGCAGCACCAGGAACTGATCCTCACCGACGTGAAGCACCTGCTGTCGTGCAGCCCGCTCTGGCCCGCCTACCGGCTGCAGAGCGCGGGCGGGGCTCCGGCGGGGCCGCACGAGCGGCACCTCGAACCTGCCGAGGCGCCGGCCTTGCGCTGGCGGCGGTTTTCCGGTGGCGTCGCGGAGATCGGCCACGACGCTCGCGCCGAGGGCGCCGGTTTCGCCTTCGACAACGAATCGCCCCGGCACCGTGTGTACCTGCAGCCCTATGCGCTGGCCTGCAGGCCGGTCAGCACCGGCGAGTACCTGGCTTTCGTCGAGGCCGGCGGCTACCGTGATGCCTCGCTCTGGCTGGCCGAGGGCTGGGACTGGGTCCAGGCCATGAAGCTCCAGCACCCCCTTTACTGGCGCCGGGGTGCGATGGAAAGCGGCGAGGGCGCGGACTGGCACGAGTTCACGCTCGCCGGCCCGCGGCCGCTCCGGCCATCGGCTCCCGTGGTGCACCTGTCCTATTACGAAGCGGACGCGTACGCGCGCTGGGCCGGCGCCCGCCTGCCCACCGAGGCCGAGTGGGAGGCTGCTGCGGCGGCTTCGCCGGGCATGCAGGCCGCGCCGGGGCATTTCGCCGACAGCGGCGTGCTGCACCCCCGCGCGGCATCGGGCGCGGCCCGGCCGGAGCCGGACGGGCAGCCGCCGCTGGAGCAATTGTTCGGCGACGTCTGGGAATGGACGCAGTCCAGCTACGCGGCCTATCCGGGCTTTCGCGTGGCGGACGGTGCCGTGGGTGAATACAACGGCAAGTTCATGGTGAACCAGTACGTGCTGCGGGGAGGGTCCTGCGCGACGCCCCCGGGCCATGTCCGCGCCAGTTACCGGAATTTCTTTCCGGCCACCGCGCGATGGCAGTTCTCGGGCCTGCGGCTCGCGCGGGACCTGGAGAGCGCCTGACCCGCGTGGCATCGCGTCACACGGCGTCCAGCGCCTGGGCGAGGTCGGCCGTGAGGTCGTCGATGTGCTCGATGCCCACCGACAGGCGCACCATGCCCTCTGCCACGCCGGCCTGCTGCAACTCTTCCGGCCCCAACTGGCGGTGGGTGGTGGAGGCCGGGTGCGTGGCCAGCGAGCGGGCGTCGCCGATATTCACGAGCCGCGTGAAGAGCTGCAGCGCATCGAGGAAGCGCGCACCGGCCGCCCGGGGATCCTCGCCCGGTGCGGACCGCAGTTCGAACGAGAGGATGCCGGAGGCCCTGCCGCCGAGCAGGCGCTGCGTGATCGCATGGTCGGGGTGGCTGGGCAGGGCGGCGTACCGCACCTGCGCCACCTTGGGGTGCTGCTGCAGGTAGTGCGCGACGGCCAGCGTGTTGTCGCAGATGCGGTCCATGCGCAGGGCCAGGGTCTCGATGCCCTGCAGGATCAGGAAGGCGTTGTGCGGGGAGAGCGTGGCACCGGTGTTGCGCAGCGGGACGACGCGTGCGCGGCCGATGAAGGCCGCCTCGCCCAGGGCTTCGGTGTACACCACGCCGTGGTAGCTGGGGTCGGGGGTGTTGAGGTTGGCGAAGCGCTCCTTGTGCTGCGCCCAGGGGAACTTGCCACTGTCCACGATGGCGCCGCCGATGCTGTTGCCGTGGCCGCCCAGGTACTTGGTGAGCGAGTGGACGACGATGTCCGCGCCGTGCTCGATGGGACGCAGGAGGTAGGGGCTGGGCACGGTGTTGTCCACGATCAGCGGTACGCCGTGGTCATGGGCCACCTGCGCCAGCGCGGCGATGTCGGTCACGTTGCCCAGCGGGTTGCCGATGGATTCGACGAACACGGCCTTGGTGCGGCCATCGATGTGCCGCGCGAAGCTGGCCGGGTCGCGCGGGTCCGCGAAGCGGGTGGCGATGCCCTGGCGCGGCAGGGTGTGCGCGAACAGGTTGTAGGTGCCGCCATAGAGCGTGCTGGCCGAGACGATGTTGTCTCCGGCCTCGGCGATGGTCTGGATCGCGTAGGTGATCGCTGCCATGCCCGAGGCCAGGGCCAGCGCGGCGATGCCGCCTTCGAGCGCCGCGACGCGCTTTTCGAGCACGTCGTTGGTGGGGTTCATGATGCGGGTGTAGATGTTGCCCGGCACCTTCAGGTCGAACAGGTCCGCGCCGTGCTGGGCGCTGTCGAAGGCGTAGGCTGCCGTCTGGTAGATGGGCACCGCCACGGCGCGGGTGGTGGGGTCGGGTGCCTGTCCGGCGTGGACGGCGAGGGTCTCGATCTTCATGCTGTGCTGTCTCCTCGGAAGCAGTGGGCGGCGCCGGCATCGCCCGGCGCGTGCGGGCCATTGTGTCGGGTCGCACCGCCACGCGGAACGAACCGATCGCTATGTGCTTATGCCCTCCGTGCTTCCACTGTCCAGCCCGGCGGTGGACCGGTCGGGACGGGCACGCCGGTTGCCCTGTGGGTGGAATGGAGGGCACTCCGCCCTCTGTTGACTGAAGGAGCACGACATGGCCATTCTTTTCCCCCCGGACCCTCCGGCCGCGGGCAGCCCTGGCAAGAGCGATCTCGCCCGGGCGCCCGAGGCGCTTCCCGACGGGCCGAACGTGGCGCCGAGCGCGCATGAGCATGAGGCTGCCCAGGGGTGCCTGTCGGAGAAGGGCGGGGCCGAACCTGAACGCAGGCCGGCGAAGGGCTCCGCTGCAGGGTGACCCGGTGGACCTGGCACGCGCGGCGTGCCCCGCGCCGCGCTGCGCTTCAGTGCGGCGCGCCGGGCACGGGCCGCGTGCGGTAGAACTGCATCGGCACCGCCTGGGCCTCGCGCGCCTGCTGGTTCTGCACCGACTTCTTGATCCGTCCGACCACGTGCATCTCGCAGGGCTTGCAGTCGAAGCGCAGCGTGAGCTTTTCCTTGCCGTTGATCAGGTGCAGGGGCTCGGCCTTGATGGTGCCCTTGACCCCGATCACGCCCTTGGCCTGCTTGGGGCACAGGCTCATGGAAAAGCGCACGCAGTGCTTGGTGATCATCAGGCTCACCTCGCCATCCTCTTCCTGACTTTCGTAGGCGGCGTCGATCACCTTCACGCCGTGCTTCATGTAGAAGTCGTGCGCTTTCTGGTTGAACACGTTGGCCAGGTAGGTGAGGGTGTCCTCGGGGAAGGGCGCCGGCGGCTCCACGGGTTGCGCGCGGGGCAGGCGCTGCAGGCCTTCGGTGCGCGCCGCCTCCAGGGCGGCGACGGCATCGCGGCGCAGCGGATTCAGCACGGAGGCAGGCACGAACCACGGCTGCCGCATCGCGATGGCGATGTCGTGCGCGTGGAAGATCGTGGCGCCGAAGCGGCCGATCTGCTCGCGCAGGGCACCTTCCGCGCGCGCCGCATCGGTGGCCGGCTCGTGCGCATGCGACACCTCGGCTGTGCCGGTAAAGCCGTCCTCGTCGGTCAGCGTGAGTGCGAAGCCGGCGTCGGTGTCCGTGAAATGCGCCCACAGGCCGATGCGCCGCTCGCTGGATTTCTTCTCGAGCGTGCGCACCCAGTCCATGTCCCGGTTGCGGTTGATTTCCGTGCCGCGGCGCAGGTCCCTGAAACCCTCCATCGGATCCTTCGGGAACACGCGCCAGTGGTTGCGTGACTTGCCGGGCGCCGCCTCGGCGCGGTTGATCGCCACGCCCACGAGTTCCTTCTGCAGGTCCCAGTAGCACAGGCCATCGCCGTTGTGCAGCACCGTGTCGGGCGCATGGGTTTCCAGCTCGACCCAGTTCGGGCCCACCTGCGTGACCCAGCCGATCGCCTGGCCGGGGTTCTTGGGCGTGTCGAAGGCGCCGATGTCTTCCTTGCGGCCGTTCACGAAATAGTCGGTGAACTCGCGGTTGAAGTTCTGGTTCGGATCGGGCGTGAAGGTGAAGCGCGTCTGGCCGCTGGAGGAGCGGGCCAGGGGCGCGGCGGAGGTCTCGCGCTCCTCGATGATCTCGTCGAGCAGCCGGCGGTAGTGGGCCGTGACGTTCTTCACGTAGGCCATGTCCTTGTAGCGCCCTTCGATCTTGAAGCTGCGCACTCCCGCGTCGATGAGGGGACGCAGGTTGGCCGACTGGTTGTTGTCCTTCATCGAGAGCACATGCTTGTCGTGCGCGATGAAGCGGCCGGCGTCGTCCGTCACCTGGTAGGGCAGGCGGCAGGCCTGGCTGCAGTCGCCGCGGTTGGCGCTGCGGCCGGTGTGCGCGTGGCTGATGTAGCACTGGCCGCTGTAGGCCACGCAGAGTGCGCCGTGGATGAAGAACTCGATCGTGCAGCGCTCCGGATCGGTCGCCGCGCGGATGGCCGCGATCTCCTGCACCGTGAGCTCGCGCGCCAGCACGATCTGCGACAGCCCCGCGTCCTGCAGGAAGCGCGCCTTCTCGGGCGTGCGGATATCCGTCTGGGTGCTCGCATGCAACTGGATGGGGGGCAGGTCGATTTCCAGCAGGCCCATGTCCTGGATGATGAGCGCGTCGGCGCCGGCCTCGTACACCTGCCAGGCCATGCGGCGGGCGCCTTCCAGTTCGTCGTCGCGCAGGATGGTGTTGAGCGTGACGAAGATGCGGCTGTGGAAGCGGTGCGCATGGCGGATGAGCCGCTCCAGGTCGCGCAGTTCGTTGCCCGCGCTCGCCCGCGCGCCGAAGGCCGGGCCTCCGATATAGACGGCGTCCGCGCCATGGTTGACCGCCTCGATGCCGATGTCGGCGTCGCGGGCGGGTGAGAGCAGTTCGAGCTGGTGGGGCAGGAGGGACATGGGGCGCGATTATCCCAGGAGGCCGGCCCCGGGGGGGCCGGGGCAGCCCCTCCCTCCAGGGGCGGGCCTCCGGGCCGGTGCCGTCCCCGTCACCCGGTGCACCGATTTGGCGCCGCTTCGCTCCGAAATGGTGCGACTGCCGGTACGATAGTCCCGGCGCCGCCCCGCGCGGAGCCTTTTTTTCGCCATTCCCGAGACTGTCAGGAGACCTTCGAAGTGCCTTCCGTTTTCCGCTTCCTCCCCTCGCTGCCCCGTGCCGCGGCCGCTGCCGCCGTGCTGTCCGCCTTCGCCGCCGCGCCCGCGGGCGCGCAGGACGTGCAGACCGTCAAGATCGGCCATGCCGGCCCCGTCTCCGGCGGCATCGCGCACATCGGCAAGGACACCGAAAACGGCGTGCGCATGGCGGTGGACGACCTCAACGCGCAGAACCTCGTCATCGGCGGCAGGAAGATCCGCTTCGAGATCGCCGCGGAAGACGATGCCGGCGACCCGCGCCAGGCCACGGCCATCGCGCAGAAGTTCTGCGACCTGAAGGTGGCGGGCGTGGTCGGCCACCTGCAGTCGGGCACCTCCATCCCGGCGTCCTCGCTCTACGACAAGTGCGGCCTGCCGAACATCACGGCCGCCGCCACCAATCCCGACCTGACCAAGCCGGGCTACAAGACCACGTTCCGCCTGATCGCCAACGACAGCGCCCTGGGCGCCGCCCTGGCGATCTACGCGGCCGACCACCTCAAGCTCAAGACCGTCGCCGTCATCGACGACCGCACGGCCTACGGCCAGGGCGTGGCCCAGGTGTTCAAGGCCACGGCGCTGCAGAAGGGCCTGAAGGTGGTGGCCGAGGAGTTCACCAACGACAAGGCCACCGACTTCATGGCGATCCTGACTTCCATCAAGCCGAAGAAGCCCGATGCGATCTTCTACGGCGGCCTCGATGCCCAGGCCGGCCCGATGCTGCGACAGATGGAGCAGCTGGGCATGGGCGACGTCAAGTTCTTCGGCGGCGACGCGCTCTGCACGGAGAAGCTGCCCGACCTGTCCGCCAGGTCGGCGGCACTCAGGAACGTGACCTGCGCCACGGGCGGCGCGTCCGTCGCCAGGATGCAGGGCGGCGCGGAGTGGAAGAAGCGCTACGACGCCAAGTTCCCGGGCCAGTTCCAGATCTACAGCCCCTACGCCTACGATGCCACCATGGTGCTGGTGGACGCCATGAAGCGCGCCGACTCGGTGGATCCCAAGGTCTATACCCCCTTCATCGCCAAGACCCAGTACAAGGGCGTGACCGCCAACGTGTCCTTCACGCCCAAGGGCGAGCTGACGGCACCCGCCGTGACGCTCTACCACTACCCGGCCAACGCGCGCGTCGCGCTGAACTGAGCCAAGGCTGCCTGCGCCCGGTGCGCTGCGGCATTGCCGCCGGCGGCGCCGGTTCCGATACAGTGGCGTGCCGCGCCCGGGTCTCCGGGCGCGGCACTTCCGTTTTGGGGAGGGCGGCCATGCCGCCTGTGCAGCGGTGATGAACGAGGAGCGACGGTATGCGCATGGCATTGGGACTGGTGGGCCTGCTGGTGGCCCTGGCCGTGGTGGCCCTGCTGGTGAAGCAGCAGGTGGCTGGCACGCGCGTGGCGGTGCCGGTGGTGCCGGGCGCGCAGGCACCGGCCTCCGGCGCGTCGGCACCCACGGTGCAGATGCAAAGCCGGCAGGTGCAGGAGCAGGTGCGCCAGCAGGTGGAGTCGCTCATGCAGCAGCCGCGGCCCATGCCGGACGACGAGGCGAAGTGAAGACATCCCTGCGCACCGGGTGCGGCCTGTCGCCGGCCTCCACCGGATTTCCATGGGCCCGCTAGCAGGCCCGGGCGTCGCTCCCGGCGGTGCGGACCGGCAGGCCGACGAGGCCTGGATGCGGATCGCACTGGAGGAGGCGGCGGAGGCCGCCGCGCGGGGCGAGATTCCCGTGGGCGCGGTGGTGGTGCGCGATGGCGAACTGCTCGCGCGGGGGAGCAATGCACCCATCGCAGGCCATGATCCCACGGCGCACGCGGAGATCGTGGCGCTGCGGGCCGCGGCCGGGCGCCTGGGCAACTACCGGCTCGACGGCTGCACGCTGTATGTGACGCTCGAACCCTGCGCCATGTGCAGCGGCGCCATGCTGCACGCCCGGCTGGACCGGGTGGTGTACGGCGCCCCCGACGCCAAGACCGGCGCGGCGGGCTCGGTGGTGGACCTGTTCGCGCAGCCGGCACTGAACCACCACACGCGCATCGAGGGCGGCGTGCTGGCACAGGAATGCGGCGCGCTGCTGAGCGGCTTTTTCCAGTCGCGGCGCGAGGCCCGGCGTGCCCATGCGCGCGCCGCCCATCCCCTGCGGGACGACGCGCTGCGCACGCCGGATGCGCGCTTCGCCGGACTGCCGGACTGGCCCTGGGCCCCGCACTACCTCAGCGACCTGCCGGCCCTCGCAGGATTGCGCATGCACTACCTGGACGAGGGGCCGCGCGATGCGCCCCGCACCTGGCTGTGCCTGCACGGCACCGGTAGCTGGAGCTACCTGTTCCGCCACATGCTGCCGGTCTGGCTGGCTGCCGGCGACCGCGTGGTGGCGCCCGACCTGATCGGGTTCGGCCGCAGCGACAAGCCCAAGAAGGAAGCGGCGCACACGCTGCCCTGGCACCACCGCACGCTGGCCGAACTGGTGGAGCGGCTGGACCTGCGCCGCACCGTGCTGGTCGTCCAGGGGGAGGGCGGCCTGCCGGGCATGGCGCTGCCGGCCGCACCACCCGAGGCCCTGCCGCATGCCGCCGGCCGGTTCACCGGGCTGCTGGCGATCAATGCCTGGCTCCCGCCCGGCGACGGCGTATCGCTGCCGCCGGGCCTGGCCGCCTGGCGTAAAACGCTGGCCGCACGGCAGGCGGCGGTGCTGCGCCCCGGCGCCGCGCCGGGCCTGGATGCCGCGGCCGCTGCGGCCTGCGAGGCGCCTTTTCCCGATGCGGGCTACCGTGCCGCCCTGCGCGCGGGCCTCCACTGGCTGCCCGCCGCGCCGGATGCCGGAGCGGCCGCCATCGTGTGCGCCGGCCGCGCCTTCTGGTCGGCGCCCGGGCGCCGCAGCGCGGTCGCGGTCGGCGCGCACGACGCGGCCTGGGGCGCCGCGGCCCTGGTGGACGCGCGCGCGGTGCCGCCGTGGCCCGCGGGCGGGGGAGAACCCTGGGTCTGGCCCGATGCCGGCCACCTGCTGCCGGAGCGCCACGGCGCGGAACTGGCGCGCCGCGCTGTGGAATACTTCCACACATGAGCGGCGCACCGCAGACGCCGCCGGCACGACCCTATCCGCCCCCCTTCATCCTGCCTTTGCCGGAGCGGGCCTGACGGCCCGACGAGCCTTGTCCGAACACGATCACGACCATTCGCATTGCGGCCACGACCATGGCCCGCGCCACATCTACATCTACTCGCCGGCCGGTGCCGTGCGCGACAAGGCCGCGTTCAAGCGCGGCGTCGCCCGCCTGCAGGCCATGGGGCACGAGGTGGAGGTGGATGCGGATGCGCTGGCCGTCCATACCCGTTTCGCGGGCGATGACGCCACCCGCCTCGCTGCCATCCACCGCGCCGCCGCGAGCGGCGCCGACGTGGCGCTCATCTCGCGCGGGGGCTACGGGCTCACCCGCATCCTGGACGGCATCCGCTACAAGGCCGTGGCCAAGGCGGTGGAGCGGGGCACGCAGTTCGTGGGCCTGAGCGATTTCACCGCCTTCCAGGCCGCGCTGCTCGCGAAGACAGGCGCCATGACCTGGGCCGGTCCGGCACTGGTCGGCGACCTGGGCTGCGAAGGCGAGCCCGACGACATCATGCTGGCCTGCCTGGACGACCTGCTCACCGGCCACGGCGAGGGCGCCGGATGGCGCATGCACAACGAGAAACCCGCGGCCGACGGAAAGCCCGCGGTGAAGGACTGCTACATCCGCAATGCCACGCTCTGGGGCGGCAACCTCGCCATGCTCTGCTCCCTGGTGGGCACGCCCTACCTGCCCCCGGTCAAGGGCGGGATCCTGTTCGTGGAGGACGTGAGCGAGCATCCCTACCGCGTGGAGCGCATGCTCACGCAACTGCTGCACGCCGGCATCCTCGCGCAGCAGAAGGCCGTCGTGCTCGGCCAGTTCACCGGCTACCAGCTCGCGCCGCACGACAAGGGCTTCAAGCTGCAGAGCGTGGTGGACTGGCTGCGCACCCGCATCAAGGCGCCGGTGCTCACCAACCTGCCGTTCGGCCACGTGCCGACCAAGGTGCTGCTGCCGGTGGGCGCGCAGGTCTCCCTCTCCGTGGAGGGGCGCGATGCCCTGATCTACTGGGGCCACGCCGCCGGCCACTGAGCACCGCCCATGAGAACCGTCCGGCATACCGTCGTGTTTTCCGACATCGTCGGCACCACGGCGCTGTTCGAAGCGCAGGGCAACACCCTGGCCACCACGGCGGTGACCGGATTGACCGAATGGATGGCGGCGACGCTCGGCCGCCATGGCGGCCGGGTGGTGAAGACGCTGGGCGACGGCGTGCTGGCCGTGTTCGGCGAGCCGGCCTCCGCCGTCACCGCGGTGGCGGACATGGCCCGGCGCCACCACGAGCGGCCCGGCAAGCCGGATGGCGCGATGGACCTGCGCGTCGGCATGGCCTACGGCGAGCTGGTGGAGGTGGACGGGGATACCTATGGCGATGCGGTGAACATCGCCTCCCGCCTGTGCGAGCGCGCCGGCGCCCGGGAGATCCTCGCCGATGCCGCCACCGTGGAGTTGGCGGGCGGCGTGGACGGCGCGGGCTATGTGCGCATGGGTGCGCTGGAACTGCGCGGCCGGGCCGAGCCGTTGCTGGTGTACCAGGTGGACTGGCGGGTGGGCGAGGAACACGGCCCGCTGACGCTGCGCGCCGGCCTGGCGAGCGAACTGGCGCCGATCCGGCAGCCCAACACCTGGATCGAGCTGGCCTGGTCCGGCTCCATCCGCACCTTCGGCGCGGCGGACAGCCCGCTGCACGTGGGCCGGGGTTCGCAGGCGCCGGTCCGGGTCGCCGATCCGCGCGTGTCGCGCCTGCACGCGCGCATCGAATGGCGCGGCGGCACCGTGGTGTTCACCGACCTCAGCAGCTACGGCAGCTGGGTGCGGTTCGACGGCAGCGAAACCGTCGTGGCGCTGCGCCGCTCCGCCTGCCTGCTGCATGGCAGCGGGCAGATCGCGCTGGGCGTGCCCTTCGGCCGCACGGACACGCCCACCCTCGGGTTCGGCGTCACCGACACCGAGTTGCCGGAAACCTGGGACACGCTCCCGCCGTACTGATCGATTTCCCGCGCAGGGGCCGCCCACGGCCGCGTTGCTGCACGACAATCGTGCTCCATCTCGAGAGGGGGCGAAGCCATGCGTTTGCGACACCGGAAAGCAGGATCCTGGATGCGTTGGAGTGCCGTGGCGGCGGTGGCGCTCACCTTGCTCGGCGGCGCGGTGGTCGCGTGCTATGTGCAGAGCCGCTTCCCGGCGCTCGACGGCCGGCTTTCCGCGCCCGGGCTCGTGGCGCCCGTGCAGGTGCGGCGCGACCCCTCCGACGTCACCCACATCCATGCCGCCTCCGCGCAGGACGCCTGGTTCGCCATGGGCTATGTGCATGCGCAGGAGCGCGCATGGCAGCTGGAGTTCAACCGGCGCCTCATGCACGGGCAGCTGTCCGAACTGTTCGGCCCCGCCGCGCTGGACACCGACAAGCTCATGCGCGCCCTGGACATCATGGGCACCGCCCGGCGCCAGTACGCCGGCCTGCCGGCCCCGGCGAAGGAGGCGCTGCAGGCCTACGCCCGCGGCATCGGCAGCTTCCACCGCAGCGGGCGGGCACTGCCGCCGGAATTCCTGCTGCTGGGCGTGCCGCCCCTGGACGGCAAGGACGGCCGCGACGCCTGGACCCCCGAGGACAGCGTGGGCTGGGCGCTGATGATGGCGCTGGACATGGGCGGCAACTGGGGCCAGGAATTCACGCGCCTCTCCCTCGCCCAGGCGCTGGACACCGACCGCCTGTGGCAGCTGCTGCCCCCGTATCCCGGCGAGCCGCAGGCCACCCGCGTGGACCTGGCGGCGCTCTACCGGGGCATGGGCATCTACCGCGGCGCGGGGCAGGGCGCTGCCGCGGCGGGCATGCCCCCGGGCGCATCCACGGCAGCTTCCACCGCCGTGCCCGCCATGGTGGCGGCCCTGGCGGGCGACGGTACGCGCCAATGGCTGGACTGGTCGCGCGCCCTGGTGCGCGATGCGGGCACCAACGAAGGCAAGGGCAGCAACAACTGGGTGGTGGCCGGCTCGCGCACCGCCAGCGGCAAGCCGCTGCTGGCCAACGATCCCCACCTGGGCCTCTCGGCACCCGCCATCTGGTACTACGCCGCCCTGCATGCGCCGGAAGGCCGCGCCGCCGACGGCGCGCGCATCCCTCCCCTGGAAGTGGTGGGCGCAACCCTGCCGGGCCTGCCCTTCGTGGTGCTGGGCCGCACCGCGGGCGTGGCCTGGGGCTTCACCAACACCAGCCCCGACGTGCAGGACCTCTACATCGAACGTATCGATCCTGGGAACCCGCACCGCTACCGCACGCCCGACGGCTGGGCGGCATTCACGGAGCGCCAGGAGACCATCCGCGTCAAGGGCCAGCCCGACGTGGCGGTGACGTTGCGCGCCACCCGGCACGGCCCGGTGCTGAGCGACGTGGTCGAATCCCACGGCCGCGTGCTCGATTTGAAGCGCGCCGTGCTCGCGCTGCGCTGGAGCGCCCTGGATGCCGACAACCGCACCGTGCTGGCGGGCCTGCGCCTGAACCATGCGCGCGACGTGGAAGAGCTTTTCGATGCGCTGTCGGACTACCACTCGCCCATGCAGAACGTCGTCGCGGCCGACACCGGGGGCCGCATCGCCTTCAAGGCCGTCGGGCGCGTGCCCGTGCGCGCCGCAGGCAACGACCTGAACGGGGTCGCGCCGGCCCCCGGCTGGGACGCACGCTACGACTGGCAGGGCTGGCTGCCCTATGCCGAGACGCCGCAGGACGACGGCGCGGCCCGGGGCTGGATCGCCACCGCCAACCAGCGCATCACGCCCGAGGGCTATCCGCATTTCCTGACCCAGGACTGGGCGCTGCCCTACCGGTACGACCGCATCGCGCAGCAGCTCGAAGCCGCCGGGAAGATCGACATGGCCGGCATGCAGCGCCTGCAGGGCGACGTCGTCTCCCTCGCCACCCTGCGCCTGCTGCCCTACCTGCAGCGCGCGCTGGCGGGACATCCGCACCCGCTGGCCGGCGCTGCTGCCGCGCAGTTGCAGGGATTCGACGGCGCCATGCGCGCCGACCGGGCTGCCCCGCTGGTCTTCGCCGCCTGGGTGGACGAACTGGCCCGCGGCACCATCGCCGCACGCATCGGCGCCGAGCGCTTCGCCGCCACCTACGGCCGGCGCGACTACCGTGCGGGCCTGGAGGGCATCCTCGAGCGCAACGACGCCTGGTGGTGCCAGCCCTCCGGTTGCGAACGGCAGTCCGCCGACGCCCTGGGCCGCGCGCTCGACCGCCTGGCTGCGGAGCAGGGGCCCGACCCCGCCCGCTGGCAGTGGGGCCGCGCCCACCCGGCCTTGAGCGTGCACCGGCCTTTCGGCAACGTGCCGGCGCTGGCGCGGTTCTTCGACGTGCAGGTGCCGTCCCCGGGCGATGCCTATACGGTCAATGTCGGGCAGTACGACCTCGGCAGGAAGGACGGGCCGTTCGTGAACCGGCATGCCGCGTCGCTGCGGGCAGTCTATGACCTGTCGGACCTGGAGGCCTCGCGCTTCATTTACCAGACGGGGCAGAGCGGGCTGGTGTTTTCGCCGCGGTATCGGGATATGCGGGGGGAGTGGGTGGAGGGGGGATATCGGGGGTTGCGGTTGCGACCGGGGTGGTGGAGGCACGAGTCCGAGCTGGTGCCGTAGAGCGGCTATGCAATGAGTGTGCTTTGAACGATAGTTTTCGGCCTGAAGTTCAGGTGCACTACTGGCTTGTCTACCGTTAAGATTTTTCGTGGATCTTCACTGAGATCAAAGCACAAACCGGCCTTCAAGCGGATAGTCTGTTTTTTGGCATCCAGCCAATTGTTGGGTGAGGGCTATGGTGGACCAGGGGGATATACGGGCGCGGTTTCGATTATTTTGATAATGCATTTTTAATAATGAATTGAATTTAATTGGAGGGAAAATGGTTGAATTAAAAAGAGTCTTGGGGGTATGGTGCTGGATGGGTATGATTTCTGTTGCTCATGCAGAATATCCCGTCAGAGGTCCGGTTTTTGGCTATGTTTCGGAGGACGTGTACCATACTCCGCTTTCATCGGAGCCCAGCGGTGTTTGTTCTGCGCTCGAACCGATCCTGCAGCAAAGGATGAAATATTGTGCAGTCGTTCCATCGCAGCAATTGTGCATCCCTGCGGGAGAACGTTGTCCACAGAATGAAAATGAATATGCGGATAACCCTTACATGATTTTGGGGGTTTGTAATAGAAAAGAAAACAACCATCCTTTGTATGTGGGAAATCAATCCCGCTGGGTATTTAGCCGTTGGGCATATGACAACGGAAAAGGACCGGACGACTGCGTTTGTCCTCCTCCCAGCAATGGCCCGGAGAATCCCTATCTTCGAGACCCCGTAAGCGGCTGGTGTGCTGACAAGTGGCTGCTCGATCCTCCTCCCCCACCACCACCCCCTCCGCCGCCGCCCCCACCGCCGCCTCCACCGCCTCCGGAACCGCCTGCACCACCGCCGCCCCCTCCTGACAGGGATCGGACCGCTCCGGTTTCTTCGTTTCCTGGTCCCCAGGACGGAATGTGTATGGGCGACCCTGTGGTTCCTGTCACCGGAGAGAATTTTCAGGAACAGGCCGATTTCATTGATCCACAAAAATCAGGGCTGGATTTCATTCGCATTTATCGCAGTCACTGGGCGTTGGGCTCCATCCGGCCTAATCATGGGTGGGGGCCTCAATGGAGTCATAATCATGCCATTGTCTTGAATGTGGCAGGTAGTGTTGCTACCATGGTTTTTGGTAATGGTTTGGAGCGCGAATTCACCCAAAACCCGGCAGGAGAGTGGATCGCAAAGCAGCCAGGTGACTCCATTAGCCAGGCTTCTGGTTTCTGGAACGTAAAATATGCCGAAGATGATTCGACGTTCAAGTTTGACAGCGCAGGCAAGCTGCTGGAGCGCCGCTATAGGAATGGATGGATCGTTTCGTATGAATATTTCGGTGCTGCGTTGACAAGCATCCGGAATCATTTCGGCAGAAGCATCACTTTCGAACGGAACGGTGGCCGTTTCGTCGAGCGTATGAATTGGCCGGATGGATCGATAATTTCCTACTCGTATGCAGGAATTAGTGCTGAGAGCTTCAGTCTGAGCGCTGTTTCCTACGGTGGAAGTTACACGAAGAAATATGTCTATGAAAATTCAAAATACCCATTGCTATTGACGGGCCTCATCGATGAAGATGGTAAGCGGTATGCGAGTTTCAACTATGACGACCAAGGCCGCACACTGAAAGCTGCTCATGCTGGCGATGTCTTGGCGCATGAGTTCGACTATTCCAGTATCGCTTCTGGAAAAGCACTCGTAAAGGATGCTCAAGGTCAACGCCGGGAGTTCGGCTTTGCACATCAAAATGGCAGCATGGTCATTACGACAGCTTCGGCCGTTCCTGCCTTGGCCTATGACCCAGTGGCTACGCGAACCGTGAATTCCGCCGGCTTGGTCTCAACGGAGCAATCTTTTGCTGGCCGTAGAAATATCTATGATTGGAATGAACAACGAAAATTGCCTGTCAAGGTGACACACGCTGCAGGCAGTGCAGATGAAAGGGCGGTAAGTACGGACTGGCATTTGGTTTTTCGGCTTCCTATTAGAATCAAGGACGGAAGCAGGGTCACTGAATACGACTATGATGCTTACGGTAATTTGGCCAGTGAACGGCTCTATGATGCGGCACAGGCTGATGGTGCGTCCAAGGCATTGGTACGAACCTGGGAGTATGATGATTGGCGCTTGGTTTCTTCGTCGGATTTTAATGGGGCCAAGACGACCTACAATTACGGATATCCAGTCGGACCAAAACCTCTGGAGGTACAAAATCCCCTTGGGCATATAACTTCCTATTATTATCAGGATGGTTATCTTTCCTACATGCGTCGCCCAAATGATGTTTCATATGACATCGTTAGTGGTGCTGATCCTCGCCGTCTTGTAACGCAAATATCCTCTTCTGGCCTGTTTTGGAATTATCAATATAATCAAATAGGGAAAATATCGCGCAGATCCGAGCCTTCGGGATATTACGTCGATTATTCTTATGATGATGCACACAGACTTTCTGCATGGCGCGACAACCGCGGTGGCTCGGGAAAGTATGCCTATGATGGCTTCAACAATTTGGTACTCTCGGAGGTTAGAGATGCTGCGGGCAAGGTCGTGTGGCTGGAACAAAAGAAATACAACACGTTCAATCAGCTCGAAAGCGTGCAGTCGGGAAACGAAAAAACCATATATGCCTACGACCCTGACGGTAGAATGACCAGCGAAACCAATGCACTTCTGCAGCGGTATGAGTACGAACGGAATGCATTCGGTCTGACCACGAAAATCACGGATCCCTACAAGAAGACAGCAAGCTTTTCATACGACGGGCTGGGGGTTGTGAAGTCCGCGACTGATTACACCGGAGTTGCCACCACTTATACCAATGATCTTCGCGGTAATCCTACGCGTGAAATGGTTTCGGACATAGGTACGCTGGATGTCCAATACGACGCGATGGGGCGTGCCGTTCAATGGACAGACGCCTTGGCTCGCACAACCAAGGTCAGCAGGGATGCCTTGGGGAGGACCACGCGGCTGCTTTTCTCTGACGGAAAGCAGAGTGTGTTGCGCTATGACCTGACAGGGGCCACATACAACGCCAACAACGCGCCCAAGGCAAGTGTCGGGGCCTTGAGTGAGCTTCTGGACCCAGGTGTGACCACGCGTTTCCGTTACGACGTGATGGGCAGGATCATGGGCAAGACGCAAATACTTGCCTCGGGTGGCGATACCCGGTCGGTGGGATATTCATACGTTGAGGCCGGCAGCGGCGGTGCGGGGGCACTCGCCAGCATCGCCTACCCCAGCGGAAGGCGCCTGCAGTTCCAGTACGACGCTACCGGGCAACTCGTCGGGCTGCGATGGAACGGCCAGATATTGCTCTCTGGAATCACCTGGACTCCCACGGGGCAACCTACGGGCTGGGCTTGGGCTGCTGGCAGCCTGAAGGAACAGCGAAGCTATAGCGTGACGGGCCGGTTGACGTCGAGCCGACTGCTGCCGCAGTTGAATTGGGATGCCGCGGGCCGGCTCACGGGTCTCCAGCAGCAGCACATGCTGCCGGCCGCGAGTGGCGGTGCTGCACAGCAGGTGCTGCTGTCGAGCGCTTTCACATATGACGCACTGGGCCGCTTGACCGGCAGTGCCCACAGCCTGCCCACGAGTGCTGTTATGCCGAAGGGCTGGGGCCTGGGTGACACCGTGGGTGCTACCTCCAGCGGTTATTCCCTGGACGCCAACGGCAACCGTTCTCAGTCCTTTCACAGCAGTGCTGGCGGGGCAGGAACGGCCAAGCTGGAGCGTGTTTATCAACCTGTGCCTGGCAGCAATCGGCTCAAGGGCTACACCGAAACCTTCACGCCCGCAGGCACCGCAGCGCGCCGCACCGATGTCGTCTATGCCCAGGACGCCACCGGTGCGCTCACGAAAAAGGGCGATGCCTATCTGCACTATGGCGCCGATGGCCGCATCGCCAAGGCGGGGGCGAGTTCCGACCCCAGGAATGCGCTGGCAATGGGCTACACCACCAACGCCCTGGGCCAGCGGGTCTTGAAGAGTGACGCACGCATCTCGGGCACGAACGCCAATAGTGCGATCACCCTGCAAACGGTTTATGCGGATGACGGCATCGGCAGTACGGTGCTGGGCCAGTATGGCAATCGCCGCAGCAGCAACAGTGGTGCACCGGCGGGCGAAATGGACAGCACGGAAGTGATCTGGCTGCCCACTGTGTCAGGACCGCTGCCCGTGGCAGCACAGATCAACGGTCGGCTGTACTCGATCGATGCAGACCATCTGAACACCCCACGCCGCTTGACGAATTCTCAAGGACAGGTCGTATGGCAGTGGCTCATTACAGGCTTTGGAGAGGCAAATCCGACCACAGGGTTCACAGGTTATGCGCAAAGTGGTGAGAGCAGCGGCCGGAGCTACAGCGAGCCGGTCCGGTTCGACCTGCGTTATCCGGGTCAGGTGTGGGACGAAGAGACTGGGTTGAACTACAACCTGCATCGATACTATGACCCGGCGACGGGGAGGTACATACAGGCTGATCCGATCGGACTGGGGGACGGTTGGAATCGGTTTTTATACGCGAAAGGTAATCCTTCTTCGTACTACGATCCAACCGGTGAGTTTGCGATGGCGATTCCGTTTATTCCAGCTGTTATTACTGGCGCGGACATTGCGGTTGGGATTGGTTTGGGCGCATTGGGGTATGGGCTGGATCGGATGTTTGCGAAGCCCGGCAATGAATCCAGGCCTTCGGATGCGCCTGCAGGTACCAAGCCGATAGACCAAATGGGACTTGGGCGGGGCGATGTTCATGATATTAAAGATGGAGTGGGGGCTGGAGCACGTGACTGGACTGGCATTGCTCCCAATGGTGATGTTGTTACTAGCGGTCGTAATGGTCGTGCAGTCAATCATGGTCCTGCAGATCAGTTTACAAATCGTCCTACCGGCCTCTGCCGTTAAATATTATGCCAAGTAAAATTAGCCTTCAAATTAAGCACGAATCTTGTGATCTTGAAAAGCTCGCATCTGATATTAAACTGCCGGTAGCGAGGATCTGGGCTGCTGGTGCTGAACGGAAAACTGTTCAGGGAGCTCTGCTGGGCGGTAGTTATGAGGATTCTTATCTTTCATTGAAAATTGAATGTCCGGACAAAAGCATTGGCGGGGCAATAAGCCTGTTGAAAAATAATCTGATAGCCATGCCGGAAGATTCGGCAATTTTTTTTGCAAAACCGGACCTGAAGAAAACTCTCTACTGCACGTTGATTTCGGGAGGGGAGAAAATAGGGCTGGATATGTTGCGAATTCTCGTTGATTTCAATATAAATCTAGAGATTGATTAAGCTGCATACGTGGTTGATGCCTGTGTCGAGTTTCTCTACGTTCGCAGGTAGCGATCGCGGACGTCGATATCCGCTGACCGACCACGGTCGTCCACCGTGCGCCTTCAGTCGCGTATGAATAGGCGTACTGTGGATTGCATGGCTGGATTGTCGCTGCTGGCCGACGCACGCCTGCGGGGAATGGATTGGTCCGAAGTGATCTGACTGCCCACGGAAGCGGCGCCAGCCACCTGCGAGCACCGATGTCCCTGTCACATGGCGCAGGCATAACCATGCCTGCGCGCTGCCCGACCGATGAGTTTCACTGACTGGCCCAGTGCGCGATATGTCCTTTGTTCCATTCGCCCGCCATGCCTGAGCCATCGCACCATCCCCATCGCCGCCACTTCCTGGGCGCCGCCGTCGCTGCGCCGCTGCTGACCTGGGGCGCCGCCACTCCCGCCGCCCCAGCCCAGGCTGCCCCGCAGGCTTCCTCCTCTTTCGACTGCCTCGCTGCAGGCCGGGCGGCCGACTGGCCCGAACTCCCCACGCCCCGCGGCCCGGTGGCCACGGATACCGCGTACTGGGACGCCGTGCGAAGCCTCTACGACATCGACACCCGCCTGTCCAACCTGGAGAACGGCTATTGGGGCGCGATGGCGCGGCCGGTGCTGGAGGAGTATTTGCGGTGTACGGTGCGGGTGAACCGCGAGAACACCGATTACGCGCGCAACCGCATGGGGCCCGACTGGCGGGCGGCGCGCGAGGCGGTGGCCGCGGCGGCGGGGTTCGACGTGGCCGAGGTGGCGCTCACGCGCGGCGCGACCGAGGCGCTGCAGCTGCTCATCGGCAACTACCTGCGGCTGTCGCCCGGCGACACGGTGCTCTATGCGGACCTGGATTACGACTCCGCGCAGTACGCCATGGATGCGCTGGCGCGGCGGCGGGGCGTGCAGGTGGTACGCATCGATCTGCCGGAGCCGGCCACGCGGCAGGGCGTGATCGAAGCGTATGCCCGCGCGCTGGAGGCGTATCCGCGGTTGCGGCTGTTGCTGCTCACGCATGTCAGCCACCGCACGGGGCTGGTGCTGCCGGTGCGCGAGATCGCCGCCATGGCGCGCCAGCGCGGGGTGGATGTGGTGCTGGATGCGGCGCATTCCTGGGGACAGGTGGCGTTCGAGCCGCGCGAGCTGGGCATCGATTTCATCGCCTTCAACCTCCACAAGTGGATCGGCGCGCCGCTGGGGCTGGGTTGTCTCTACATCCGCAGGGAGCGCCTTGCGGATATCGACACCCAGCTGGCCGATCGCGACCACCCGCAGGACGACATCCGCTCGCGGGTGCATACCGGCACCTTGAATTTCGCGGCCACGCTGGCGCTGCCCGCGGCGCTGCGCCTGCACCGCCAGATCGGCATACCGGCCAAGGCCGCGCGGTTGCGCCACCTGCGCGACCTGTGGGTGGCGCAAGCGCGCAAGCTGCCGGGAGTGCAGATCCTGACGCCCGACGAGCCGGGCATGAGCGGCGGTATTACCGCCCTGCGGATGCCGGGCATGGCCACGGCGGCCCAGGCGAATGCCTTCGCGGCCCTGTTGCGCGACCGGTACGGCGTGCTGACGGTGGTGCGCACGGGCCTGGCGCAGGGCCCGTGCGTGCGGGTGGCGCCTGCCCTCTACACCCGCGAATCGGACATGGAGCGGCTGGCGGCGGCGCTGCGGGCCGAAGCCCGGCCCGCGTAACAAAGCCACCGTTGGCGCGTCAACTCAGCAGCCGCGCGTGACCGGCACCTCGGCCCCCCGCCCATAGGCCGAGTACTTGCCCAGCTCCCACTTCGCGATGGCGTTGCGGTGCACTTCGTCCGGGCCGTCCGCGAAGCGCAGGGTGCGCGCGCCGGCATAGGCATAGGCGAGCGGGAAGTCGTCGCACATGCCGCCGCCCCCGTGCACCTGCATGGCCCAGTCGATCACCTGGCAGGCCATGCTGGGGGCCACCACCTTGATCATCGCGATCTCGGTCTTGGCGACCTTGTTGCCGGCCACGTCCATGAGCCAGGCGGCCTTGAGCGTGAGCAGGCGGGCCATGTCGATCTTGCAGCGGGCCTCGGCGATGCGCTCCTGCGTCACGGTCTGCTGGGCCACGGTCTTGCCGAAGGCGACGCGCGAGGACGCACGGCGGCACATCAGCTCCAGTGCGCGCTCGGCCAGGCCGATCAGGCGCATGCAGTGGTGGATGCGGCCGGGGCCCAGGCGGCCCTGGGCGATCTCGAAGCCGCGGCCTTCGCCCAGCAGGATGTTGCTGGCCGGCACGCGCACGTTCTCGAACACCATCTCGACGTGGCCGTGGGGCGCATCGTCGTAGCCCAGCACGTTGAGCGGGCGCAGGATGCGGATGCCGGGCGTGTCCGCGGGCACCAGGACCATGCTCTGCTGCGAGTGCTTGGGCGCTTCGGGGTCGCTCTTGCCCATGGTGATGAAGACCTTGCAGCGCGGATCGGCCGCGCCGGAGATCCACCACTTGCGGCCGTTGATGACGTACTCGTCGCCCTGGCGCTCGATGCGGGTGGAGATGTTGGTCGCGTCGCTGGAGGCCACGTCGGGCTCGGTCATGGCGAAGGCCGAGCGGATCTCGCCTTCCAGCAGGGGGCGCAGCCAGCGGGCCTTGTTCTCCTCGCTGCCGTAGCGAGCGATGGTTTCCATGTTGCCGGTGTCGGGCGCGGAGCAGTTGAACACCTCGCTGGCCCAGGGCACGCGGCCCATGATCTCGGCGAGCGGCGCGTATTCCTGGTTGGTGAGCCCGGCACCTTCATAGCCCGATGCCGCGGCGGAATCCACCGGCAGGAACAGGTTCCAGAGGCCGGCCGCGCGCGCCTTGGGCTTGAGTTGCTCGATGGTTTCGAGTGCGGTCCAGCGCCGGCCCGCGGCCGTATTGGCGGCCAGTTCCGCGGTGTAGGCAGCTTCGGACGGGTAGATGTGCTCGTCCATGAACTTCAGCAGGCGCGCCTGCAGGTCCTTGGTCTTGGGGGAGTAGTCGAAATCCATCGCGGTGTCTCCGGTTGAAATCGGGCCGCGCGGGTGCGCGGAAAAGGTGGACAGCGGGGCGTGCCTGCCGGCGCCTACATGCGCTGCGCGAATCCCCAGGCCATCTCGGCCAGGGGCCGGGCGCCTTCGCCCGAGGCGCGCGCCTGCGCGCTGGACGCGGTGCCGTCCTCCACGCGCTTGGCGATGCCCTGCAGGATGGAGGCGAGGCGGAACAGGTTGTAGGCGAGGTAGAAGTTCCAGTCCGCGCGCAGCGCTTCGGGCGTACCGAAGCCGGTGCGCTCGCAGTAGCGGCGGATGTATTCGTCTTCGGTGGGGATGCCCAGGGCGGCGTGGTCCAGGCCGCCGATGCCGCGGAACATGCCGGGCGGGATGTGCCAGGCCATGCAGTGGTAGCTGAAATCCGCGAGCGGATGCCCGAGGGTGGAGAGCTCCCAGTCGAGCACCGCGATCACGCGCGGCTCGGTGGGGTGGAACATCAGGTTGTCGAGCCGGAAGTCGCCGTGCACGATGGAGACGCGGCTTTCGTCGCGCGCGCTCGCGGGCATGTGGGCGGGCAGCCATTCCATGAGCCGGTCCATGGCCTCGATGGGCTGCGTGATGGACGCCACGTACTGCTTGCTCCAGCGGCCGATCTGGCGCTCGAAGTAGTTGCCCGGCTTGCCGTAGCCCGCGAGGCCGCGCTCGGCGAAGGGCACGGTGTGCAGTGCCGCGATCACGCGGTTCATCTCGTCGTAGATGGCCCCGCGCCCGGCAGGGTCCATGTCCGGCAGGGCCTGGTCCCACATCACGCGGCCCTGCAGGAACTCCATGATGTAGAAGGCGCGCCCGATCACGGATTCGTCCTCGCACAGCGCGTACATGCGCGGCACCGGCACGCCGGTGCCGGCCAGCCCGCCCATCACCTGGAACTCGCGCTCTACGGCATGGGCCGAGGGCAGAAGCTTGGCCACCGGGCCGGGCTTGGCGCGCATCACATAGCTGCGCGCCGGCGTGTTCAGCTTGAAGGTGGGGTTGGACTGCCCGCCCTTGAACATCTCCACCGCCAGCGGGCCCTCGAAGCCTTCCACATGCTCCGCCATCCAGGCCGAGAGGGCATCCGTGTCGAATGCATGCTGCTCGGAAACGGGGCGGGTGCCGGTGAAGTGTTCGTAAGAGGGCATGGGCGGTGGTTCCGTGGCAGGTGGTGCGTGGTTGGCAGGGAGGTCGGCGTCAGTGGTCGGCTTCGGCGATGCGCATCAGGGTGTCACGGTCGCGCACGACGAGGCCGCCCGGCTCGATGCGGATGGCGTCCTCGCGCTCCATGGCCTTCAGTTCCTGGTTCACGCGCTGGCGCGAAGCGCCCAGCAGCTGCGCCAGTTCTTCCTGCGCCAGCTGCAGGCCGATGCGGATCTCGTCGCCCTGCGACAGGCTGGGGATGCCGTAGCTGCGCACGAGGTGCAGCAGCTGCTTGGCCAGGCGCGCGCGCAGTGGCAGGGTGTTGAGGTCTTCCACCAGGCCGTAGAGCTGGCGGATGCGCCGCGCATGCAGGCGCAGCATCGCTTCGTAGAACTCCACGTGCGTGGCCAGGATCTTGCGGAAATCCGCCTTGGCCACGCAGAGGATGGTGGTGTCTCCGTGCGCGTAGGCATCGTGCGTGCGCCGGTCCCCGTCGAAGATCGACACGTCGCCGAACCAGATGCCCGGCTCGACATATGTCAGCGTGATCTGCTTGCCGGAGATCGACGTGGAGCTCACGCGCACGGCACCCTTCGCGCAGGCGATCCACTCCTCGGGCGGATCGCCGCGGGCGGCGATCAGGCCGCCATCCTTGAAGCGTTTGACGTAGGCGCATCGGAGTATGTCGTGCCGCAGCGAAGGGGAAAGGGAGGAAAACCAGCGACCGGTATTGATCGCCTCTCGTTCTTCGATGGTAAGAATGGGGTCGTCCATGGTCTGTCTTTTGCGTGACTGGAAGCGGGAGCATTGTCGCCCGCGGGACCGGGCCGCCCGGCGGCCGCGGGCCCGGGGATGTCGCGCGCGTGTCTGTGCGTGCCCGCGCCGTGCGGCGCGGGACAGCGGCGACAGCCACGGCAATGGGGCCGGGCCGGGGCGCGCTCAGCGGTAGCGCGGCGTGCGCTTGTCCAGGAAGGCGGCGATGCCTTCGCCGGCGTTCGGGTGCTGCAGGTTGCGCACGAACTGGTCGCGCTCTTTCTCGAGCTGCCGGGCGAGCGTGTGCATGGGCGCCTCCGAGAGCAGTTCCTTGGTGCCGGCGATGGCGTTGGGCGCGCGGGCGTTGAGCGTCTCGGCCAGGGCGAGCGCGCAGGCCAGCGCCTCCTGGGGGCGCGCCAGCCGGTTGACCACGCCCAGCGCATGCAGGCGTTCCGCGCCGATGCGCTCGCCGCACAGCAGCAGTTCGGCGGCGAGCTGGCGCGGCAGCGCCTGCGCGAGGCTCCAGCTCGCCCCGCCATCCGGCGACAGGCCGATGCCCGCGTAGGCCATCACGAAGACGGCGTCGCGCGCGGCCACCACCATGTCGCAGGCCAGCGCCAGCGAGAATCCGGCACCCGCGGCGGCGCCCTCCACCGCGGCGATGACCGGCTTGGGATAGGTGCGGATGGCCTCGATCCAGTGGTGCAGCCCTTCCACGGCACGCCCCTGCGCCTCGGCGCCCTGCTGCCGGAGCGCCTGCAGGCCTTTCAGGTCGCCCCCTGCGCAGAAGTGCCCTCCGGCGCCGGTGATGACGACCGAGCGCACTTCGGCCGTGCGCTCGGCGCCGTTGAGCGCTTCCACGCCGGCCGCGTAGATGGCGTGATCGAGCGCATTGCGCATCTCCGGGTTGTGGATGGTCAGCACGAGGGTCTGGCCGTGGCTGGTGCTCTCGAGTCTTGCGGGCATGGGGCGGATTCCGGGCTGCGGGCTGCGGGCGGTGGAGGGAAGGGCGGGGCGGCCGTCAGGCCTCTTCGTGGAGCAGGCTCAGCCCGATCGCGCCGCGGCGGCGCAGCCAGGGGCTGGGACGGTAGCGCGGGTCGCCATACACCGTCTGCAGGTTGAACAGCACTTCCAGCATGTTCGCCGGCCCCCAGCGGTTGCCCATGGCCAGCGGGCCCAGGGGATAGCCCAGGCCCAGCGTGACGGCCGATTCCAGGTCGGCGGGGCTGCAGATGCCCTGCTGGCAGATGTCGCTGGCGATGTTCACGATCGTCGCCACCACGCGCTGCGTCACGAAACCGCCGCTGTCGCGGATCACGCTCACGGCCTTGCCGTCGCGCGCGAAGAGGGCGTGCGCGGCGTCGCGGATGTCGATGCGCGTGGCCGGGTTGGTGGCCAGCACGCGGCGGCGGGTGGCGGCGTCCTCCACCAGCATGTCGATGCCGATGGTGCGCGCCGGGTCCAGCCGTTCGACCACGGCCACGGTGGTGACGTCGAAGCCCAGCGGTGCCACGAGGGAGATCGCCTGCGGCGACGGGGAGGTGCCGGTCTCGATCCGGGCGCCCAGGTCCTTGAGCAGCTGGAACACCTCGGCCCGCCGCGCGGCGCGCGACGACACCCACACGGGCGGGATCTCCGCGACCGTGGGCGCGGGCGGCTCGGCCGGCACCTGCGCCTGCCCGTCCACGTAGCGGTAGAAGCCTTCGCCGGTCTTGCGGCCGAGCAGGCCGGCGGCGAGCCGCTGGGCTGCGAGGGCGCTGGGGCGATACCGGGGCTCCTCGTAATACTGTCGATAAACGGATTCCATGACCGGCTGCGAGACATCGAGCGCGGTGAGGTCCATCAGCTCGAACGGGCCCAGGCGGAACCCGACCTGGTCGCGCAGGATGCGGTCCACCGTGGCGAAGTCGGCCACGCCCTCGCTGACGATGCGCAGCGCTTCCGTGCCGAATCCGCGCCCGGCGTGGTTGACGATGAATCCGGGCGTGTCCTGCGCGCGTACCGGCGTGTGGCCCATGGCACGGGCGAGAACGGAGAGCCGGTCGCACACCGCCGGGTCGGTCTTCAGGCCGGCGATGACTTCCACCACCTTCATGAGCGGGACGGGATTGAAGAAATGGAAGCCCGCCAGGCGTTCCGGATGCTTCAGCGCCGCACCGATGGCCGTCACGGACAGCGAGGAAGTGTTGGTCGCAAGCACCGCCGCCTGCGGGACGATGCGTTCGAGTTCGCTAAAAAGCGCCTGTTTGGCGTCCAGGCGCTCCACGATCGCTTCTATGATGAGGTGGCACCCGGCGAGGTCCTGCAGTGCAGCGGCCGGAGCGAGCCGGCCGGCCAGCGCCGTGGCCTCGTCGCCCGAGATGCGGCCTTTGGCGGCAAGGCGTTCCCACTGCTGCTGAATGTTGCGTTGCGCGGTGTCGGCCGCGCCCGGCCGGTTGTCGAGCAGCAGCACCTGGCTGCCGGCCTGCGCCGCCATCTGGGCGATGCCCTGGCCCATGGCGCCCGTGCCTATGATGCCTACGATAGGGAAGGGGTTGGTCATGGAGCGCGATTATGGCGGTGAGGGAGCAGGCGGCTTTATGTGCAAGAATGAACCGAATAAGAATGCAACTATTGTGAAGATCAGTAACGCGATACTCGGAGCGAGTCTTTCCGCCCTGGCCACGGGGGCATCGGCGCTGTCGCTGGGCGCCAGCCACGGCACGGTGGTGCTGGGCGCGCCGGTGGACCTCGTGTTCGACGTGCAACCCGATCCGGGTGGCGATGTCGAGTCTTCCTGCGTGCGGGTGCGCCTGATGTCCGGAGATACGGCCGTGCCGGACTCCAAGGTGCAGGTCACCCCGGTTCCTGCCGCCGGCGGGCGCAACCCGGCCGTGCGCGTGCGTGCATACATCACGGCGGACGAGCCGGTCGTCACCGCGACGGTTTCCGCCGGTTGCAGCGGCGGCGTGACCCGCCGCTACACCTTTCTCGCGCAACTGCCCGAAGCGGTGGCTGCGGCGTCACCGTCCAGCCCGGTGGACATCGGCCGGCTGGCTGGAGCGGGAGCTTCCGCGGCGGGGTCGGCGGCCGGTGCCGCCGGTGGCGCCGGTGGCGCCCAGGGCATGGGCGGGCGGGGCCCCCGGGCGGCCGCTCCCGGCGCTGCGCCTGCCCCGGCGCCGCGTGCCAGCCGCCAGGCAGCGGCGGCAGCGCCTTCAGCCGCGTCCCGGCCGCCGAGCCGCGCGCTGAAGCCGGCGCCCACGGCCGCCGCATCGCCCGCGGCAGAGCGTGCCCGGCTGGTGATGGAGCCCCT